>JAFGIW010000211.1 GCA_016929415.1 Chitinispirillaceae bacterium | reverse complement strand
GCGAGCAATACTGCTCGTCTTGTTTATTTCGCGGGCTTTGCCCGCCCCATAAACAAGCTACCGCCTCCGGCGGTAGTAATTTGACTTCGTTTTGTACAATATTTTGAACCCCTCCCTTTAACGATAGGCTGGCAGTGATACAAGCCGTACCGTAACACTTACTTACCTTGATCGTCGAAGGTATAAAAAGCTCTTGCCTAACCCTATTCTCCAGTTGTATTATTGCGAACGCCCGGTTTTCCGCCGGAAATCAGGCGGTTCTAGGGTTACCCGGCAGCAGAATTGTTCAGCCAATGAGTTTTCAGGAAGCTATGACGGGAGGAGCTATGAGTCTTATTCGTGCAAGTGCAAAAGGGGACCTTGCCCTGGTGAAAAAACTCATCGATGAAGGCGCGAATGTCAATAACGCCGATGCCAGCGGCCGTACCGCGCTTCTGGAAGCGGCATGGGGGGGATACAACGACGTCGTCAAATTCCTCATCGAGCGTGGTGCGAAAGTCAATAGTGCCGATACGTCCGGATTCACCCCGCTTATGCGCGCCATTGAGGATGGACATGGCGCGGTTGTGACGGCACTCATCAAGCATGGCGCCGACGTGAATACGCGTGGAAACGTACGCGGCTTAACGCCGCTCATGCTTGCTGCCGAAAGGGGCGATGTGAAAACAATCGATACGCTGCTCAGTCATGGCGCGAAGATAAATGCCTTGGATCAGTTCGAAGAAACCGCCCTTGCCCATGCCTACCGGGCAGCGCAGCTGAAGGCTGTTACACTCCTCGAGTCGAAGGGTGCGACACGCAAACCCGAGCGAAGCATGCTCACCCATCATGAGAAAGACCTGCGGCCATTTACCAAGGCAAGTATTCCGCAATGGGGCGCCGCGGCGGACGATGCCGGATTCGAGGAAGAGGAGACTGCTCCCGAAGAGCCGTTTGAAGAGGAGCAATAAAGCGGCACGACAGCACCATAGCGGACATTTCGGCTCTTCAGGCATAGTCGCAGCGGTAGAGCCGCACAGCCGGAAAATCAGCCAGAGTATCAGCTTTTTTGGGTAGGAATCCAGTGCTGCGTCGTACGTCCCCGCGCGTAACAATAGATACATCCCTGCGTACAGGTACCATAGCTTCCGATGTCCTTGCTGATCATGCACCCGCAGAGCGGACGTTGCCCCGGGTCTTTGAGCCGGAGCCGGATTGCTGCCGGTTCTTCGAAGAGATTGTTGTCCCGGGCGGTGCCGATCAGGCGCATGAGTGCCGGTTCCTCACTGAAGACCCGCCCGATGTAGAGCGGGTCGATACAGCTCCCCGGTAAAATTCCGTGCGCGCTCATATCGGCATTTTCCGAGCAGGTTACGACTTCGACTCCCCACTTTTTTCCAAGCGCCGCAAGTCCCGATCCCATACTTTCGACAGCTTCGGCTGAAGGCTTGAGCGTATCGATACCGCTTCGCAGCATTCTTCGCAGTACTGATCGGTAGGGGGTGAGGAAGCTCACCGTCAGGCGGGATACCGCGTGGGCGATCCGGTCGCCGATACGCTCGATTTTTTCCAGGAGACGCTTCGTGGTCAGCGTATCGGTGAGGATGAGCGGGTCAAACCGCCAGAGCAGCTTCTCTTTACCGATCCGATGGGCGAGGTCGATGGTCGCGGAGATTCTATTGTCAAGTTGCGGGATGCCCGGTTCGAACCGTTCACGTTCGTAGTCGTTGACGGTCAACTGGAAAAAGTACCGGATGCCCTTCCTGTCGATTTTGTCAAGATGAGGAAGGAACGGCGCGGGGTTTTTCGACCAGAAAACGATGAGGCGGGTATTTTCAAATGAAACGAACTGCGGTTTGCCGTTAAAGGGATTGGTCCAGCGGATATGGCCTTTTGCCAGGCGGTCGAGCAACCAATCGCCGAACAGGGCAGGGATGTCGGTTGCGCGGCTGGCGGAGATGATGAGCGGTGCGATTGCCGGTACGCTCTGTCCGTCATCGGTGATAATTGAAACGCGGGGCCAGGGGGAGGATTTCATTTCATCGTTGTTTCATCTATTTTTAGGGATGATCGTTTGATGGAAGCAATGCCCATATTCTCTCTTTAAGAAGCACCCATGCTCCGAGCTTACAACGTACTAGTCTGCAACCCCTACATCACCGATTTCAAACTCTACGATGAGTGGATGCACCCGCTGGGGCTTTATTTTCTCATCGATCTGCTGACGGCAAACGGGGCCGATGTTCACTACTTCGACTGTCTTGAACGATCGCCGGGAGCGCCGTTGAAAAAATTCGGGACCGGCAGTTTCACAAGCAGGGTTATCCCCCGTCCCGCAGTTCCTTCACCAGCGGCGCCCGCACCCGCTCAAGAAACTGCATCACCGCAGGATCTCTGAAATCCGGATAGGTCCACGAAAAATAGCGGAATTTTCCTTTCCGGTAATGGAGCGTCACTTCGCCGAAAATCCCGTCGGCCAGATAAATGCGATGATAGAAGTCTTTTGTCGTCGCCAGAACAACCTTATCGCGGGCGACGTAGCCGGGATCGATATTCACCCGGCGGTTCCCCCGGCCATCGGTAAAGGAGTATTCCAGTTCATTCGTAAAGGTTTTAATCGCGGGCAGCGTGTCCCGGTCGATGCCGGTTTGATAGGTGAAATAGAACTTCTGCAGCGCATCCCCCATTTCCTCCCGGTAATAGTCCGTCCACGAAAACGGAACCGGTCCGAAACTGAACCGGCGTTCACCGAATCGTTCATCGAGTTTCCGGAGGATACCCTCAACCGGCGCCTTTTCATTATAGAGAAAAGCGATCATTAGTTTCACCGTGGATGGTTGCGACGCCGTTCCCAACGTGGTTTCCTTTTTAAGGATGGAAATTCCGGGAATGCACTTAAAATACATCGCTTCGGCGGGGAGAGTACGGACAGCATCCCGCCGGGAGAGGTTTGACTTGACTGTTGTCCGGGCCCTTTGTAGTTTTTACTCCACTCTTTTTCTCTTCGCAGAATGGTGGAAACATACTTCATAGCAGTTTGCTCGAATCTGTTTCAGGAGAAAAACGTGCCCAGAAGATACACTTTCAACGGAGGCGTTCATCCGCCGCACAGCAAGAGCCGCACCGAACGTCTGCCGATTGAGGTGTTTCCCGCACCGAAAAAGGTCATCATTCCGCTCTCCCAGCATATCGGCGCGCCGGCAAAACCTGTTGTAAAGCGTGGCGACAGGGTCCTGGTCGGACAGGTTCTCGGTGAACCGGGGGGATTTGTTTCATCGCCGGTCCATTCGTCGGTGTCGGGGAGCGTGCTTTCGATCGGCCCGTACGCTCATCCGATGGGCAGACAGATTGTCTCAATAGAAATTGAAAATGATGAAAAAAATGAGACGATCGCCTTTACCGCCTCGATCAAGGCATGGCGTGACGCAGCTCCGCAGGAGCTTGTTCAGCAGATACAGGCTGCCGGTGTTGTGGGTATGGGCGGCGCCGGATTTCCTACACATGTGAAACTCTCTCCGCCGAGTAATAAGCCGATCGATATTCTGATTATCAACGGTGCGGAGTGTGAACCGTTTCTGACTGCCGATCACCTGCTCATGCTCGAACGGACCGGGGATTTTATTGAAGGTGTTCTTATCCTTAAAAAAATTCTCAACGCGAAAAAGTGTTTTATCGGTATTGAAGAAAATAAACCCGATGCCGTAAAAAAGATAACTTCGCTCCTCAATGATGCCCGATTGAGGGAAATACGGCTCTGCACGTTGATCGCCAAATATCCCCAGGGCGGGGAAAAACAGTTGATCCGGGCGATAACCGGCCGGGAGGTCCCTTCCGGCGGCCTTCCGATGGATATCGGGTGCGTGGTACAGAATGTCGGAACCACGGTCGCCGTCTTCGATGCCGTCAACCGCGGCATACCGCTTTACGAACGGGTGGTAACCGTTACCGGGCCCGCGGTCGGATCTCCGAAGAACCTTCTCGTACGGATCGGAACGCCGATAAACTTTTTGCTTGAAGCATGCAGTTTCAATCAGAAATCGGTCAGAAAAATCATTATGGGCGGACCGATGATGGGACTGGCATTGTCGGACGTCAATGTTCCGGTTATTAAGACGACATCGGGCCTGCTTGCAGTCGATACAACCACCCCTGCCTTGCGGACCTATCCCTGCATCAATTGCGGACATTGCATCCGCGCCTGTCCGATCAACCTGGTTCCTTCGCGAATCGCCAAATATATCGAAAAGGAAAATTATCAGGCCGCAGAGGAATGGAATGTGATGGACTGCATGGAGTGCGGTTCATGCGCCTATATCTGTCCTGCGAAAATCAACCTGGTTCACTGGATGAAACTGGGGAAATATCATGTACAGGCATCGCGTGCAGCGGCAGCGGCCCGGAAATGATGACGGCTCACAAGAGGAACCCGCCATAATGACCAACGAACAGCAACCGACAAAAGAGCCGACCAACGAAAGCCCCATGGCCGCGGACGGCGTAAAAATCGAGACGTTCCAGCTCACCGCCTCTCCGCACCTGCGACAGCCGGAATCGGTATCACATATCATGATGTGGGTCGTCATTGCGCTGCTGCCCTCGCTTGCGGCGGGGGTGGTTTTTTTCGGCCCGCAAGCGCTCCTTCTTACGGTAGTTTCGGTACTAGCCGCGATCGTGACGGAGTGGGCTATTGTCAAGTTCTTGAAAAAGAGCGCCGCCATAGGCGATTTCAGCGCCGTGGTGACCGGAGTACTCGTTGCATTCAATGTCTCTTCAACGTTGCCCTGGTGGATGGCGGCAATCGGATCGGCGTTTGCAATCGGCGTCGCCAAAATGACCTTCGGCGGACTGGGCGCCAATTTCATCAATCCCGCACTTGCCGGACGCGCGTTTTTGATGGCTGCGTATCCGTCGGCAATGACCAGGTTCAGCCCGACAACGTTCGGCTCCCTTTCGGGGATCGACGGCATAAGCTCGGCAACGCCTCTCGCACAGTTCAAAGCGGCCATGGCCGACGGAAGTTTTCAGGCGCTTGATTTTCAGGATGCACTTTCCAATCTTTTTCTCGGCAATGTCGGTGGATGCCTTGGCGAGACATCGGCACTGGCACTGCTTGCCGGGGGCATACTGCTGCTCTATAAAAGAATCATTCCTTTACGGATTCCGCTCGTTTACATCGGAACGGTTTTTCTGCTGAGCTGGATTTTCAACGGCACCGGTGCGCATTTTACTTCAAGCGCGATCATCATTCCATTTTATCATATTCTTGCCGGCGGTCTGTTTCTGGGCGCTTTCTTCATGGCCACCGACATGGTGACGAGCCCCATTACGCCGGCGGGCAAGATCGTTTTTGCCGCGGGGTGCGGGGTGCTTACCTTTCTTATAAGAAAATTCGGCGGGTACCCGGAAGGGGTCTCGTACTCGATCCTGCTCATGAACCTTTTCGTCCCGCTCATTGAGCGTTCTACCCGCCCAAAAATGTACGGAAAGGTGAAAAACCGTGATTGACCAACTTAAAATGATCGTCGTGCTCACCCTTATTTCGTGCGTCGCTGCGCTGCTGATCGCCTTCACGAATGCAAAAACGAAAGACCGTATCGCCCGTCAGCGGGTCGTTGTGCAGCAGGAAGCCCTGCTGCAGATCATGCCCGCCGGCGTCACGGTCGCAGAAAATAAAGCTCCCCTTTCTTCGGCAAATGATACACTGACCTACTGGACCGGCGTTGCCGGAAGCGACACCGTCTACGCATTCAAAGTGGCCACTCGCGGTTACTCCAGTACGATCAATTATATGATCTGCACGACCGCAGAGGGGGTCATCACCGGAATGGCGGTTATGGAGCAGAACGAAACACCGGGGCTCGGCGCAAGGGTGCAGGAGGTTCTGTCTAAAAGATTAATTTGGAACGGACTGGGCGGCCCGAAAGAGAAAACCGCGTCATGGTTTTCCGAACAGTTCAAAGGCATCTCAATCAATCAGCCGATCGCCATCGATAAAACAGCGGGTGAATGGCACGGCCTTGATGAAAAAGGCCGGAGGAGGCTTAAAGATAAAAACGGCATTACCGCAATCACCGGATCGACGATCTCGACACGGGCAATAACGAACGGGCTTTCTACCAGGGCGAAGACATATTTAAAGGCGATTCGAGGATAGAATGATGATCGGTCAAGAGATTAAACGCGGTATTATTGATGAAAACCCTATCTTGGTTTTGGCGCTGGGGCTCTGCCCGTCGCTGGCTGTCAGTACGTCGGTCCAGAACGGTTTTGGAATGGGAATGGCGGCGACATTCGTTCTGACCTGTTCCAATGTCATCATTTCGTTATTACGTAAAGTAATTCCCGATAAGGTACGCATACCCTGTTTTATCGTCATTATTGCGATGTTTGTTACCATAGTGCAACTGGTATTGAAAGCGTATCTGCCGGCGCTCGACAAGCAACTCGGTATTTTCGTCCCTCTCATTGTCGTCAATTGCATCATACTCGGAAGGGCCGAAGCTTATGCGTCAAGAAACAACGTTTTCAAATCATTAATCGACGGGCTGGTGATGGGAGTCGGTTTTACGTTTGCGCTTTGCATACTTAGTGTTATCCGTGAAATTCTCGGCAGCAATAAACTGCTTGGCTTTAAATTCGTACCCGGTTTTCAGCCGATGACCGTTTTTATCCTCGCTCCGGGAGGGTTTTTTACAATAGCATTTGTCATGGGCGTGGTCCGGTATATCGGTAACCGAAAGAGAGGCGTCCGACGATGATGAATCCTATCAGCCTGATTGAAATATCCATAGGCGCAATTTTCATCAACAACTTTGTATTATCGCGCTTTTTGGGTCTTTGCCCTTTTTTCGGTGTTTCGAAAAAAGTGTCGAGCGCCGCCGGAATGGGCATGGCGGTGATTTTCGTAATGACGATTGCTTCGAGTTTTTCGTGGGTAATATTTAATTATATCCTGCATCCTTACCATATAGAATATCTTCGAACGATTGTTTTCATTCTCGTCATTGCCGGGCTTGTACAATTGGTGGAAATGGCGCTTCAGAAATATTCTCCTACGCTTTATGAATCGCTTGGTATTTTTCTTCCCCTTATAACTACCAACTGCGCCGTTCTCGGTGTCGCGATCATTAACACCGACCTCAATCAGACCACCGGGTCGCCCTATACGTTTATCGAAAGTCTTTTAAACGGTATTATGTCGGGAGTCGGATTCAGCCTGGCCCTTCTTTTAATGGCGGGCATACGTGAAAAAACGGAATTTTCACCTGTTCCCAAAGCGCTGGAAGGGTTACCGATCGCCTTTATCACCGCCGGACTTATGGCGCTGGCATTTCTGGGATTCTCCGGGTTGAACTTTTTTCCTGCTGTTGGAGGGTGAGCGTGCCGATCGAACTGCTGTATCCGGTCATCGTTGTCGGTTCCGTCGGACTTTTTTTCGGTGTGGGTCTGGCGATTGCGTCAAAAAAATTACAGGTGTATGTCAATCCGCGAATCGCACAGATTCTGGGTCTTCTTCCGGGGGCGAATTGCGGCGCATGCGGGTATCCCGGATGCAGCGGATTCGCCAAAGCCGTTGCCGAAGGAAAAACTGAAGCCTCCGGATCGGTATGTGTTCCCGGCGGATCGAAGATCGCCCATGCCATTGCCGATATTCTCGGTATTACCGCAGACGCTGTGGAACCCATGATGGCGGTAGTCCATTGTAACGGCGGAAGCGATAAAGCGCTTGAACGTTCTCGCTATGAGGGTATAACGGATTGTCATGCCGCCATCCTGATCGGAAATGGTTCTAAGATTTGCCAGGACGGATGTCTCGGACTGGGGAGCTGCGTACGTGTCTGTCCGTTCAATGCGATACATGTTACGAAGGAGGGTGTTGCGGTTGTTGATGCCGATAAATGTACCGGCTGCGGCAAATGCGTCAAGGTCTGCCCGCGCAAGATCATCTCCCTTATCCCGAAAGTGCATAAAATTTTTCTTGCATGCTCAAACCACGACCGCGGCGCTAAAGTTAAAAAATATTGTTCAGTCGGTTGTACCGCCTGTTCCCTCTGTGTTAAAGCAACGCCATCCGGCGCAATTATTATGGAAAACAATCTGCCTGTTCTGGACTATGCTAAAGAGGAAAACTTCATACCGGCGGCCTATAAATGTCCTTCGCGCTGTTTTACCGATTTAGTGAAAACCCGCTCAAAGGCCAATATCGACACCAAATGCAACGGATGTACTGCATGTGTGGCGGTATGCCCGGTTCCCGGGGTGATCAGCGGTGAAAAGGATCAACGGCATGTCATCGATAAAGACAAATGTATCGGCTGCGGTATCTGCCTCAATGCTTGCCCGCTACACGCCATATCGATGTGGGGTGTCGGGCCGCTGGTTAAAACGACCGCCGGAAAAAGGTAATTTTCAGCTTTACCCTCCTGCTCGTTCGCCGTTATGCTTTGAACCGGCTGAGGTTCACCTTCCCTCCTTAATATTTTTTCGTCATTCCTGCTCTTTAACTCTTGAATAATCATAATAATATAACAACCACAACAGATTGGGTATTTTTTTTATTGACACCCCACCCATAGTAAGGTATACTTTAGGTGCTTCCATTTTCCGCTGTTATGTGCTATGAAGCGGGTTTGTTTGAAAATGGTGACAACCCCGAAAAAGGAGTTCACGATGCAGTTCCTGAAAATCACCTGTACCCGGTGTTCTCATTACAGCAAATGTCCGCAAAGGACACGGATGTATGTAAATTACTGCGGTTCTGATTTCAAGCAGGTTGAGCACAAGGTTATCGATGCAACTCTCGATTGCCGCACACGACGCGGGCTGCTTTTGACGCAAAATCTTCTCTCGGTTATTCCGATCGTCCCGGTTGTGGAGCCGGTACTGGCTTCCGCATCCTCCTGATTATTGCCAAATAGAGCAGCGTGTGGTATAATTTAGCCAAACGCCGGCACATAGTTGGATGCCAAAAGCAAAAATTATACCCTGACGTGCAAGGTCCGATAGTGTATCTTCGACCGATAGTGAAACAAACCTTTTTATTTTTAATCGGAACGATTTGTTGCTCATTGTTCACAGGCTGCAGTATTCCAGCGAAACGCCAATCCCTTCTTGAACCATTGATTCTCAAAGCGCCGCCTGTCACGATTGCTGCACCTCCCCCTGCTGAGACTGATACCGTCACAGCTGTACTGCTGCAGCCTGTTGGAACTATGGTTCTGCAGGCAGAAGAATTATGTCGTGCGGGCGAGTATGCACCAGCAGATTCACTCTTCCGTGAGATTCTTTCCATTTTAAATAATGGCGACGGCCAGAACTTTCAGGACAGTACGATTCCGATAGAGCAGTATATGGCTGAAATCGTCGAATTTTACAGCGTAGTGATGCCTGATACCTTTGCGGCCCCCGAGGTAATCGCTTCTGAGGTGTTCCAGCGACAGATATTCCAATCGCTCGACTCATTACAGTTATCCCCTGAAGACAGCATGCTGGTTGCCGGTTTTATCAATCGGTCCGCAGCAGCCTATGATATTCCGATGACCTGGAACAGTCGGGTACGGCGGGCCCTTTTGTATTATATTACTCGCAATAAGGCAACGGTTGACGTATGGAAGGAACGATCGGGTACCTATCTCTCCTTCATGAAAAAAATGTTGGCCGACAGCGGTCTGCCGCAGGACTTGGCATATCTGCCGCTGATTGAGAGCGGTTTCAATCCGAAAGCCTATTCCAAAGCTCATGCATCAGGAATATGGCAATTTATCGCTTCGACGGGAAGAATCTACGGATTGCGGAGCAATTACTGGATTGATGAACGGCGTGATCCTGTCCGTTCGACCGCAGCGGCCATCCAATACCTCAAGAAACTTTATAATGATTTCGGGCACTGGTATCTTGCCCTTGCCGCTTATAACTGCGGTGAAGGCGGAGTGTCCCGTACAATCGAAAAACAGGGCAGTAAGGATTACTGGCAGTTGCGACTCCATGTGGAAACAATGAATTATGTCCCGTTTTATCTGGCAGCGCTGGTTATTGCAAAAAGCCCCGATTTTTCCGAAGCGACAACGTCAGTAAGCGACACGGTACCTTTTGATACGGTGTCGGTCAATGATTGTATCGATATGCGTGATATTGCAGCAGCGACCAGTGTCGCCTTCGATACATTAAAAAAGCTCAATCCGCATATTCTGCACTGGTGCACGCCTCCCGATATGAGCAGCGTGCTTCTGTATCTTCCGCCGGGGTTTGCGCCCACTTTCACTACTTTTTATGCATCATTGCCCGATGAAAAAAAGGTCAAATGGTACCGTTACCGGGTACTGCCGGGTGATAACCTCGGTTCGATCGCACGCCGGTTCCGTCTGCCCGTCGAAGGAATCAGGTCGGTCAACCGGTTGCGCGGAACGCGCATCATTGCGGGGAAATTTCTTTTCATTCCGATTCCGGTCGGCGCTTCCGGTTACGCAATTTCTCAGGAAGAAAATAACACTGCGGCGGCCCAGGCTTCTTCAACCTCCGACGTTCCTCCCGGTGCAAAACTGACGGTATACGAAGTAAAACCGGGAGACACCGTCTGGCGGCTGTCGGAACTGTTTAATGTCGATGCTGAGCAGATCTGCGCCTGGAATGGCCTTGTCGATGCGCACATCAAAGCAGGGCAGGTCCTCTCGATTTATACAGTCGATACTCCCACGGCCGGACAGCCTCCTCTAATGCGACAACCGGAAAGTAACACGGCTTCCGCGGATGGCAGGCATGTTGTGAGCCAGGGTGAAAACACCTTTCGCATAGCCCGGCAATATTCGATGCAACTCGACGAACTTTGCGCGCTTAACGGTCTCGACCCTGATGCCCCGGTCATTCATCCGGGGGATACGTTGCTGGTGAGTGGTTCTAATGTGCGGCGGGCTTCCGCAGCGCAGCCCCGTACCAGAATTCCGACGCAGGGTTCCATCACGTATATTGTCGCTGCCGGTGACAATCTCTTTCGTATTGCACGGAATTTTTCAACGGACGTAAGCCGGATCCGGGAGCTCAACGGCCTGTCTGAATCAGCTGCATTACATTGCGGTGATACGTTGTTCGTTCCACAACCACTACAGCTGGAAGGCAAAAAAGCAGACAGGGCGATAAAGGAGGTTGTATATTACACGGTAAAAAGCGGCGATAATCTGTGGCGGATCGCTAGTGCTTTCGGTATTCCGGTCGAGCGGCTTTGCGAATACAACGATCTGCGGTCGACCTCGGTTTTAATGCCGGGAGATACGCTTCGGGTGCTGTGGGAAGGGGAAATGTGAAAGCGCTTCAACGGACAGGCCTGGCGTTGGTGATCAGTGCACCCGTTATTGTCGGGATGGTGCTGCTGGTGCATCAGGCCCGAACATCATCCAAAACGGTCAGCAGTGTCGGTTTTAGAAAGCTCGGCGTGGTGCAGCTGGAGGGTGTTATCTACGAAGCGGCATCTATTGTGAAGCAGTTGCAGCAATTACGGGAAGACAATCTGATCGCGGGGGTGCTCATGCGGGTCGATTCCCCCGGGGGGGGGACAGCGCCTTCGCAGGAAATTCACGATGCAGTGTGGGAATACCGGGAGTGCGGCAAACCGCTTATTGTCAGTATGGGGAATGTCGCAGCCTCGGGAGGTTACTACGTTGCATGCCCTGCACGGCGGATTTTCGCCGATGCGGGAACGCTCACCGGCAGCATCGGTGTCATAATGACCGTTCCGTTGTACAAGGAACTGGCAAAAAAAATCGGTATCGAAATGCAGACCTTCAAAGCGGGCGACTATAAAGATCTGGCCAATCCGTACCGCACGATAAGCCCGCAGGAGCGCCGCATGATACAGGGACTGCTTGAAGATACGCACAATCAATTCATCGACGATGTCGCGAAGGCCAGGTCCATCGAACGTGAAGTGCTCCTGCCCATCGCCGACGGACGTATTTTTACCGGGCGTCAGGCATTGAAGGCGAAACTGATCGATACACTCGGGAGTTATGAAGCGGCCCTGGCCTATCTGCGCGCCATTACGGGGCTGGGGCCGACCGCACGCATCGTCAATAAAAAGGAGACGGGAACACGGATGAGGGAGTGGTTTACAAGTGAGATTATACATGCTTTCCCTCATATTTACCGCGTTTTTACACCAATCGGGATGCATTGTCTGGCGGTTTTTGAATGAGCGTCTCGTGTCAACCCGACAGGAGGGGTCGGAACACACCGATGACGCCCTTAAGCGGTCCCCGGAAGCGGAAATATTCGGAATAAAGCAAAAAAACATTATTTTTATGGCATAAAACCATCGGCACGAATAATATTATTGTTGTGAGTATTGCAATAACATTACAATGATTTATTAATTGCACCATCAACTCAAGTATAAGGAGGAGTTATGAGCATGCAGGCCCTAGTGGATGAGATTGAAATCCTAAAACAGGAATATGAAAAATTTGAACGGGGCAACAAATCGGCAGGAACCCGTGCACGGAAAAGCCTCCAGAATATTAAAAAACTAGCTCAGGATATGCGTGTTCAGATTCAAGGCGCCAAGAAAAGCGAATAGAGTACCATCAGATCAGAATGCTCCGGGGGATTCGACGATCCCCCTTTTCTTTTCCAAAGCCGCTCCCTGAAAGTACTGTTTCGTAGAGGAACAGGGTATAAGGGGGGGAAAAATATTTTTATTGTACCCGCAATAATTCCATTTCCGGAACGTATTTGGATTCAATTTTTCTAACCGATGAAAATCAATCGGAAAGAAAGTTGACATAGAAACTGCACGAAAACCATTTTATGCCCTGAATTATCTGAAAGTTATACATTATTTTACCTATTGTCTTCAATCACGGTGGTACAGTATGAGTTCAACAAACGCTCCATTTATGTTAGAGGTAAACAACCTCAACAAGAAGTTCGGTGATGTCCATGCCGTAAGAAATCTCAACTTTCAGATCCGAAAAGGTGAAATTTTCGGTTTTCTGGGACCCAACGGGGCGGGAAAAACGACAACGATGCGCATGGTAACCTGCTTTATTCCACCCACTTCCGGTTCAATCAGGATTGATGGCCATGATACCGCAACCGACAGCTTGTCAGTGCGACGTAAAATCGGATATCTCCCTGAAAACAATCCGATTTACAATGACATGACGGTTGAGGAGTACTTGAAGTTCGTCGCTGAAATCCGCGGCATGAAGGGAGACCGGCAGACTTCGCGTATCAGAGAGCTTTTTGCGATATGCGGATTAACGAAGACGGCGGACCGGCAGATCGGCAAACTCTCGAAGGGATACCGTCAGCGGGCCGGGCTTGCTCAGGCAATGATGCATGACCCGGATCTTTTGATCCTTGATGAACCCATGTCGGGCCTCGACCCCAACCAGATCATCGAGATACGAAATCTCATCAAGAAAATGGGGCAGGAAAAGACGGTTATCTATTGCTCGCATATTCTTTCTGAAGTGAGTGCGACGTGCGACCGTATTCTCATCATCAACGACGGCCAGCTGGTCGCGAGCGGCACGCCCGAGGAGCTGACTTCCCGCTCTGCACGCGGCAACCGCTACATCGTCCGGGTAAAAACGGACCGCAACGATGCCGAAGCGGCTTTCAGATCGATTCCCGGAGTTTCATCGGTCGCCATCACCGCCGTTGCGGACCAGTGGCTTTCAGCCGAAGTCGTCGTTGCCGACAGGGAGGATATCGGAGAGTCGATCTTCAAATGCGTTGTCGATAAAGGGTGGAGCCTTTCGGAACTCAAACATGAGGCGGCCAGCCTTGAAGAAGTGTTTACACAATTGACGAGGGGATAATCATGAATAACGTAATGGCCTTTTTCAAAAAGGAGTTCAAATCGTTCTTCATATCGCCGATAGCCTATGTTTTCATCACGGTCTATCTGGTGGTCACCAACTTCCTGTTCTTTCAGGGTTTTTTCATCATCAACCAGGCGGACATGCGCGGCTATTTCAGCCTGCTCCCCTGGGTATTTCTCTTCTTCGTTCCCGCCATCACCATGCGAAGCTGGGCTGAAGAGAAAAAGGTCCATACGCTTGAGCTCCTCCTTACCTGGCCGGTGAGTGACATCGAGGTCGTACTCGGCAAGTTCCTCGCCTGTTTTTGTTTCCTGACGACGGCGATACTTCTTTCGATCACCATCCCGATCACGATCGTGGCCATGGGCAATCCGGATATGGGGCCCATCGTCGGCGGTTATCTGGGCGCGATCCTCATGGGCGCCGCCTACCTTGCGATCGGGCTCTGGGTGTCTTCCAATACGGAAAATCAGATCATCGCCTTCATCCTCGGGGTGGTTGCCACGTTCATCCTCTTCATGATCGGCAATCCCTTCGTGACGATGGTCGCCCCGAAATGGATGGTACCGATTTTCGGTTATATCGGTCTGGGAAATCATTTCGAAAGCATTCAACGCGGTGTCGTCGACAGCCGGGACGTTATCTACTATCTTTCGATAGTCGGTTTCTTTCTCTTCCTGAACGTTCAGTCGCTCGGAAGCAGAAAATGGGAATAACCACACAGGGGAAACGGATTCAATTATGGAAAAACAGAAAGTAAAAAATCGCACGGAACTGATCATTTATATTCTGGTTATCCTTGGACTTGTCGCGGTAGTCAACTACATGGGCGTCCGCTGGTTCAAGAGGATCGATATGACCGAAAGCAGGCAGTATAGTGTTTCCGCCGCAACCAAGAAAGTGCTGAAAAGCCTCGATGACATCATCAATATCAAGGTGTACTTTTCGAAGGACCTGCCGCCGCACCTGCACAAGACGGTCACCGACGTGAAAGACCTGCTCTCCGAATACCAGGCCTATGCGGGGAAAAACCTGCGTATCGCCTGGGAGGACCCGGCCGAGAACGAAGAGGCGAAAAACATGGCCCGTTCCCTCGGCATCCCGGAAATCCAGCTGCAGACCTTCGAAAAAGACAAACAGCAGGTAATGAACGGCTACCTCGGGATCGCGGTGCTCTTTGCCGACAAAAAGGAGGCGCTGCCCGTCGTCCAGAACCTCCAGAACCTGGAATACGATCTCACCATGGCGATCATGAAGGTGTCGCGTACCGCCGAGCCGCATGTAGGAATTGTCAAGATGGACACCATGCCCGACCTTCCGCCGCAGTACGAGGACAAGGTCGATATGTCGTCGGCGACGAAAAAGAAGTGTGAAAGGCTTATCGAGACGCTGCGCAATACCTACCGGGTATCAATCGTCGATCTTTCCTCCGGCGAGCCGGTTGACAGCTCCATTACCACCCTGATCGTCCCGGGCGTTGAAAATGTCAAAACACGCAAGCTGTTTGAGATCGACCAATTTTTCATGAAGGGCGGCAAACTCATCGTGCTTGCCGATGCCATGACCATACAATTCCAGTATGGTATCAGGGCTATGCCGCAGGATTCAAAGTTGTTCGATCTGCTCGAGCATTACGGGGTCAAGGTGGAAAAAAGCCTGGTTCTCGACGCCTCCTGCGGACAGGTGACGATTCCCCAGAAATACGGTCCTTTCCAGATGAACGTCGCCGTGCCGTACCCCTATTTTGTCCGCATCGGTAAAAACGGATTCAACCAGGACAATCCGGCGGTATCACCGGTCAGCGAAGTGGTGCTTCCATGGGCAAGCCCGATCACCCTGCTGATTGATAAAGCGGATTCGGGAAAAGCCGACCAGAAGATAAAAACAACCATCCTTGCCCATTCCAGCGAAAAAAGCTGGCTGGCGCAAGGAACCATGGATCTCAATCCGCAGCAGAAGTGGGAAACAGTAATGCCGCCGGAGAAAGATATGAAAATCCAGAATATGATCGTCTACCTCAATGGTTCCTTCAGCAGCTATTTCGCCGGCAAGACCGTCCCTCCGGTGCATGAACCCGTTCCCGGCGACACCATGAGCCAGATTAATCTCAAGCTGGATGAAAAGGATGCCGCACGGGAGATCGTACCGTCGAAAACCGATGCCCATCTGGTGGTGATCGGCGATGCCGATCTGGTTACCAGTCAGAACGCAACGCCGAACAATGTCGGCCTGGTGCTCAATCTGGTGGACTGGCTTTCGCTTGACAACAATCTGATCGCCATTAGGACACGCTCCATCAAAGACCGTACCATGAACACCGACTTACTGCAGGAAGGTTCGTCGAAACCGAATATAATCCGTTTGGTGAATATTCTGCTGATGCCGGTAGTGCTTATTATCATCGGAATAGTGATTTATATGAACCGCCGTGAAACCGTCGCCCCGGCTCCCGCGGCGCCGGCAGCTTCAGGCGCCCCTGCCAACAAGGAGGAGGAGAAGAAGGAATGATAGGGAAAAAAATTGTCTATCCGCTGGCCATTCTGGTCGTTATTGTCGCCCTGCTTGTCATAGGAAACCGACTGGGGAGGAAAGCGCCGTCGGAAAAGGAAGTGAAGTTTTTTCCTTCGCTCACGGAGCAGTCGATCGGGGCTATTACGATCCGTGAAGGTACGAACGTCGTCAAGGTACGACGGAAAGGCGATGTCTGGGTCGTCTCCAAGCCTACCGCCGCCGATGAGAAACCTGCCGTCGTCAAGCCGCCTCTGGTTTCCGACAGCGTTCAGGCTGATTCAGCGGAAGGAGAGCAAAAAGAGGCGTCAACCGAATATCCTGTCGACAGCGCGTCAATCGCTTCGGCGCTCGAAAAGATCACCACGATCAGGAAGGATGCGCTGATCTCGGAAAACCCCGAAAAACAGGCCGTTTTTGAGGTGGACAGCAGTAAAGGTCTGCTTGTCGAGCTGGCCGATAATTCGGGGAAGGCCCTCGGATCAATCATCATCGGCAAAAGCGGCGCCGATTGGAACAGCAATTACGTCCGTTTCAAGGGATCCAATTCGGTGTACATGTCGAGAGGAGGGGTGCGCTATTCGTTTTTCACTGATCTGAACCGGTGGCGCAACAAGTCGATTCTCAAATTCGATAAAGCGACGGCCAAGGGCCTGACGCTTGCAAAGAAGGACAGCGGCATGATTACCCTTGCACATGCCGATACCGGTGCGCCGTGGGAGATCCTCGAACCCATCAAAAACCCCGCAAAAACCGATGAGGTTGAGGGAATTATCGAGAAACTCGCCCTGCTCAACGCGACCGATTTCCAGGACGACGTTCTGCCCGATACGGCGATGGGTTTTGACAAACCGGAACTTGTCGTGACGATATCATTTAAAAACGGCTCATCGCGCAACGTGATGTTCGGCAAGAAGAACAGCGACGGCAAATACTGGGTTAAAACCGACGGCAAGGATCAGATATTCCTGATCGCGGATCATACAGTCAATCAGATCAATAAGAAATTCGATGACCTGAAAGGCGAACCGCCCGTAAAACCGATCAACCCCGATTCGTTGAAGAAGTAACGATCGTCCGGATGATAACGAGGCCCGTGTTCCTGTGAGCACGGGCCTTTTTTATATTTACCGGGGTGAGGCTCTGTAGGTTGTTGGGCAATAGGCCGTAGGCAGGGCAAGCAGGGGGGGGCAGTCCGCAAGGTCATTCATGCCCCCACCCTCACGGCGTCTTTTCGGGAAACAGGTTCAAATCCCGCAGCGGCTTCCCGTGTGCCAGGCTCGTATCGATGTACAGTATCTTTGCTTCTGCCATGAGGCTGTCAAGATGGCCGCTGATCAGACTGTTGCGCTTCTTGATTTCAAGCAGGAAACGGATACGCTTCTCGACCTCTTCGAACGGGAGTTGTTTTTCGGCCTCTTCGTCGGTCTTGTGCAGCAGGAACAGCCCCACATCGGTGACGATGATATCGCTGGTTTCGCCCTTCTTTAATAGAAAGAGCGGTTGCTCCAGTTCCGGCTTGAGGTCGCCCCTTTTAAACCATCCGATATCCCCGCCGTCTATGGCGCCGGGGCCCCGCGAGTATTCTTTGGCGCATTCGGCAAATCGTGTTCCCTCCTGAATCTGTTGCCTGACCTTCTTTACCTTTGCAAGGAGCTGCTGCTTTTCCGTTTCGGAGATGGAGTCCTTAAACGGGAAGAAGATCTGTCCGGCGCGCACCCGTGCGTTGCCGACATAGAGTGTCTTGTTTTTTTCGTAGAAGGCCCGGTACTCCTGCGTGTCGATCGGGGGGGTGTCGGCAAGGATCCTTTCCATCAGGGCGTCAAGACGGACTCCTTCCCTGATCTGCGCGCGGAAACTGGAATCGGTTTCCCCCATTTTTGTGAGTTCCCGTTCAAAGGCGGCGCGGTCGGGGAAGCGGCCCATGATGATGTTGTAGGCGCTGTCGGTCGCGCCGCTGTCGGCTTCGATGCCCAGCCTTTGCGCCTCTTCGATCAGGAGGCGGTTGGCGATAAGCTGCTGTGCGGCGCCGGATGAAAGATCCGAGGTAACCCCCCCCTCGAACGCTTTTTCAGGATAGGCGGCTATCATGCTTTCCCTGATCATTTCCGCAGCCTGCAGTACCTGCGACGAGGTTATTTCGTGGCCGTTGACAATGACGGCAACGCCTTCGCGCGGTTTTTTGCTGCATCCGGCGATCGAGGAGAGTATGCATGCACAAAGAAAAAGACGGCGTATCATAAGTTTCCTTTCGGTTGAATTTTTTCAAGTGGCATGGGGATTTCAGGGAGTGAGCGGCAGCGCCGTGCCGGCGGCGTGATCGGTAAGCCAGTTTTTTCTTCCCGCAAGCTGGAGGAACGCCGCGATGATCGAGGGGTCGAACTGCTTCCCGCTGCCTTCGATCAGGCGCCTGATCGCCTCCGTTCTCCCGAGGCTGTTGCGATAGGGCCGGTTCGACGTCATTGCCTCAAAGGCGTCGGCGACATGCAGGATCCGGGCCCCCATCGGTATCTGTTCTCCCTTGAGCCCTTCGGGATACCCTTTGCCGTCGTAGTGCTCATGATGGTAGAGAATCAGTTTGTGCAGATCGCGCAGGAAGGGGACGTCGCGGACGATATTGGCGCCGAGGGTGCTGTGCGTTTTCATGATGCCGTTGAACTCCTCATACGTCAACGGCCCCGGCTTGTTGAGTATGTATCCGGGGATGCCGATCTTGCCGATATCGTGCAGCAGGCCGGCGTCACGGATGCTGCCGATCGTTTTTTCGTCGATGCTCAGCTCGCGTGCGATCTCTTCGGCGATGTTCATGACGTTTTCCGAATGGCCGTGGGTATAGGTGTCTTTCGCGTCGACGGCAATGGCGAGGGCCTTGATGGTGCGAATGTAGTTTTCCTTCATGTCGCCGTAAAGCTTTGTGTTGGTGAGTGCGATGCGCGTTTGCCCGACGATGCTGGAGAGCAGGGCGAGCTTCCCCGATGCCTGATCGGGTTCGGCGACGGCGCCGAAGAAGACCGCGCCAAAGCGCAGGTCCTCCCAGCAGAGGGGGACCACATACCGGAAAACAAGCGATGGAAGGCGCATCGGATCGCCCGGCTGCCCGTCGAGTTTGACGGCATGGTAAACGTTGCGCCGCCTGCGGGCACCCGTCTCGGCCGCACGGTTGAAAACGGCGATGGTTTCGCTCCCGAATTCTTCCAGCACCTTCTCGTCGACCGCATACCTCGACCAGTATAAAAATTCGTGGGTACGGCGCTGGACGATCAGAAAACCGATGAAATCGACCTCGAAATGGCGGACGGTGGTCTCAAAGAGCGCACGGATGACGTCGTATTTATCGACCATGCCCATCAGTTTCTCGGAATACGACGAAACGATCTGGAGTTCAAGGAGCTTGCGGTTGACCGTTTCATAGAGGTGTGCGTTTATAAGCGCATTTCCGACCTGGAGGGCGACGATTTCGGCAGCCTGCAGGTTATCCTGCGAAAACGGTGCACGACGACCGGAGCGCTGCAGCACCACGATCCCCCGGATTTCGTTGCCTGTTCTGAGCGGCACGGCCATCAGCGATGTGGTCGGCGCAGCGGTTTCGTCAATGTCGTGTGTTTTAAGTTCGATTTTCTTCCGCTCTTCAAGAACCGGCAGGTCCGTTCCCGTCATTTCATTGATGATGTCGTCAAGCGCGGCATCATCAGCGGCGCACGCGGTATCGGATTTTTCCCGTACTTTCCTCCAGGTATTTTTTTCCCGGTTGAACAGATGGAGTGTCGCACTGTCCGCCCCGCTGATCTGGATAAAATAGTCGAATGATATATCGAGCAGCGTTTCCGGATCGCTGGTGGCGTTGAGGCTGCTGATCCGGTTGAAAAAAACGGAGAAATCATTCAGTAGTCCATGCTCATGAGCCTGCGTGTCGACCTGTATCGTCTGTTCGATTTTCCGGGTGAGCAGCTCGACGGTAAAAGGTTTGATGAGACAGTCGAAAGCGCCTTTTTTGAGCGCCGACGCGATTTCGGGACTCTCATAGGTTAAGCGGGCCGTGGTCATGATGGCAGGAATGGGAAAAGGACCTCTTGAGGCGTTCTCGAGCACCGATGTTGCGTCGTTTCCGGGAAGGTCAAGGTCGCAGACGATCACCTGCGGGTGAAGGTGGCCGATCATTTCAATTGCCTGAAGGCTGTTCTGTGCAAGCGCGGTTTTGTACTGCCGCTCCATCAGGTGTTCTGATATACGGCCGCACCATGAAGGGTCGGCATCGACGATCAGAACAAGACACTCTTTCCGCGCAACCATTAAAACTCACTAACGTAGATGTTTCCGGCGGCTTACCGTGCGGCATACCCCTTGTTTTTCCGTAACCGGGAACTATCCGGCCCCGGCCGATGTGGCGCGGGGGATTCCCGGAGGGATGGTTTACCAGGAGTAATGGGCCGACAATTGATAGGTTTCCGCCAGATCGTGTGCGATATAGGCGAAATCCAGCCCGGCCTGCCGTTTCCACAACCGCAGTCCCGCACCGAAACCGAATTTCCGGTTGGTAATACCCGCACGGAAAACGACGGTCTTAAAAATGGTATACTCCGCCCCCATTCTTCCCTGTGTTACAAGCAATGACGGTTTTTCATATAATTTATAATGATCGGGAGTTTCGACGGTATTGTTGTTGCCGGTCGTTTCGGAGGTGTAGTAGTTGATACCTTCGTTCGCCAGTAGATCGGGAGTGGCGTAGCATACTCGCAGCAAACCGTAAATATAAGGGAACGCCCGTTCCCATCCGATTCCCGCACGCACATGGGGGAAGGACCGTTCCTGGAATGATTCGTTCCAGTAAATATAGCTCGAGGTGAGGTTTTCAACCTGGAGCGCCAGCGAAATGCCGGGCCGCGAAAAGAGCGATTTTATTCCCGCGTCAAGACTGATGCCGTAGCCCAGATCCGGCAGGCGGAACCGTTTCGCGTTCACCGCTGCACCGGCGCCGAGTGCGATACCCGGAGTCAGGTCAAAGCGGCGTCCTATTCCCGCCCTGAAGAACACTTTCGATGCCGAATATACTGAAATGTGCGCTTCCTTCAATCCGCCCGATTCGGTTGTTGAACTTTCCCTCGTGTCGAGGATATCGGGAATATAAACATAACCGACAAGCAGGCTTGTTCCTATATTGTTCCATGGTTTTCCGCTCCAGGTCAGCATTGATGTGCTGAAAATGTTGTGAAAGTAACCCGCGTAGGTCAGGGATAACCGGTTGAGCGAATCGAACGGCAGATTTCCGGGAGTGCTCTCAACCGATGCGCCGGTACTGATGCTCATGTCGGAACCCGCCATTGCAGCAGAGATCGGAGTGATCATCAGCTCCTCCGAAACATTAGCGTAATAACCACCGGAAACAGTTGCAAAGCCGTACGAAACAATGACTGCAAGAAGCACTAAAGGTCTAACACACATAGCACAATTCTTCCTGGTACCCGATGTGCCGGATGCAGAAGACTCCGCCCCGTTAAAAGTGTAAAATAACACAATTACCTGTATTTCACCATAGTTACCTATATTACACCATGACAGGGGCTTTTATTGCGTATTTTTTCAGGAGCAGATGGAGAAAACGGCCTGTCCCGATATGCCGGACACGCTTCCAACGGGCAGGCATATTGACTCATTCCGCTCCCGGTGCTATTTTATGGTCTACTGTCTATCGGGGCGCATGGCTTAGGTGGTTAGAGCGCTGCGTTCACATCGCGGAGATCGCTGGTTCGAGTCCAGCTGCGCCCATATCCATCAAGCATTAAAATCAATATTTCCGCGGAATTTATTAAAAAATCAGGTTCATGTATTATTTTATTACAAGGAATGGCACCTATAGTGTCGGCCATCTTTGCCGGGGAGTTCATTGTGATGAAATGTCGTCGAGGCGTTCTTTTTTTTCTGATGATGCAGTTTGCCGGTTTTTTGTCAACGCTGTCCGCCCAGCCCTGTATCGATTTTCTCACCCCTGTTACGGGAAGCACTATTGTCATGCCGCTTTGCACCTTGCTGATCGAAGAGAATAAATGTCCGAGAAATATCAGGAAAATAGAGTTTCAGGCTCGTTATTTTCCTGCAGGATCAGATACCGCGATTGTCATCAGCATCGGTTCGGTTTCGCGGCAGCCCTATTCAATTGTATGGGACCTTTCCGGCATTCCCAACCAGCTTTTCACCGGTGCCTCTTTGTTCGCCGAAGCGACCCTTTCGAACGGCGAGATGGAAGCGGTTCGGCGCGAGGGTGTTTTTTTTCTCCATCAGAAAGTTGAACGGCCGGTCTTCGATATTCCTTATGAATTCTCCGGTGTAAACAAACTTACCGGCGAGACCATCCATCTTCCCGCTCCACGTTCGGATGTTTCGATCGACGCATCAATCTACTGGAACGAGAAGGAGCTGGTTTTTATCCTCAATGTGGTCGATCCGCAATTCCGCACCGGACTCCCCCGTGAGAAACTCGCCTCCATCGGAATGGAGATACTCCTCGACCCGGTGCGGAGCCGCAGACCGTTTCCCGGAAAGGATGTTTTCATCTACTCCGTACCGCTCAACGGTAAACCGTACCGCATTATGTACAAACCGATTCCCAATGACAGCGGAACATTCACGTTCGAGACGAGTACGCTTGCATGTGAATTCAGCGTCGATATACGGAAAAATGACCGGCAGGGGTTCACTATCAGTTGCCCGATTCCAATCACGACCCTCGGCCCTGAACTTCCGGAAACAATCGGATGCAATCTGGTGGCGAAGACGCTTTCAGATCAGAACGAAGTGAAACGTACGTCATGGATCAAGGCAAGTCTCTACGAAACCTACAGCCCCTACCTGTGGGGAGAGTTGCGCCTGCAGCCAAGGACCGTTTTTATGAACCGGCCGCTGGTCGGCGTTTTTACGTTCGGTTTCGGTTTTTTTATCACCCTGCTTCTTTCCGCCCTGATCATGCTTTTGAACAAACCGGCCGTTAAAAATGTCGCCGCACAGTCCGATGCGGACCGCCAGCAATTCGCCGCCATCAAGGAGGTCCTTGACAGCAGCGTAATTGCACGGAATGTGACCATTGAAAGCGTGTCGAAGGCGGTCAATGTCCCGTCGAAAAAACTGAGCCCGCTGATCAGGCGCGCCACCGGAATGGATTTCCATACCTATGTCATGTATGCCCGGATAGAGATCGCCAAGGAACGGCTCCGTTCTTCCCATTGCACCGAAGAGTCGATCGCACAGACGTGCGGATTCCATTCGGTCAACGAGATGGAAAAGTTCTTCATCAAGTTTTACCACCTCACCCCTGCGAAATTCCGCTCCGAACAGCAGGTGGTGTAGGTAAGACCGCCCCTGGCGGGGCGGCCCGCTTCCGCCGAAGCGGCTTCCCGTCCTCCGCCCGCCTTCGCCGTCCCGTCCTCCGTAGCAGTTACTACTGCGGAGGGCAGGACGGCAAAGGCAGGTAGCAGTTGCTACTGCGGAGGGTAGGACGCGCAGGCGGGGGACTGCGCCTTCTCACCCCCCTCACCGCATGACCCACAACTTGTGCGAATTCGACGGGCTTATCAGAATCCGGTTGCCGAACGGGACCGCTGCGCAGAAGAAGCGGCCGCCGCCGTTGAGGTTGGGCGTGAGGTCGGTCCAGGAGGCGGCGTCGGCGGTAAAGAGGATGTCGTTAAAGCGGTCGGTACCGTTTTCGCGGTCGTAACCGCCGATCGCCCAGAGCTTGTTGTCAAAGGTGAGTACCGAATGGAACTGTTCCTTCGCAAACGGGGCCGCGGTAGTGGTTTGCGTCCAGTTGCCTCCGTCGGCGGATTGCCAGACGTCGCCGAAGCTCTGCTGTTTTCCCACGGCGTCGTTGAATCCGCCCAGGACGACGAGCCGGTCGTTGAATACCGTGCAGCCGTGGCCGTAACGCTGCGCAAACGGGGCGTTTTTCGCGACGAGGTTCCAGTGGATGCCGTCTGCCGACGACCACACGTCGTTGCGGATCGGTTCGTTTTCCGAATCGGTCAGTCCGCCGATGACCCACAGCTTCCCCTGGAATACAACGGCGGCATGATAGAGGCGTTTATCAAACGGCATGGTTGCCGTGCGTTTCCACTGCACCCCGGCGGCTGAATTCCAGATCGCGTTGCTGAAGGTGTTAGGCCCGGTTTTCCCGCCGATGACCCAGAGACGGTTTTTGAATGCCGTCGTTGAGTGGCCGAAAAGTTTGCCGAACGGTGCGGCATCGGTCAGCATCGTCCATGAGATGCCGTTTGACGAACTCCAGACGTCGCTGCGGTTGCCGCCGATGATCCAGAGTTCGTCATTGAACGCGACGAGCGAGTGGCCGTTTCTTCCTAGAAGCTCCTTCGGCGGGGAGATGCTCATCCAGAGCAGTCCGGCATGAACAACGGTCGTATCGGTGGCGCTAATACCGTCGTTGTCCACGGCGCGGAAACAGCATTTCAAACGGCTTACCGGCGCCTTGAAGGGAGGCAGCCGTATCCGGCCCTCATCGCTTCTCAGAAAACGGCCGGTCGCGCCGATGTCCCATTCCATGGAGACGATCGATCCGTCGTCGCGTGCGCTGCCAACGAGGGTCAGCGAATCGAAGATGCCGATGAAGGTGTCGGCCGGAGCCTTGACAATAGGTGGCTGCGAAACGGCGTTCGGAAGCGGTCGCTTCTGCGGGGGGGGCACAGGCGCGGCCGGCCGGTCCGCGGGCGCGGATCGCGGCGGGTCAGCCTTCGGAAAAGGCGTTTGCGGTTGCGGGACTGCCGGCGCCGCGGCGCCGAGGATGACCTCTTTTTCCGGAACGTAGGCCGCGTGTTCACGCGGGATCTTCAGGGTATCGCCGAAGCGCTCGGTTTTTCCCGGCCTTACATGCAGCGAACAGCGCACCGCACGGTATCCCCGGTGGATCGATTTGATGATCGCGGCGTAGGAACCCGCCGGAATATCGCTCACGTTCATGGCGCCGGCAGTGTCGCCGGTAAACGAGAAGGGGGTTCCGGTCAGCGCAATGACGGCGCGATGAATGCGCTGACCCTCCGCCTTCACCTGAAACTGCAAGGAACCCGTTGGCTGCAGGGTATCCTGTCTGCGGACCGTATCCGCTTCCGATGAAGGAGTGACCATGCGCATGACCCACGATGATTTTCTCCGTGCGAGCAGCAGATATGGATCGCGGTCGGGAAGGATAAGATCGTAGTTGCCCGACCGGTCGGTTTTCCGGCAGCGGGTCGCTCCCTGGGGATAGGGATGCTTCAAAGCGGCATCAATCGTCTGGAAATTTATCCGGTAAAGGCAGATGTCCGCGTTGCGCGCAGGCCGGCCCTGCTCGTCGTAAATTGTTCCTGTAAGGATCGGTGGTTCCCCGGCTGCATTGGCGAGGAATGGAGCGAGGGCGGAAACAGCGAGTGCCGCGGCGCGGATGATTGTTTTCAGGGCGTGTATTGTCATAGGGCAGGAGGTTGTCGGACCGGTTTGCGGCTGGACAGGCGGTAGAGCAGGAAGAGGAGTGCGAGAAGCGCCAGCGCGGCTGCGACGATCATTGTGCCGGAATTCCCCTTCTCCTCTTCCGGCGGCTGCGGCGCCGGAGGTCGCTGATGCACCGGCGGTGTTGACGGCCGCTCATCCGGCCGGCCGGAGTGACGTTTGCTGTGGCTGACGATCCTCTCGGCGAGCAGGTCGTCGATATTCTCAAAGGCCGGTGCCCCGCTCTCATGCTTCATCGCTCTGCCTGTTCCTCTCCCGTTGTTCGAAAAAACGCTGCCGTGCTTCGCTGCGTATCCGTTCGGTACGCTTTTCCATCACCTGCTCCCAGACCTTCTCTTCATCGAGATTGAAAAGCTCGTGAATGATTTTAAGATAATAGGCGGCGCCCGTCGAGTAAAGCCGGTGCAGGAAAAGGATCTTGCCGTCGGTGACCACCTCGTCGAAGACGGAATCGACGGGGATCGAGGTTTCGGTAACCTTGGCGGGGAACATCCTCCGCAGCGCCGCGATGAATGCCCGCTGGCGTTTGGTGTTTTTATAGAAGTTCGGTATGATCCTGGAGATCCTGCCGCCGTCGGGATACCGCTCGGCAATCGTCTGTTCCATTTCGACAAGACCGTCGATCGCGAACTGCCGCAGCTCGGTGGGGACGAAGATCTCGTGAGCCGCGCTGATTGCAGCTCCCTGCAGCCGGTCGAGCCCCGGCGCATTGTCGATCATGATCACCTCGTAGAACCGCTCGAGCCTGCAGGCGGAAATCGTGCGTTTCAGCATATGAATATCATGAATGTCCGCATCGCAGAGATACTTGTCGGCAGTGATGATGTGCAGATCAGGCAAGTCGGTTTTCCTGATCGCGCGCAGCATGAGTTCAGGAGCTTTTTCATCGGTGCCGCGATAAATATCCCTGATCGACGGCGACCTGGCTCCAACACCGAGCAGCGTAGAAAGATTGTGCTGGCTGTCGTTGTCGATAACACAGACCCGGAAACCGCTTAAAGCGAGCGCCTGCGCGGTGCAGCCGGTGAAGGTGGTCTTGCCAACCCCGCCTTTGTGGTTGAGAACGGCGATAATTCGCATGGTAGGAATTTAATAAATGGGAGGGGGTAGGCGGGGGGAGGAGGAGGAATGGAGTGGTGGAGGGATGGGTGGAAGATAAAAAAAACG
>JAFGIW010000210.1 GCA_016929415.1 Chitinispirillaceae bacterium | reverse complement strand
TCAGCCTTGGTGCCGACTATGCTGCCGTTTTTAAAACCACCCCGGGTAAATCGAAAAAATCAGTAAACCCGATGCGCGGAATGTAAGCTGTGAGGTACTTCGATACATAATATACGTCCGGCACCACCGCCGGAAAAGAGAAAGGGCGGGCTGCGTTATTGCGTGCCCTCCCCTCCCGGTAAGTCGCCTTACGGACTGTCGATTATGAGTTCCACTCAGTGCAGGCTTCACAATCCCGGCGAGTTGAACGTTATCTTAATCCATTGTCGGGGAATTCGGGAACTTCCTGATATTCCTGAAATTCGCCTTTCTTCGGGCGGGATAAAATTTTCATTCACTACCGTCGACCCCTCGCGACATGTTGTCCTCTATACACTATCAGGGAAGAAAATCGCTGACATTCCCGCGTTTACCCGAACCGCTGACCTGAATTATCTCAAGCAGGGGATCGGGATGAGAAACGGAATGTATGCGGTTCAGATTGTTTCTGAGGGGTATAATGTTTCGAAAAAGGTCTATATTACAAAATAAACTGATAGCCTTTTCCGCTATGCATGCTGCTGCCTCACCTTTGAAGCCGACAACTATCCTGTGCTGATCTGTGCGCAACGATCGTGCCGATGGGCAGTTGGCTAAGCGCCCGAACTTTTAGTAATACTGTCGAGCAGTGTGGTCCGCGATGATCCTTCGTATTTTCATTCTACACGCTCCTTTTTAATAAGAAAGGTCAGTTGCACATACCGCATGAGAAGTGGGGAATAATCTATTGCCCATGCGATAATCAAAATAATTGCGGCAAGGAGACACGGCAATTAAAACAATTGATGATTGAGAGGCAATCGCTATCAGTACACAAAACAGGCGGCTGTCCTCTTCATCGCTATTGGATACTCGAATCGGTGTAAGGTTTAAGGTGCATGATATATGGGAAAGGACCGAAAATATGCCCACAACGCAGTACCGATAAATACCGCTCGTCAATTTATCGAAGGGTAAGCATACCTGGATGTTCACCGGATCGCGCGCCTTTCAACAATTTCGATTGACACGAGTACATTAGGGTAGTTATTTTGATATCATATGTCGAAGCATCTTCGGAAAAGAGGTACCACATGAAGCTCACGACGCTCCTCGTCGGGATTATCCTCCCCCTCAACATTTTGGCCGCGGGAAACGACAACGACACCCTTCCTTTTACCTTAAAGGCGGGCGATACGGCGCGTGCGGATGCCGTTAACGAAAATTTTACCTACCTGCTGCAGATCATCAGACAGGCTGAGTCCAGAATCGACAGTCTGGCGGATATCAGCGCAATGCTGATCGATTCAATTGCCACAATCCGGAGCCTCAAGGAGGCGGTGACGAAAATCGACAGTTTAGGGGATGTCGCTCAATCGCTCAACGACTCAATTATAAAAATAAAAAATACCATGCATCTGCCGATTGGAACCATTATCGGCTCCATGTTGAATCCGGAACAATTTAAGCAGTTTTTCCCGGGTGACTCAAGCTTATGGAAACTGGCGGACAGCAGTATTGCAAGTGCGGAATTTTTTGCGGCTACAGGGAAATCAAACATACCCGATTTACGGGGTGTTTTTCTCAGGGGGATAAATGGCGGTAAAAGCGGCGCCTTTTCCGATCCGGACGGGGAGAGAGAAGCCGGATCAGCTCAAGCGGATGCATTTAAAAGCCATACTCATTCCCTAAGGCAATATACCTCGGGTGCAACAAATACTGGAACCTGGGGGGTACTTGATAATACCGACCGCGGCTATTCAGCCACTTCGACCGGTTCCATAGGCGGCCCCGAAACTCGTCCTAAAAACGTCGCCGTTTACTGGTATGTTAAAGTGAAATAGAATCCGAGGTTTCCATAATGATCAGTAAAAGGCACCTGCTTCATCGGCCCTATCGACTGTTGCCCGCCGTCGCCCTCTGTCTCTCCTCAATCGCCTTTTACTGCACCCTCCCGGATGATCCCGTGTACAATCCCGAAAACGTTCAACTCACCATACTCCCCGCCGATACCGCAAGCGATAGCCTGACGATCGGCGATACGCTGACATTTGATGTGGCGGTTACATTGTCCCATCTGATCGATTCCCTTCGAATCACCATCGGAGAGGAATACGATTCACTCTACACTGAAATCCCGGAAACCTTATCCGTAGCAACGGTACCGGACGTTATCGGCGATCTTGCCGTTCAAATAACGGGGTACTGTCACAGGGACATAGTCAAGAATTCCTACGACACGCTTTATGTCATGAACATACCGGTGATAATCGCCGAAGAGCCGCGGGACGGTGCTGCTTTCGAGGGCGATTCCGCGCTGTTTTTCATTGCAGTATCGGGTAATCCGGCGCCGACGATTCAATGGTTTCGCGACTCAACCGCCATCGACGGCGCTATGGGCGATACGCTCTTTATCGAAAAATCCTCGGTGGATATGGACGGGTACACCTACCGCGCCCGGGTCGCCAACAGCGTTGACACCGTCTGGAGCAGAAAAGCGCTGCTTTCGATAAGCGCGGTTGTTTCCAGGTGGGATGAGATGGTTTGGGACAGGGCGGTCTGGCGCTAACTGATAGACTGACTGATAACTGATAGGTAATTGCTTTTCCCCGGACTGATACCTGACGGGGGTTCTACCGAACCCCAAGCTTTGGAGTGTCAGGTGATGTCTGCAACGGCACAGACATGCGCGGCTATGCCGCTATCAGAAAGCCACCGGCTATGCTGTGGTGGATGCTTACTCATCATCAACAATAAGGAGGTTGCTATGCGCGGTTACATGGGTGGTATGTTTGCACTTGCCAGTTTGTTCATCTTTTCCTGCGAACCATGGATGCTTTACGAGGAAAAAATTCCTGAATTCAAGGCGCCGGCCGATAAGGCGCTTATCGTGATCTATCGCGGGGAAAATCCGTATGGCGTAGAAAATGATGCGACCGCGTCCTTTTATGTCGACGGGAAATTCGTATCGGGGAACGATCAAGAGACAATTATCTCGTTTCCGATTGATCCCGGCAAACATTTTATCATGGGGTATATCGATGGATATTGTAAAACACGCTGCGATTTCCAGGCAGGCAAGGTGTTCTATCTTCAACATAAAGTTTTTCCGATTCTGGGGGGCTGGGGTGGCATCCATGTTGCCGGCCATTCATTGACCTTCAGGACTCCCGACGAAAAGGCCGCCGATTTCAAGAATCCGGACGACGAATTCAAATACGCCCGGTTCAATCCCAAACAGGAAACCGAGGATATGGAAGAGGATGATTATAAGGAAGAGATAGAATCATATGAAGAATGGCTCAAGGACCACCAGGCGGAGGCAAAGAAGGATCTTGAGTATCCCGGGTATTGACGGTTATCAAGTGACAAACCGGCGATGAAGGTGGTTACTGTTTTCCGCATTCAAACTGCCATGTTCCTGGTGTGTGCAGCGGGGGTAGGGTCGTTTGCGGACGCTGAGGATGGCGTGCCCCGTTCGAGAGCAGTCCTCGAATCGTCGATCGACAGTATCGAGAATCGTATTGTTGCCGATTCTTCATTGGCAAGAGTAAAACCAGAAGATCCGACCAAGCCGATGCGGCCGATCGCACAGACCATCATCGGATCGATACTGACCGCAGGCGGGGCGGTTTCTTTGGCCGCGGGGGTGGTATTCTTTGCATTGGCAAATGCGGCCGAACGCACGGGCGAGGACGGCGGAGTCGTGGCTGTTTTATTCGGCGCCATATATACGGCGGCCGGGTTAGGTGAGGGCATCCCCGGAGTGATCACCCTGTCGATCGCCCGGAACAAATGGAAAAAATACAATGTCTGGGAAAAATCTCGCACGACGGTGGCCGGACAGGGAATCGACATCAGGTATACGCTGGATTTCTGATTTTTTCGGCAGGCGGCGGCATTGACATTGCTTCATGCATCGCTTCGATTAATATGCCTGTGTCCTCCCGTAGAGGCGGGCCGGAGGCCCCCTCCTTCCCGGCGAAAGGCCTGCAAGGTACAGAGATATGTTATGTGGTTAAGACAGGTCTCCCGCCGGGTGATCGGGAGTGCGCGCAAACGTCGGTTCTCGCTGCATGCATTGAGAACGTCATATAAAACATACACGGCGTGGGGGCTGTTTACAAGACGGCTGTTGTTAATCCGTATTCCTGCAGAATACAGTGCCGAGATATTGTCGGGCGGCGAACCGTAACGTAAAAATTGCACGTCAACGGTTGATCCGTGCAGTATTCCGCGCCCGGGACTACTTACATTTCCTCGATTGCCTCTATTCCGAGGAGCCACAGGCAGTTTTTAAGCACCGCGCGGAATGCGGCGACGAGCCGCAGGCGGAACTGCTCCCTGTCGCTGCCGATGACCGGGCTGGCGTGGTAGAATTCATTGAACGCCTGCGCCAGTCCGAAACCGTAGTTGGCGATTATTGAAGGAGAGAGCTTGTCGCCGGCGAAGGCGGCAGCTTCGGGGAAACGGTCGAGCTGCTTGATAAGTGCGATTTCCGAACCGTTGAAATCGCCGCCCGCGGCGATGGCGGAGGGCACTGCCGGCGCTTTACGCAGAATCGACGAGGCGCGTGCGTAGCTGTAAAGAAGATACGGTCCGGTATCGCCTTCGAAACTGATCGCCTTTTTCGGGTCGAAGAGCATGGTCTTGCCGATGTCGACCCGCAGCAGTTGATATTTAATGGCCGCCAGCGCGATTGCAAGGCTGCGTTGTCCGGTTTCCGCATCGTCCAGCCGGTACCGGCTCCCGACCTCTTCCGCCGCAAGGTTTTTCGTCTCGTTGATCAGATCGTCGGCATCGACGACCGTTCCTTCGCGCGACTTCATTTTCCCCTCGGGCAGTTCGACCATGCCGTAGGAAAGGTGGTGGATTTTCTCGGCGACGGGACTGCCCAGTTTTTTCAGGATCGTCTTCAGGACGGAGAAGTGGAACTCCTGTTCGTTTCCGACAACATACAGGGAGCGGTCGCAGGCGAACTCATCATGTTTCAGGACCGCCAGATAGAGATCCTGAACAATATAGACGGAGGTGCCGTCGGGGCGCAGCAGGACCTTTGTCCCCAGTTTTTCCGCCTCGAGGTCCACCACGGTCGCGCCGTCGTCGCGCCGGAAAAAAACGCCGCGTTCGAGCCCTTCGCGTATGATCTCCTTGCCGAATGTATAGATGTCGCTTTCGAAGTATTCCTTGTCGAAATGAATGCCGAAAAGTGCGTAGGTCCGCCTGAAGCCGTCAAGCGCCCAGCCGTTCATCGTTTTCCAGAGCTCCCTGACCTGTTCATCCCCGGCCTCCCACTGCCGCAGCATCTGCCGCGCCTGATCGTTCCAGGAGGGGTCGGCGGCGGCGTTTCTGCTGAAAAGAACGTAATAATCCCCGACGAAATGGTCCGACTTCTTGCCGGTCGATTGAGGCGTGGCTCCGCCGCCTTCTTTGCGGTAGGCCAGCATCGACTTGCAGATGTGAACGCCGCGGTCGTTGTTGATGGAGGTCCGCACGACATTGTTTCCGCGGAACTGCAGAATCCGGGCGATGCTTTCTCCAATCGACATGTTGCGCAGGTGCCCCAGATGAAGCGGTTTGTTCGTGTTGGGGGAGGCGAATTCCACCACGACCGTCGCGGTTGTTTTATTCCGGCCGTACCCTTCCGCGAGCGCCCGGGAAAGCACCGATGCGGCAAATTGATTTTTATCAACAAAGAAGTTGAGATACCCCGACATGGCGGTGATTTTTTCGAAGGCCTCATTGGGCATGATTTTTTTCATGAGTTCCTCGGCAATGGTGACGGGGCTTTTTCGAAGTACGCGTGCGAGCGTAAAACAGGGGAAGGCATAATCACCCATTTCAGGCGACGGGGGAATTTCAAGCAGGCGACCGATGTCATCGGCACTGAGGCTGCCGGCAAACTCTGATGCAAGAAGCTGGATTATCGTCTCTTTCATCGCGGACGTCCTTCTTTCTTCATAAGGTTTCAAACAGAAAGACAAAAATAATTACTGGCCGGATGGCGGAAAGCGGCGAGGAGGAAGGGGAAGGCGGAAATACATTTTTAACCGAGACGGCCGGGGTTTCAATCCGCACGCGTATCACTGTCTCCCATCTTTCATTTGACATGGGATTGATTGAAGTGTACAATATAGAAATTGAACGGTGTGTTAAAGGGGCGGGATCCTCCATGAAGATCGAAACGTATGAAAAAGGTGTTTATCAGATTGTCAAAGTTCAGGACGACGCCCATACCATCAACAATCTCTCCGAACTGCACGACCTGATTGTCGGGTATCTTAAGCGGGGGAAAATCCATATCGCCATCAGTTTCTGCGATGCCTCGTATATTTACAGCGGCGCCGTCAGCGTACTTATCAGCTGTTACCGGATGGTTGAAGAACACGGCGGTTCGCTCTGCATTATCGAACCCGATCCCGGGCTTTTTGATATTCTGGAAACCTTGAATATCAATAATGTAATTAAAATTTATGTCGCCGAATCCTATCTTCCGAAATATCCGGAATAAACAGAATCCCGCCGCGTAACCGGTTTCCCATAAGCGGTTGTCCGGCGATGCCACGTGCCTTTAAAGCAACGTCACCCGATTGATCAGGGAACCAGCTTCGTTTCATGCAACCGTTGACGATAGAGTTGCGGGGCGGGCGGCGGGGAGGGGGGCGGCGTGGTTGTAGTGAAACTGCGCAGTTCCTCGGTGGTCCGTTCCCGTACCTGCGGAATCCACACTTCGGATCCGACGAAGAGTTTCGTCAGGTCGAGATGGCGGTTGTATTTTTTAAAAAGCCAGAGCGGCAGCGGGTTCTCATTATTGTTGCAGATGTCCCAGAGCGCCTCCCCGCGCTTGAGCGTGTAGGCGGTGACATCCGCTATGGTATACTGCGTATAAAAATCCTCTTCGATTGCCATATGGTATTCAAGACGTGCGGCAACGAATTGTTCGAGTGCATCGGGGCGGTCGATCGGTACCAGCAGCGACCGGTTGATGCGGATAGCCGAAGTGCGACCCATATCGTTGAGTTTCCGGATACGCCATGTCGGTATCCCGAGCCAGTCGGCATAATGGCCGATGGTTTCATCGACCGAAACGATAATTTGAGCACTGGTTCCGACCGGGGAGAGAACCGCGTCGAGATCATAGATGGTTACATCGAAATTGGGAGCGACATGCGGTCGTTCCGACGCTGTTTTGATCGGTTCGATAAGTGCGGGTGCAAAGGCGATCTCCCGTAACGAATCGCTCAGTGCCGGTTGAGCGGGCTGCTCGCCTGCCGCGGCAGGTTTTTTCTTGCGGGCGGTCGGACGGGGCGCTTGATATTTCCGCTCTTCGGGCGGTTGTTTCTTTTCGGAATCGACCATCGCGATCTCTTCAGGCGGCACTGTTGCTTCTGCCTCGGCACGGGCGATCTCAGCCGCGGCATCGGTTGCGGGAGTTTCGCCCGGCGGCTTTGCTGCCGCACGACCCGGTTTGCCGCTGGAAGCGGAAGCCTTCGCCGGGCCCGGCGGCGCTTCGGTTGCCTGGGCGAGAACCGTCGGCGCGGCCGCCGCCTTGGCGGGCACTCTGAGGACCTGTCCGGCCCTGATCCGGTTCAAACGGGTGATGTTATTCTCGAATGCAAGTTCCCGCACCGTTACGCCGAGCCGCGAGGCGATGGCGTAAAGGTTGTCGCCCCTGTTGACACGATAATAGAGCGGCCGTGGTGGGGCGCTTGTTTTAAGCGAATCGGGGATGGCGTCGTATAATGCGGCCACCTGTTCCATGGGTTTGTTTGCCGGTATATGGATCGGGTATCCTTTCGGCAGCCGCTGGTGCCTTTCCAAAACCGCCGGACGGATGGCGGGGTTGAGACGCATCAGTTCCTCGCGGGGGATGTCGAGGTATTGGCAGAAATCGTCGGCAACGATATAGTGGCTGATGACGAAATCGTTATATTGAAGCGGCCGGTACATTTTGACTTCAGGGAAGAACTTCGCATGGTTCTCGGCGATGAAGCTTGCGGCGAGGAAACAGCCGTAGAAATTACTTGACGCGAACTGGAACGAGCGGCTTTTGTAGTTCTGAATGATGACCGCGAGGTCGCGTGAACCGGTTTTGGCGACCGCCCGTTTCATGCCGTAGACGCCGTGGTTGTAAGAGGTAATGGCGAGCGGCCAGGTTCTAAGCTCCGCATAACTTGACGAGAGATATTTTGCGGCGGCAATCGAGGCGATCACCGGGTCGCGCCGCTCGTCGATGGTGTAATCGATGCGCATTCCGAAGAATTTCCCGGTGCCGCGCATGAATTGCCATAGCCCGGCGGCACCGACTTTGGAGTAGGCTTCGGTGTTGAAGGAACTTTCAACGTGCGGAAGGTAGGCGAGACGCAGCGGAACATTATAGGCGCGTAAAATGGTGCGTATGGTATCGAGGTACATTCCCGATCGCTTGAGCCCCTCGATGAACCGCTCCCTCTGCCCCTGCTGAAAGCGGACCCTGTCCGCCGCTCCCGCAAGGGCACTGCTGTCCGCTTCCTTTTTATAGAGCGCGACAATGGTGCGCTCAAGGTCGGTCCAGGTGGATTCACGGGCGGAGACGATGGCGGTCAGCGCATCCGCCGTCCGTTTCCGGCGTTCTTTCACGGTTCTGGAGCCGCTTTCCGCCGCAATCTTTTCGAAGATGACAAGCGGATAATCGCGGTCGTGCAGCAACCCTTCGCTCATGGAAACTTCGGTATAGATTTTCGTCCAGAAGGCGACATTGCCCTTGAGAATGGCAGGCGTGGGGAAAACGGGGTCGTTGTCATAATTTTCCGGGAAGCGCGGCAGCGCGACGAGGAAAATGACGATCGGGATACGCAGCAGCATCTTTTTTTTCATATCGGTATTCCTGACGGCAGGTGGAACGTTCCGGATGTCAGGATTATACCTTCGTGCGGGATTAAATGCAAGTAATTGAAGCTTTTGTAAACAGTTTCACTGCAGGGATTTCCGGCGGCAGTGCGAAATTCCTGCAATAATTCATGCCGCGGGACGTAGCTCTATGACGTACTCCCGGGCGAAAATGTATTTTATTCCCGAGGGTTTCAACGATCAATCCCAAGGAGGAACAATGATTCAGAATCTGGCCGGATGGTTCAATTCCGGCGGTCCGTTCATGTGGGCGATTCTCGGCGTTCTCGCCGCCGCGTGCGCGGTGGTGCTGGAGCGTATCATTTTTTACTACCTGTTCTGCGGCGGAAACGGTTTGCAGCTTGTCTCACGGCTGGTACAGGCGATCGGCAATGACAATATCGCCGATGCGAAAAAAATAATTACCCGCGGAAGTTCACCGCTTACGAAGCTTTTACGGAGGGCGGTTGAAATGTACAGTACCGGCATTCCCTTTGCCGAAATTCAGGAAGGGATCGAGGAGGCCGCAATCCAGCAGGTGCCGCGCCTTTCGCAGCGGCTCAATTATCTATCGCTTTGCGCAAACATCGCCACCCTGCTCGGGCTGCTGGGAACCATAAGCGGTCTGCAGCTCTCCTTTTCAGCGCTTGCCTCGGTCGAAGCGGCGAAAAAGGCGACGATGCTGGCGAGCGGCATTTCGCAGGCGATGATCACCACCGCTTTCGGGCTGATTGTCGCGGTTCCCTGCATGGTGGTGTATACCTTTCTGGCGAACAAGCAGGCGCGGCTTACCCGCGACCTCGACGAGGCGACCGTCAGATTTCTTAATTTCTTAAAGAAAAAACGCCCGTAATGAAATTGTCGCTGTTTCGATCCAGCCGCCCGCCTTCCGAAACGCTGCCGGAATCCGAACTCGATGTGACGCCGGTGATGAATGTGTTCATCATTCTCATCCCTTTTTTGGTATCAATGGCGGTTTTTACCCATTTGTCAATCATTGAATTTTCCCTGCCGCCCAATGTGGGAGCGAAAATGGCCGGAGCGGACGTCAAACCGAAGCCGAAATTGACCATACGGATCGGGAATGACTATATGGGGATCGTGCTTGGCGAGAAACTGCTCGATTCACTTCCGGTGCTCGGAGAAAAATTCCCCTTGGATACGCTCGGCTCCAGGATTAAACTGCGTCAGGCTGAACTCAACTGGGATGAAGAGGTGATTATCGCATCGAAGGATGCGATCCCGGTTAAAAGAGTTGTCGCGGTAATGGACCTCTGCCGCGCGGCGGGGCTCGAAAAAATAGGACTATCGAGCGCCACCGAAGATCCGGGAGCGTTTCCGTGAGCATACTGCCGCGCAACAACCGCCAGGGGGGCGACGGCACGTTCAAGCCCCAGCTTACCTCGCTCGTCGACGTCATGACCATCCTGCTGGTTTTTCTCATCAAGAGCTTTTCGACCGAAGGGCAGATCGTCACTCAGGCGAAGGATCTGCAACTTCCGATCTCGACATCCGAGAAGCCGCCCCGTCCGCGCTGTGCGGTTGAAATTACCCGTAAAGCGGTCCTGGCCGACGGTCAGGTGATCGAGACGCTCGATAAAATTGCCGGGAGCGATTCGCTTCTGGTCCCCCCGCTCTTTTCCTGGATGAAACTGGAGCGGGCGAAATGCACCGATTTGCTCAAGCCGCCGGAGGTGATGATCCAGTGCGACCGCGAGGTGGAATTCGCCATTGTGAAGAAGGTCATGTTTACCTGTTCGAAGGCCGGATTCATCGATTTTTCAGTGCTGGTGCTGCAGGAGGAGTGATGGGAGAGCCCGTGCGAAGCGGACAGTTTGATGTTCCAACCTACTATAGCCGTCGCAACGGGGGCGATCGCGATTTTTTCATGCCGGTCATGGCAATGTCGCTTCTCCTTTTCGGAGCGGGCGGGTACTATCTGCATACGCACAATCCGCCGCCGGTAACGATCGCCGACCGGATTTCGCGCCTTCAACAGACCCGCTTTATCATCGAGGAGCGAAAAGTCGAACCGAAGATCGAAAAACCGAAACCGCCGGCGGAAAAAAAAGAGGAGGCGGTGAAGGAAGAACCGATCGATCTCACTAAAAAACCGCTTCTCAACCGGGAAAAAGACGAGATCGTCGAGACGCCGCCACAGGAGCAGGTCAAACGGCCGCCGCGACGTGTTTACGGGCTGAAAAAAGTATATTCGACCGGCATCGGCGCCTCGGGAAGCGCCGCCGATGCCATTATCGGCAAGCGCGGCAACACCCTCGATACCGACATTGACACGATAACCGCCACGGAAAGCGACCTCAAGAGCGTTCCTGTTTCGATAACGACCGTCACCACCCAGCCGCGCATCAAGTCGCAGGTCAAACCGGAATATACGAAAGAGATGCTTGAAAACCGCATTGAGGGAATTATTCGTGTCAAGATGCTGATCGACATCGACGGTAAAGTGAAGCGGGTGGTTGTTCTCGACGATCTGGGATTCGGATCGAAAGAAAAGGTTTCCGAAGCCTGCTTTAAAATGGTTTTCGAACCTGCGCGAAGAGGGGATAAGCCGGTGAGTGTCTGGATCCCGTTTAAATTCCGCTTCGAAATGCTTGACGGGTAGGAATCTGGAAATGGCCCCGTGCGGCGATATGTTTTTCAAACACTACCGAGAGATTAGACGGTGATTGGAGACATTAATTGCCGGAGGAAGGAATCAGGCTCCCCGGAATAATGATGCAATGTGACCCTCGTCACAGATTCTCTCTGTCGGAGAATTTAAAGATATTTTTTGCGGAAGAATTACTATTAAAGTTATTCCTGACGTTTTTTCCTCGTTGGAACGCAATAAACTGGTTGATGAGATTATGTTTATTCAACCATTTGCTGATGCTGGCTCACCCGCAGAATACAGCGGTAATTATTGCATGTCCGCCGCCGAAAGGGGGCTTTCGGAATTAAACATTGCACTGCTGTAGAAAAGGTTGACTGCAATTGAACGAATGAGTAATTTAATGTGTGGTTAAAAAAACTCATTAATTTTTTCAGGGCAAGGTTAAAATGCCAACATATCTGAAGCGTACGATCGAAGATCAAATCAGGAAGGACATTTCCAGAAAAATGGTGTTTCTTGCCGGGCCGCGGCAGACCGGAAAGACGACGCTGGCGCTCCATCTCTTCGGGATCGAATCGGCAACTGAAACGGACCGTTACCTGAATTGGGATGTGGCGGCACATCGTGAGAAATTCATGAACGAACGGTTTCCTTCAGGATGCGGACCTCTTATTCTGGATGAAATCCACAAATATTCACGCTGGCGGCAGGTAGTTAAAGGCCTGTTCGATATGCGCAAAAATGAATTGCAGATCATCGTAACCGGAAGTGCGCGTCTTGATCATTACCGTCGGGGCGGCGATTCGTTGCAGGGGCGGTACCATTTTTTCAGATCCCTGCCGCTTACGCTGTATGAGACCGGCGCTTCAAGCATCAATGATGTCGAGTCGATGATGCATTACGGCGGTTTTCCGGAACCGTTTTTATTGTCGTCAGAGCAGGAAACCAGGCGTTGGAGCAGAGAGTATCGAAGTCGCGTGCTTCAGGAGGATCTTTCAGGTCTTGAACGGGTAATGGATATCGCCCTTGTCGAGCGTCTCGTTATGCGCATGCCCGAACTGGTCGGATCACCGCTTTCGCTCAACGGGCTGCGGGAAGATCTCGATGTCTCCCACCAGACCGTCAGCCGCTGGGTACAGTTGCTTGAAAACATTTATATGATTTTCCGGGTCTATCCTTTCGGTTCGTCACGATTAAGGTCCGTCAGGAAAGAAGCCAAACATTATCATTTCGACTGGACCGTGGTGCCGGAATGGTCGTCCCGTTTCGAGAACCTGGTCGGCTGCAACCTTCTGGCCCGTTGTTTTTACGCGCAGGATGTTGAAGGGAGGGACTGGAACCTTATGTATTTCAGGGACACCGACAAGCGCGAGGTCGATTTCGTGCTCTGCGACGGCGGCAGACCGATCTATGCGATCGAGTGCAAGCTCAGGGAGAACCACCCCGCGGTGCCGCTGCGCTATTTCAAGACCAGGTTCCCCGAAGTCAATGCCGTACAGCTCGTCCTTTCGTCGGATGCCGACGTGATGACCAGAGACGGCATCCGCGTCTGCGGTGCCCACCGGTTTTTCAGGGATTTTTTCCCCTCCTGAAGCATACGACCCGCAGGCGGTGATCATTGTGAAGTGCTGCGGGCAAGATCGATACCATTCTCCGACGACACTTCTGTCAGCTGCTGTGGGGGGGATTTAAGAATCAACAGAAAGGTGATCCGGATCACAGATTTAAGATGCGGATCGAATTATTTTACTTGTTGCCTTGATTTTTTCATTGATGAATTCCCACTGACTGCACAAAACTGGAGTCCTTAAAATGAAAACACCCCTCCTCGCAATTACGACGTTTTTTTCGACCTTCCTTCTTTTATGTGCATTACCCTCTGATCCGGCGAAAGATCCGGATAATGCGAAAGTGACTTTTACCACCATCGACGGGGAACAGCCGGTTTCACCCGCCGGGGGTTGTTTTAACTGTCAAGAGCGACACGGTCAGCACGTATATGAATGAGCCGGTCATCATAGATGCATTGAAGAATGACCGCGCCGCCGAAGGGGCCGTTATCACCCAGGCTGCAGACGGATCAAAAGGAAAGGCAGCTATCAACGACAACAAAATCGTTTACACACCTGCAACCAACGCCACGGGGATCGATTCTCTGGACTATACCGTCAACGGCAGCGATAGCTTTTCCTATAAAACCTGGGACGGCGAGCTCTTCAGTGTTGCCGCAAAGGTAAAGGTTACCGTCCAGCCCCGCAACGACGCTCCGAGGGTGACGGTCAACAGCGGACTTTCGGTAAGTGAAGGCGGGACGGCGACCATCGCTTCGAGCCGATTCACGTGCTCGGATCCCGATAACGGTTCCGCCGACCTGACGGTCACCGTTACCGCACTTCCGGTCAATGGAATGCTTGAGAAATCCGGCGCCTCGGTGACGCTTAATGAGACTTTCCCGTTGAACGAGTTCGTTTCCGGCATTTTCGTTTACACGCACAACGGCTCGGAAACGACCGTCGACACGATTATCGTCTCGGTTTCCGATGGATCGCTATCTACAGCGGCAACAATCAGAGTTACCGTTACCCCGGTCAACGATCCGCCGGAATTCTCCAAAACCGCGGCGCAGATGAAAAACAGCGCCGGGCTGGGGAATTTCTATTACGACACGGTGGTCATTACCGACAGCGAGAACAATTTGAGCGGTCTGTCGATTTCGGTGGTTCCGGCAGGGATGACACATTCATTGTCGACAAGCAACGGACGGCTGGTACTTGGCTGGTGCGTGGACAACCGGGTCTATGACGTCGGGCAGACCGTGCCGGTGTCGGTGACCGTGCAGGACGGTGCTGCGAGCGTGGAACTGGAGTGGACGGTGACGGTAGGGAAACATGTGTGGACAAAGGTGGCGGGGGATGTTTCAACATGGGGCAGTGTAGTGGCCATAGATTCGTTTAATATCATTAACGCACGTTGTACAGGGTCCTTTAATGACTATGCACACATCGAGAGGAAAAATGTGAGTGATGCCGCATGGACTGAATTGTTTGCCTGGAGTCTGCCGGTCACAAGCTGCGATGTACAATTAGGGTTGGTCAATAACACCTTATCGGCAACATCGATGTATGAAACGATTACCTACGATATTATTAGCACGATCAAATCAGAAGAATTAAGTCATAGACCGGCATTATACTTTTTAGGCCAAGATGCTGTGGGATATTATGTGCTAGATGCAACAGCAGGAACGGATTTTGAAATACATCATGGCAATAATGGTATGAGATATTTTGGTTCTACTAATTCAGATGGATCGACAAACACGATAAGTGACATTGATGTGACCGGAGATGTGACGTTTATTATTATTGGAATATATAATCCCAATCTCGGTTCATCGACTTCATCATTGATCCGGTGGGCCAACCCTTGGTGGGGCGGAGGAAGTTTATCCGAAGATACGTTGATGATTGGAAGCGATCTAAACGTTAATATAGTATTTACTGATAATAATAATTATGATACCATATTTATATTTGGAAAGGAAAACGCGCTTATACGTATTCCTAATGCAAAAAGTCCGGTTTCGTCGACATTCCGTTTGAAGCAAAGGGTTGCAAGCGTTGATGGAAAAAACCCCGTTTCAATTACTATGATAGATGGGTATATGGGTTTTCTGGTCGGGAGTGAGGGGAAATTGTACTATACAAAAGATAGCTTTGGTAGTTTAGCCGAAGAATCCCTTGACGCAAATATGCAGGCCAATATCGTTATGCTGTCGGCTGATAAGAAGGCGATTTTTGCTTTAACGTTTGATCTTGCGGGGAAAGGACATATATATCGTTATTAATTGAAAATGAAACACTGAACATGGCAGTCGGTTTGATAACTGGGCATCCTTTTCCCTGTTTACCCAAATGTGGTAGATGCCCCAATAATGGTATCTGCAGTAGTCAGGTGGGTTAATTAATTTTAAGGAAAACTATATAACAACACTCTTCACCATTATCATCTGATTTTATGTTTTTAAACCCTTATTCGGTATTGTTACGGTGATAGCCATCGACAATTCCCGCCTTTTTAGCCGTTAGGTGGAGGAATCTGTCCAACGGTCGTTATAACATCCAGGAAAAATATTCTTTCACTCTGCGCTTAGGTGTCGATTATCTATTGGGCGCTTGTTCTCAAAAGAGTACACTATTTTCACCCCCTAAATAGATAAAAACCCATTTCCATGAACTCTTTTTCCCCTTCTTTCTACTAAAATCCATTAATTATATTACAAATTTTTCGTATATTCTCGGTTTTAGGGGCATTTATGCGTTTAATAAGGGCGGCCTGTATTTTATTAATAGTAGGAACACAATTATCTTGGGCAGAGTTTGCTCCTTCACGGTTTAATTTCGGAGCGGATTGGGAATACGCATCAAAGAATGGTAGAATGGACGAATTAAAAGATGTATTAGATTACGCAACAATCTGGTGTAATGAAATTTCTTTTATCGACGGCTGGCATGGTGCCATGGTTAAGTACTGTAAAGCAAATGGGCAGACGCCTGTATTTTATGGATATCTAATTGCAAAATTGTCTGGACTGGGTGACAATGATGTCGGCGGGCAACTCGATCAACAGGGAGGTAGCTGGTTAAGGTCAAATATAGACAAAGTTCTTGAAGCTTATGAGTCTTATGCACAAAGAATAGCAAATATTTATGGGACTGCAAAACCTGTAATCTGGTTAATGGAACCAGATTACTACCAATATTGCAATGGTTGGGGAAATGATATCAGCGTCGTTGATGCTGCAAAATATATGGGCCAGATGATTAGCGCCATTAAGAAATATCTTCCGAACGCATTATTTTCGCTTGATATTTCCCCTTGGAATAATAATCAAGCATCATATATTAATTCTTTTAATTTAGAATTGTTCTCTTTTATGCATACAAGTGGAGGTCGCACTGAGGCTGGTAATGACCGTATACGTTTTGATAATAATAATAATGTAACATGGGGGCAAGTAAACTCAGCATCAGGACTTTGCATTATTGCTGATGACGGATATGGTCAAGGAGGAGGGGCACAGGGACATGCAAATGATTGGGACGATCTTAATAATTTAAAAAACAGAATTAATAATGGTGTAGTTGCTATTACGCAAAAAGATCCAAAATCAGGATGGGGTAGTAATATCAGTTCAAATAAATCGTCATTAAGTGGTGTAAGTACAAAATGTTCATATATCAAGTTTGATAAGAAATACTCCCTCACCGTCACTGCCACTTCCGGCGGCAAGGTCACCAAGTCCCCCGATGCGACCACCTACGACTCCGGTGCCACCGTCACCCTTACCGCGGTTCCCAACTCCGGTTACAAGCTTAAAAGCTGGAGCGGCGATGCTTCCGGGACATCCCCGACCGTAACCGTCACCATGACCGACGATAAAGCTGTTACCGCCACCTTCGTCGACGTCAATGCCAAAACGAAGTTCATTCTGACAGTAGCTTCAACAGGGTCGGGTGTGGTGCAGGCTGAACCCCGGCAGGCGGAATACGATTCCGGAACAACAGTAACGTTCAAGGCGTATACTGTCAACGGATCCACCTTCAACTGCTGGAGCGGAGCCCTTTCAGGGACGAGTCAGGTATCAACGCTTGTCATGAGCGGCAACATGACGGTTACCGCCTCATTTTCAGGTACTACTATATCTCTCACGAACCTCGCGGAAAACGGCGACTTTTCGGACGGTGCGTCAGGCTGGACCTTCGGGGTATACGAAACCGCCAAGGCTGAAGGAGGTGTGACTGACGGTAAATTCAAACTCAGCCTCCAGAATGCGGGAACGGAGGAGTGGCATATTCAACTGATGCAGGAGGGTATCGGTCTTAAGAAGGGTGTAAGGTACGTTTTCTCGTTCAATGCGTCGTCTGCATCGAACACCACAATAAAAGCCACGGTAGGCATGGGAAAAGATCCCTATACGGCCTATTTACAAAAAATCGTCGGTCTTTCCTCCACGGACGAGGTTTTTGAATACACCTTTACCATGAGCAAGGATCCCACCGAATCAGATCGTATTGTGTTCGATGCCGGGAAGGCAACCGCGAGCTGGGAGATCGACGATATTTCGCTCACAGAGTATGTACAACTGGATTCGATCACCTCCGCAGCAAAGCCACGCCTCCTGATGACCATACCGGGGCTTACCCCTGATCAGCGTGTCTCCCTGTCGTGGTATGACCATGCCGGACGTTTGCTGCAGCATACCTCCGGAGATTACGGCAGCCTCATGCGTCAGAAATATATACAGCGGCCGGGAAGCTTCATAGCCGTTCTTAACGTCAATGGCCGGAAGCTGGTGAAAAGGACGATCGCCATCGGAAAGTAAGGCCGGACTTTTCATTTTCTTCCGCAATCCGCGTGGAACATCCGTTCAACGATATATGGTTCCATTCATCCTTTCTACCATATATTCAGTTTTCACCATCTCATTTTTCTTTAAACCTAATACGTAAAGAGCATCCGGCAGTTAAAAAAATCGAGATAATTTTATGCTTTTTACGTGAAGATTAATTACATTATAAGAGAATCTTTGAAAGAAATGTACAAACTGACGCGGGCGATTCTTTCGAGGTGAATTGTTCCGATCTGTTGTGCGTTAAGAGTTCATACACGGTAGTTGCGTACCCGAGGTGCGATGATTTAATAAAGTCAAAATGCCGTTCTGCAGATACCTGCCTTACGATCCGCAGAGGGGCACTTTATCGCTAAATCATCAGAGGTGCAGCCTGCAGGAATACAACGGGTACCGATTGTTTGATGTATGATGTATTTTCGCATCTGATCTTTACTGATTTATCCGAAGAATTCCAGTCAGTCTTATTCATCCAAGGAGGAGTTTCACCATGGAACCGTGTGATAAGTTTTACCGCTTAAATTTCTTAACAGTTATTGGTATTATAATCTTTTGCATGTCGTTTTCCGTATTGGCGCAGCCGCTGGGGCCGGAGCGTCTGGATTTATTTGATGCATCGGACAACAATCTGATGTTTGTGACGTTTCAATACGACGCAGCGG
>JAFGIW010000209.1 GCA_016929415.1 Chitinispirillaceae bacterium | reverse complement strand
GGCGTAGCGTAGGTGGCCAAAAGCATTTTGCCTACTTTGTTGCTTCGGACAAAGTAGGCCGCCTGCCGGGGCGGGACCCGGCATGAAAAAATGAATATTGGTTGAATCCATTTACTCCGGATTCCAATTCCAAAATTTGACAATATCAAATTTATTGAAGCCGGGTGGGCCGCCATACCTCGTCATTTCGGCAAGCTTAATGCAGCGCTCCGCTGGTACGGCGGCCCCCCGTGCCGCGCCGCGGCGCCGCCTTATCCCGGCGGTTCAGGGAGACCGTAAAAGCGTTATAAAAAACAGCGCCTTGGCGCCGGATACCTTAATAGGTGCCCCTGCACCTCTACAAACCGGCATGTTTCGACAATTGTCGTAAGGTGGGGGTGCGTCCTCACTGAATAATAATGTTAGAAAAACGATGGTTTTTTATATATTATATAAGCTGAGGTAGGAATCATTCACTTTTCATGGAATATAACGGCGCATGGAGACTGTGCATCAGGGCAACGTCTCGGCGGCAAATATCGAAGTCGAATTCGGCTGCCCGGCATGAACCGTAGAAACCGTATGAGAAAAACCAGGGGAAAAAATACCGCTTATTTTCGGAGGGGGATGGCATGAATACCTGTTTCCGTTTGAGTGTGATAATAATGATCCTGACTTTACGGATCTTTTCCGAACCGGCGCCCGTTGCCCACTGGACGTTTGATGAAGGAAGAGGCGATTCGCTTCACGATGATAGCGGGAACAAACATAACGGAAAAGTTTACTTCTCGTCATGGGCTCCCGGCAAGACGGGAAACTCACTCTATTTTTCCGGCAAAGGCTCGGATGTCTATGTTTTTTACTCGTTCAATCTGCCGGAATTCACCATTGCCGCCTGGGTCAAACCCGAAAGCGTCGCCGACGGCAGGCATATTATTTATTCGGAACTGCACGGCAGCAGGTCGCTGGGAATGAGTTTCGGTTTTGTCGACGGGAAACTCGATCTCTCGTTTTACACGAACGGCAGCGAGGAATTATCGACGGTCGACGCCGCGGTATCGGTTGCAGGCGGCGGATGGCATTTCGTGGCCGCGACCTACGACAGCATCGATGCGGCGTTGTATTTCGACGGCGAAGAGATCGCGCGTAAAACGTTCAACGCATCGATAGCGTATATCGAGATCCGGACGCATATCGGCACTGAGGGCTACAGGGGGAACCTCGATGAGATGTCACTGTACAACAGTGCATTGGGTCCGACGGAAATCACGTCGATGTATGAAGCGCTTAACAAATATTCAATTGTCGAGATCGGAAACGGACCTGCCGCGCGGCCGGTATTCTCATGGACGAAGATGGAGCCTCCCTATCATCTTGTTATCTCCAAAACCTTGATTTTTAATGAATTAATCCTGAAAACATCGATTGCGGACACCATGTATCAACCGTCGTTCGACCTTCCGGTGGGGAACATATACTGGAAAGCGGGGTATGGTTCTCCGGATACCACCTGGATCGGATCTTCCTGTTTCGTACGAACGGGGCTGCTTGCCCACTGGACGTTTAATGAAGGAACGGGCGACACGGTTCACGATGCGGGCGGCAACGGATACAACGGCAGAGTAATCAACGGCGCGTGGGACGTCGGCAAAAAAGGAAACGCGCTGCTTTTTAACGGTGAAGGAACGAATATCCGTTTCGACAACCCGGATGTCGTCAAGCTTCAGGAATTCACCATTGCCGCATGGATAAAAGCGGCGGGCGGCATCGGCGGCATCGGCCTGCGGCCCCTGTTTTCCAATACACGCAACGGAAGCGACTATCACGAAGGGATGAATTTCGGCTTCAGCGACGGAAAACTGCGTTTCTCGGCGGCGCAGACGAACGGGGGCTGGTTTACCGTCACTGCGGACGATTCGGTCGTTGACGATGCGTGGCATTTCATCGCCGCGGCATGCGACGACCGTAATATCACACTGTATCACGATGGAAAAAAGGTCGCGGAGAACGCGTTCACCTGGATGATCGAGTACGGCGTAAATCCGCCTTCCGTCGGCGCCTTTCTCAATTGCTCGGTAAACGGCTATTTCGCCGGGAACATCGACGAATTCACCTTGTATAATGCCGGTCTCGCCGCGTCCGAAATCGCGGCGATCCACGACAGCGTCAGCCGGTATCATGTGTATGAAATTCACGACGGCGTTGATACACGGCCGCTGTTTTCGTGGACGCCGACGTCTCCACCCTACTGTCTGTATGCCGCGAAAGACCTCGCAGGCACTGATATCCTGTTTCAGATAGCGACTTCGGATACCGCTTACCGGCCTTCCGCCGCACTTGCGGCAGGACCGGTGTACTGGAAAGTGGGCTGTGGTTTTCCCGATACGGCATGGATCGGCAGTTCCCGGTTTATCGTCAAAGGACCGGCGGCATACTGGAATTTCGACGAAGGTACGGGCGATATGCTTCACGATATGAGCGGGAACGGATGCGGCGGGAACATTTCCAATGCTGTCTGGGGTATCGGCAAAAAGGGAAACGCGCTTCTTTTCAACGACACGGGAACGTATGTCGTCGTCGATAAACCGGAACGGTTCGCGCTTCAGCGGTTCACCATTGTCGCCTGGATAAAGCCCGACGGCGCCTTGAAGGGAGAGCAACTTATTTTTTCGAACCTTTGTAAAAAAAACAACGGTTCCGAAGGAATGAGCTTCGGACTCACCGACGGCAAGCCCCGGTTCACTTTTGCACGAAACGGCGGAAGAGATCTGATCGCGGTCGGCGCGGATACGGCGGTCACCGGCTCGGAGGCATGGCATTTTATTGCCTTGACGTGCAGCGGCGATGAACTCGCTTTCTTTATCGACGGGAACGAGGTAACGAGAAAGCCGTTCTACTCGGCGGTGCACTACGGCGTCAACCCGCCGCGCATCGGCAGGGAGCTCGAAGGCGTCTCTTCCCGGGCAAGTAATTTTACCGGCGTCATCGACGAGCTTTCCGTCTATCACGGCGCTCTCGATCCATCGGAAATAAAGGCTGTCTACGATGCCGTCAGCCTGTTTTATCTTCATACAATAAGCGACGGTAAAAACAGGCGGCCGTGGTTTTCATGGGAGAAAGCGACTCCTCCGTACTGTCTGCTGGTGGCGAAAGACTTCTTTTTCGAGGATGAGGTGTTGAAAATATCGATCGCCGATACCGCGTACCGGCCGTCGCTCGACTTGCCGACAGGCGTGCTCTACTGGAAGGTGGGGTACGGCGCTCCGGATACTTCGTGGATCGGAAGCTCCTCATTCGAGATCTATCCCGGGGATGCGGTTGTCGTTCCGGAGGAATACCCGACGATTACCGAGGCGGTACAACATGGAAGCACTATCCTTGTGCGATCAGATATCAACGAAAACATGGTCATCACCGACGCCGACGTCACCATCACCGGCGCGTACACCGGCATTACGGTTACCGGAAAGGCAAGGATAACGAACAGCAGGGTGGTTTTCAACAGTGTCAATCTCGCCGGCATAAACGGCACCTCTTTTTCGGCAACCAGCGCGATTTCACCGAACCCGTGCCCGACGCCGAAAGACGGTACGGACGGCGATACCGCCCTGATAGCCGTCAATTCCACCATAATCTTTCGCGACGGTTTCATCAGGGGAGGCAGCGGCGGAGCCGGACAGACCGTGCAGCTTTGCGGCGGGCCGGGCGCTATCTGCACGATGTGCGATTTCGGAAAAAACGGGAACAATGCGATTGCGATACTGGCGAGCGACCACACGGTGATCGATGCGGACCGCGCGGCAATCGGGACCGTATCGTCGGACTCGACCTGTACCCTTGCGATCACCGCGATTTCATCCGCGCCGGCGGCGCCGGCCGGAAATGGAGAGTCTCCCGCACCGCCAAGGCTTCTTCCTTCCGGAAAGATAGTCTTTTCCCGTGCAACGGAGTTCACGGCAATCGTGTATGACCTCTCGGGAAGAATGCTGGCGAAAGAGACCTGCAGAGACGCGCTGTGGCGGATTCCCGCATCGAACAGGGGCGTCTATCTGATTACGATAAAAACCGCCGGACGGGTATTCCGTTATTCATTCGTCAAAGTGCAGTGACTCACGACAGTGCTTTTCCGGTCAATCGTTCTGCTGCCGGTATCCGGAGTGTCGCCGTCATTGACCGTCTTTATTCCTTCGGTAATGCCGTAATAGTCCTCCCGGGCATCCCCCTACATGCCTATATTTAACGCCTTTTTTGCGACAGCTATTGCCGATTCTTGCGTTTTTCACTAAACGATACCTATTTTATCGATAAATGGTGTACTTGAAACTGTCGGGAAGCGGGAAATTTCATCCCTAAATCCGATCCAATTTTAAGCGATATCCCTGAAATTCCCGCCTGAACCGGAAAAAAGTACTATCTATCAGTCCAATAGAAGGAGATATCGGTGAATAAAGCTAATGTGCTGTTGCCGGTAACGGTCTTTACCTGTATGGAAATTGCCGCGGCGGTTACCCTGACCGAATCGCAGGTTCAATGGAAAACCTATAGCCATACGGTAAATCCCGACTATTCACTGCGGAATGATACTTTCAGTACGGACATTGTCACCCGCACGTACAAATCATTCGTCATGGAGAATGAGTACCTGAAGGTGACCCTGGTACCCGATTACGGCGGCCGGATCCTGTCGATGATTTACAAACCGACCGGTCACGAGCAGTTGTACCAGAATCCGGTCGGCAGGCCGTATGGGCCGGAGTGGGATGCTTTTTATTACGACTGGCTCATGCTGTGGGGCGGGATTTTCCCCACCTTTCCCGAGCCCGAACATGGAAAAGCCTGGTGCCGTCCCTGGGCCTATGAGATTACCCGCAATACGGCCGAAGAGGTTTCGGTAAAAATGACTTTTACCGATGATATCGATTTCAATACGCCCGCCGCGCAATTCAGGTACGGCACCACCCATATCACCTGCAATTTCGAAGTGACGCTCGCGGCGCAAACCTCGGCACTTAAAACGTCGGTGACACTGGTCAATCCGAACGGCGGCGAGACTCCCTACGAGTACTGGACAAACGTCGGTGTCGCGCCGGGATCGGCTCCGGGAAATACGCGATGCGACGACCAGACGGAAATTATCGGTCCGGTGAGCAATGTGAAAATCTCCGGTGATTGGCCTGATATTCGGAAAGTCGAGCAGAATGTACAAGGAGATATCTACCGCTTCGAACATCTGCGATGGTATAAAAACTGGGTAAATGACGGAATCGCGTATGCATGGCCGGTCGAGAGCAATTTCTGGGGAGCGCTCAATCATAACAACAATGAAGCCATACTTCGAATTTCTGATAACGTAAAGACGCCCGGATTGAAACTGTGGGGATTCGGCTACAATCAGAGCCGGGGTTTTAATCCTGAAACCAGCACCGAGTATCGACGCCCCTTTATCGAAATGTGGGCGGGAGCGTCGAGGGAGTTTTTTACGCCGGCTCAGTTCCCGGCCAATTCCACGCTGCAGTTTGACGAGTACTATACGCCCGCCGTCGGCCTTGTCTCATTTACTCATGCAAGCGAGCATGCCGTGATCGATCTTGCCACGGATAAGGCGAGCTATAACGGCGGCAGCGACCGGGATGCCGTTGTGTCGTGCCGGTATGTTGTGACAAAACCGGCGGACCGGGTAACGCTGATCCTGCAGTTCAAAGGCGGCGGCAATGCGGTTACCGTTCATGAAAAGACCGGAGATCACGATGCGGGCGGTCCGTTTGAAATTCAGGAAACGGTCGCGGTGCAGGATCTTTGCGACGATATCGACCGCCTGGTGTTCGAGCTGCGGTCGGATGCTCAGACACTGATGAGTGCCGAGGTTCCGGTATCCTTTTCCAATGCCGGATCTTGTGCCGCATCGTCAAGGGCGCGCAGGCGGCGGCCCATCCGATCACGCGCCGGTGCGCCGGTGTCCCGAAAGGTATATACGATTAACGGAGCATATATCGGCGAGGCCGGAGAACGCAACGCCCGTCTTTTATCAAAAACCGGCATCTTCCTGTCGGTTGACAAACAGGGAAGATGCACCCGGGTTGTCGGATTCGTTCCATAAGCGTGCGGTATCCGGCGTTTTCAACGGAGCGGCGCCAATCCCGGTGTTGGATTCAAGTGAACTATCGCGTAACCATGCCAAAGCCGTTGGATTTAACGCTAAGCCCTGTACTTTTGACCTGATAAACTTTCAGGATGAGCTGTATGTTATTTCGAATCAGGGTGTATTTCGGGCAAAACGATAACCTTTTTCATTTCGGAATACAGGCGGGTGTATAATACATAAACATGGTCAGTCACAACCACACCATGCCGTCCGGTCTCATGCCGCGGGTTCCCCTTACATAAGGGGTCCATACCTGCGCGCTTCGACCGTGGTCATATATATAACCGCTCCAAATAGAAAACGCATCTTTCGATGCGTTTTTTTCGGATTTGAATGCAATGTTTTATCAAGGTATCCGGATGACTTTTTTATTAGAATTTACATCCACGACCCATGCGCCGGACGAAGGTTTCGGGATTGCGAAGGTTGACGTAGCGGCCGGAATCTTCTGCGATGAAAGCAACCGTCCGCCGACGGAATAAATCGCTACAGTGTTTGAAACCGGTGGTGAATTTCCTAAAACAATTCGTAGACAACTCGGCAATAATTGAACGCCGTAGTTGAATGTTTCGTTGCGGTTGGAGATTGCAAAAGGTTCTTGTACTATCGTAGTGAGACCGGTATCTAAAGCCATACTGTCGAAACATACGGCTCCCGTCGAACCGGCGAGAAAAATACGAAAATGCTTCTTCGTCGTACCGGTTTGAGTCCATGTATATGAATGTTCGCACTTTTGCCATTCTGTTGAGAGCGTAAATGATGTTCCATCTTGATAGGTATATTCACTCGCCGAATCTCCCGTCGCAGCAATATGGATCAAATGGGAATTGGCATCACCGGATTTTGCCCAGCAGGAATAAGTGTATTTGACATCCTTGCCGGCTGTCCATGTAGGCTCCCAGAGTTGAATATACCAGTTATTACCTACTGAATCTGCATCAACCTTGGTGACGTTTATTCTGCAATATTTTGTCCCGAATTTGACGCCATCGGTCCCCTGGGATATCGCGGCGTTTGCAATTGCGGTATCTTGAAAAGATAGTTTCCAGGGAGTTATGGCTGTTTCGAATCCGCTGTTGGTGGAAAAAAGGTTCGCGGCAAACAGCGAATTGGCCGCAACGGTAATCATCAGAAAAAAAACTCTGTTTTTAAGAATCATACAAACCTTCCTTTGTGAAAATAGGGTGATTTTATTACGATTTTCTTCTAACCTTTAAACCCGCATAACCGATAATTCAACGCGCTTTGTTCGAGATAGAGATGAAAATAGGTGTCGCAAGGATCAAAAGCAATCATTGAAGACATCTTTCGCAGGGAGTGATTACCCGTTGCTTCGTTGACGGTGTTTCTTTCCATGGGCTGCAAATGATTTGTGGCGCAGGGTATGGATTGTTCCACTAAAAAAAACCGATTGCGTATATATAATGCATATGGATTACATTCTAACGATCCGGTTAACCTGCGGCGCAGCCGACGGCGTTGATCCCGCTTAGCGGGATGGATGGACGGCGCATCAGCATCCGTGTTCCCTGTCTCGTTTAAGAGTGAAGGTCACTGTTTGAGAATAACCCTTTTTGCGACAGCTATGTGCTATTGTTGCATTATAAACAACAAGACACCTATTTTCTTATGAGTGGTGTGGCTAAACTGAGGGAAGTGTCGGATTGAGGTGTTTAAAGAATACCCATCGTCAAATAATTATCCGGAATTTACAGCCCAAACAGAAAAAAATCAAATATCTATCAGTTAGTAGGGGGAGCCGGCAGAAAGTAGATCACGTGCCGAATGATTTTACATGAATCCCTACCTGATCCGGGGGGAAAAAACCGTCACTGCGGTTCGTGTTTCATGGTGGCCACGCGTGAGTAGAGGGGAACGTTTACGTACAAAAATGCCGCAGAACATGTGTTCATTACAATTTGATTATCATTGAATTCATTACTCAACTACCCGGTGGGAATTAATGGGAACGGCAGAAAACTCTTTTGCACAAAAATTGGTCCGACACCTGATCGTGCCGATTATTATACTGCTGTTGAGTTTATTTCCTCTCGCGATTCCGTACCTGCAATCGGGATATCAGATAGCTCATGACCGTCATGTGCCGTTCATGCGTGTTGCAGCGCTTCGAGATGCTTTGGCTGAGGGTCAGATTCCTCCACGCTGGTTTGTCGACTTTGACGGTGGTTACGGAAGTCCGTATCCGTCCTTTTATGGTATGTTGTTTTATCATATTGCCGTTGTTCTGAATTTTCTGGGTCTTCCCGTCGGTTCGGCGGTTGAGTGCACGGCATTTCTTACATTTGTAGTGGCGGCAATCGGCATGTTTCTTTATGCCGGCAGGCTGTTTGATGTTCCATCCGGTATTCTTGCGGCGGTTTTGTATAGTTATGCACCTTACCATCTGGTAGATGCTTTCGTACGCGGAGCATATAGTGAACTGGCATCCTTTATATGGTTTCCATGGATTTTTTTCGCGTTGAGTAAATGGACGGAAAACGGTCGGAAACGGTGGGTGTTTTTGGGCGCCTGGTTCATTGCCGGATTGATAACGACACATAATCTGATGCCGATATTATTTCTCCCGGCTGCAGCGGTGATTTCTTTGCTTGAAATTAAAACATCGTCTTTTTCCCTGGAAGAAAGGAAGCGCCGGTATGTCGGCCTGGTCTTCAGCTGGATTTTAGCGGTTTTGATTTCAGCATTCTTCTGGTTGCCGATTCTGCTGGAACGCGGCTTAATCCGTATGGACTATTTTCTTCAGTATGATTACCGGAGGTCATTTGTCAACCCGTTGAAGCTGTTCTTTCATTGGTCTGCTTTCGGATTGACAACAGAAGTCGGAATGGTGCACATATTGTCGGCCATGACGGCGGTATGTTTTTCATTTCGTTCTCGCTGCACGAAAAAAACTGCGCGGTATATTGTCGGGTTTTGCTGCGTGTCATTGCTGTATTTCTTTATGGCTACACGTTTATCTGCCATACTATGGACTCTTTTGCCGTTTTTGTCGATTGTACAATTCCCCTGGCGTTTTCTTGCGCCGGGGATGTTTTTTCTCTCGTTTGCGGCCGGGGCGTTCCCTTATTACATACCGAATAGGAGATTGAAATGGGCGGCGGTGATTCTGACAAGCATTGCAGTAATACTTTTTCACAAATCCTTGATTCAAATTCCGAATACGGCCGATTCAGTAAAAACAAAACGATCCGCCATCCGTTCTGAGATATGGGGGACTCAGGATTACCGACCCCACTGGGCACAAATGCCATTCGTATCGGGACCCCTGTCCTCCGTCGATACGTTGTATTCAGATGTACTTCAACCAAGTGACGGCAAACCGCCGTATAAAAACAACGAAGGTATCACGGTTCTGCATATGCAAAGGTCCGGTTCAACGTGGAATGTCGTGTGTCAAAATAACGATACGGCGTCTTTGGTGTTGCCGCAGTTTTATTTTCCGGGTTGGAAAGCATGGGCCGATGCCGTGCCGGTTTCCATTAAGCCATCTGATACTACCGGTCTGCAGAAGATCGTGCTGATTCCCGGTGAACACTCGCTTCGCGTTTCCTATACCGAAACACCTGTTCGTATGTTCGGGAACGGCCTTACTCTGATAGGAGTTTTATTAAGCGTACTGTACCTCCTTATAAGAAAGTTCAATTTTAATCGTTTGAGTAAAGTAAGTGACATATAGTATTAAATTGCATTGCTAAAGCTTCGCTTCGCATTAGAGAAGAAGACGGGCATTTTAAAATTGTACTTCAGCTTCCGGGCGGGGCATTCACCCCGTCATTCACGCGCCGATCACGGTTTTGACTTCCGCAAACTACCACCCCCCCGGAATCGAAAACTCGATACGGCGGTTGGCGGCGCGGCCCGCGGCGGTCTTGTTGTCTTCCACGGGCCGGGTGTCGCCATAGCCTGCGGTCTCCAGCCGGCTTGAATCAATACCTTTGGATATGAAGTATGCTTTCACGCTTTCCGCGCGGGATTCCGAGAGTTTCCGGTTTAAATCGGGCTTGCCCGCGTTGTCCGTGTGTCCTTCGATGCGCAGCCGCAGTGTCTTGTATTTTTCGAGTTCGGCAACCGCCCGGTCAAGCGTCGTGTATGATTTCGGAAGAATTCTGGCGCTGCCTGTTTGAAAGTAGATGCCTTTTATGGCACCGGTAAAACTTTTCATTGCTTCGGGAACACATCCCTGATACTCAGGCACCCCGGTTTGATCGGGGCAGTTGTCGACGTCGTCCAGGACGCCGTCATTGTCGCGGTCCGAGGGTGGCGGTGGTGGGGGAGCGGGCGGTGGAGGAGGCGGAGGTGTTTCCTTCGGCGCATTCAGGTAAAAGTCAATGCCTCCGGTAATTTCGAGGTTCTGTCCTATCCCGTTTTCGGAATAGTCGTCGATAATGTAATCACGAACTTCGAAACGCAACGCAATTGCAGGGGTGATCAGACTGCGGACGCCGAGGGAAAAGTGCATCTGAAGATCAAAATCGCTCCCAAGATCGCCGTTGTTTGTACACATATGCGATCCGGTGCCGATACCGATGAAAGGGGAGATGTCTTTGCGCAGCAGATGGTAATAAAGATCAAGATCGATCTTGAAGACGGTATTATTCACTTCAAAGGAGGATTTCACCGGCAGCAGGCCCAGCCCTGCCTCACCGATGAGCTGCGGTAGGAAGTGGTAACCCCACCGCACTCCCCATACTGGTGAAGAACGGGGTTGCAGGCTGCCGTCAATCATCGTATCCGCCACTGATCCCAGGCTCCATTTTCCTGTCTTCAGGTTAAACCCGCCATAGGCGCCGAGATACATCCCATGGTCCGGATAATCGGCCCGGACGGACATCGGTATCACTGCAACACCGGCTGCAGCAATGAGAAACATCATCATTACACTCATTCCTGATTTCATGGCATTTCTCCCCCGTGATAATTTGGGAAGTATGTTTTGATTATTTTCACTCTGCGAATACACTGCAGGAAGATTGAAACCGGCTTTTCGCCGGTCCCTTGTGCATAACCCTTTTTGAAACGAAAATAGTAATATAACTCGAATGTAAGCTGATGGAGTAAAAATTTTGTAAGTATAACAAAACTACCTGTTTGGCCGTGGTCGGGGACGCTACTCACATATCAGCATTTTGAGGATGCGGCGAGCGAGGACGGCCCGAGATGATGGGCAGTCCGGCGCCGCAGCATAAAAGTTTATGAATAATTCGGGTTAGATAGTTGCCTTTTTTTCTGCAGCGAAGACCCAAAAGACGCCGCCCCCAACTCCGCCTTTCGCCACTGATGCGGGAGGCCGTAAAACTCGGGCCGGAAAAATCCCCGATCCTCAGTTATGCGACCTCCGATTCTCAACCTACCCGCCTCCGCCGTAGCGGCAACCCGCCCCTTTACGGCTCCGCGCAGGCAGGCGCGGGCGGTGGTGATGCGGTGGAAGACGACAGACGCTACTTTTCCAGATAGTCCGTCGTGAAATAGTCCTCTTTGACAGTTGGATTAAAATTCACTTTTTCGACCATCATGCCTTATTCGTTGAACCCCTCGACCCCCCTCTTTTTTAATCCCAGCCCCGCGATCATCATGTCATCCGCATCGATCCCCGCACCCGGCGTCGTCAGGTAGCCTCCCGACACATACCCGTTCGCACCGGCAAAGAACATCAGCCCCTGCAGTCCGCCGAGGTGCAGTTCCCGTCCGCCGCAGACCTTGATGGTCTTTGCCGGCATGACAAGCCGGAAGAACGCGACGATCTTAAGGAAGTCAAGCGGTGATTCAACAGGCGGGGCGAGCCGCGTGCCGGGAACGGGGTTGAAAAAATTGAGAGGGATGATATCGACGTCGAGTCCCCTGATCTGCAGACAGAACTCTCTGCGGTCGGCCCACGTTTCCCCAACACCGAAAATCCCGCCGCAGCAGACCCGCAGACCCGCGGCCTTTGCGCGTTTGACCGTCGCAACACGTTCCTCCCAGGTGTGGGTGGAGACGATCTTCGGGAAAAAGGAGCGGCTTGTTTCGAGATTGTGGTTGTAGCAGACGACCCCTGCGTCGCGCAGGAGGGCGAACTCCCCGTCGTCGAGAATGCCGAGGGAGGCGTGCTTCTCGCCCGAGACATCCTTGAGCGCGCTGCAGATTGTTCTGATTTCGTTTCGGGTGAGGCGCCGTCCGCTCGATACGACGCAGAAGGGCAGGTCGTGACCGCGGGCAAGGGCGAGGCGTTTTTTAATCTCCTCCGGATCGGCGAGCCCGGTGACGCCGACCGAAGCGCTGTTGTGCCCCGATTGCGCGCAGAAGGCGCAGTCCTCGCTGCAGCCGCCCGACTTGACATTCATGAGCGAGCAGGGATCGACGGTAGTTCCGTAAAAGCGCCGACGCACCTGATCGGTCGCGGCGAAGAGAACCGACAGCGACTCTTTCGGCCAGTCGATGACGGCGTCGATGCCGGCCGGATCGATGCCGCCGTCGATTGCGTGGGAGTAAAGGCGCGAGGCCGCCTCAAATAAATTCATGCGGGATTCCTTTCGGAGAAATGTCAACTGCGGATCGAACCGCTGTTTCGTGGCCCCGGCCGCTGAGAGCGGCCTTCGGTTATGCATGTTCCTTCCTCCACTGTTGCAGATGAGCGATAATGGTCTCACGGGCGTCATCGCCGCTCAATGTCGACCAGGAGAATCGCAGCCGTGAACTTCCTTTCGGTACCGTCGGCGGCCGTATCGCCGGGACGATGATATTGCGGGCCTTCAGCCAGGATGAAAGCGCAATTGCTTCCTGTTCGTCACGCACGAAACAGGGGATGATCTGTGTCGTACCCGGACCGGTTGCGAAACCGATCCGCACGAGTTCTTCGCGCATCCGGTCGGCGGACCTCACGACCGCGGCACCGATACCGGGATGTTGACGCACGTATCGGATTGCCGCAAGGTCATGCGCGAGCACCGGATGGGGGAGACCGGTCGAGTAGATGAGGCTTCGGCTGAAATTGACAAAATAATCGTGCAGCGCGGCGCTTGTCGCCACATATCCGCCCAGCCCAGCGATTGCCTTGCTGAGCGTTCCCATCCGGACGTCGATCGCACCGGCGGTGCCGGTGGCCTCGACAAGGCCGCTGCCGTTTCCGCCGAACATGCCTGTTGCATGCGCTTCGTCGACCATCACCATTGCGCCGGAGGAACGTGCAAGGTCGCCGATGTCGCAAAGCGGCGCGAGATCGCCGTCCATGCTGAAGACGGTATCGGTGATGATCAGTTTTTCAGGTGCTGTTGATTGATGCAGGAGTTTTTTCAGGTCAGCCATGTCGCAATGACTGTAGCGGGCGAGTCTGCAGCCCGAAAGCCTGATACCGTCGTAGAGCGAAGCATGGTTGAGACGGTCGGCGAACACCTCGGTCGAACGGGTGCAGAGCGCCTGGATGATGCCTAGATTCGCCGCATAGCCGCTCGTAAAGACGAGCGCCGTTTCGGTCTTCTCCCATTCGGCGATTTCCTTCTCAAGCTGCCGGTAAAGAGCGGACGTGCCGGCGATCAACCGTGAGGCGAGGTTGCCGGAGAGTTGATTTCCCGTCAGCAGGGCGGCCTCGCGGGCTACCTCGGCGTTCGCATGAAGCCCGAGGTAGCTGTTCGTCGAGCAGTCCATGAGATCCGGGGCGGGTATGAAGAACGGGGCGATACTTCTGAAAAGACCGTTCCTTCGACGCTCTTCGAGTTGTTCGACAACACGGTTATTGATGGGGGAGCTGTTCATCGATGGTTTCTTTGAAGGCTTCGTGGGTGATTGCGACAACCCGGTCAAGCTGCTCTTCGGTGGTGAGGTACGGCAGCATGAAGTAGATGACGTCGCCGATGGGGCGAATAAGGAGACCTTTTGCACGCGCGTTTCGGCAGATGGTAAACGGGATGCGTTCGCGCGCCGGCAGCCGTTTTTTCGTCGCCCGGTCGGCGACCAGCTCGATCGCGCCGACCATGCCGAGCGTGCGCACGTCGCCGACGATGTCGTAGCGATAAAAGGTCCGCAGCAGTTTCGACAGTTGCGACGAACGTGCTCCGAGCGATGCCGGGATATCATACTCACGCAGCAGTTCGAGGGACGCACAGGCGGCCGCCGAGGCGAGGGCGTTGCCGGTAAAGGTGTGGCCGTGCTCGAAGGTACGGTTCGAGAAGGCGTCGCCTTTGAATGCGTCGAAAATTGTTTTATTGACAACGGTAGCGGCAAGCGGCAGGTAGCCGCCGGTGAGCCCCTTCGCGAGACACATGATGTCCGGGCTGACATGGGCGTGTTCGCAGGCGAACATCTTTCCGGTCCTCCCGAAACCCATGGCAACCTCATCGGCGATGGTGAGGATTCCGAACTTTTTGCAGAGCGCGAAGCAGCGTTCGAGCACCACGGCGGGATAGATCCGCATCCCGACCGCCCCCTGCGCCATGGGTTCGAAGATGAACGCCGCGACGGAGGAGTGGTATTCATCAAGCAGCTTTTCGAGCGAGTCCATGCACTGTGCCGCGCAACTGCCGGGTTCTTTGCCGCACGGACAGCGGTAACAGTACGGCGGATCGGTATAGAGGGCTTTTTTAAAACGGTCATGGAACAGCGCATGATACCGGGGAATGCTTCCCACCGTCATCGCCCCCAGCGTATCGCCGTGGTATCCGCCGCCGAGCGCGATGAACCGGGTGCGGTTGCCGCACCCGGTTAAAGCATGGTACTGCAGCGCCATTTTCAGGGCAACTTCGACGGCGGTGGAGCCGTTGTCGGAAAGAAATATCCTGCTCATGACGCCGGGCAATATTGACGCGAGCAGTTCGGTGAGATGAAGCGTCGGTTCCGTAATGCACCCGGCCATCATCACATGTTCCACCTGTTCGAGTTGCTTCCTCACCGCCGCGGTGATGCGCGGATGGCCGTGACCGAAGAGGCTCACCCACCACGACCCTGTGCCGTCGATGTAACTTTTATCGTCACGGTCGTACAGGTGGATGCCCGACGCTCGTTTGATGACCAGCGGAGGATAGTCGATCGCATCCTGCCATGAGGTAAAGGGCATCCAGAGATGGTCAAAGGCCTTTGACGATTGCATCGGCGAATTCCTTTAAAGGCTGTTGGATGCCGCATCCGAAGGAAATCTCAAGAAACGGGATCGGGTGGGTATGCGTTTCAATCATCCGGCGGTTTTCGTTTTCAACGAATGAGGGGGTGTCATTGCAGTGGTAATTGAAAACAACACCGGCAACACGCACGCCGCTTTCATGAAGTACGCGCAACGTCATGAAAGTATGGTTGAGCGTTCCAAGCCGGGGAGAAGTCACCACGATTACGGGCAGTTTGAGGTAAACGATCAGATCAATAATGAAAGTCGTTTCACCCAGTGGCGTTAGTATTCCCCCCGCACCCTCGACAATGGTAAGTCCCATCTTGTTTGATACCACCGAAAAACAATCACGGATATGGTCAAGCGAAATTGCCTGACCGGCGAGTGCCGCTGCGAGATGGGGGGAACAAACCGGTTCGAAGCGATAGGGCACATGTTGTTCATAGGTGCCGTTCATTACCGCATTGCCTTCCATGACTGCATCGAAATCGGGTGCCTTTAGCACTCCTTCCGGTACCCGTGTACAGCCGGTTTGAACCGGTTTCATATAGGATGTCTTCCGTTGCGAAGCGGAACAATCGACGATGAGACGTGCAACATATGTTTTCCCGATTCCCGTATCGGTTCCGGTTATAAAAAGAACCGGATATTTATCCATCGGGCGCTCCTTTTTAAAGATCTGATATTACGCTGTAATTTCAAATATACTATAAAGAACCTCACTTTTTTCACTCAATCGGGGGGGTAGTTATTGCCTGGGTAGAGGCCGGGCTGTTATTTTGGTAGCGGGCCACAGGGCGGAAATTCAACCCTTCAGACGTATAAACTGATTGGTAGAGGTGTTTTATAGGGGTCAATCGATGAAACAGTCTTTTTTTTTAATCCTCCTCCTCCTGGGGTTTCCGGGGAAAGGAACAGCATATACCGATACAGCCGTTGATCCGGCATCGGGAATTTACGATTCCGCGATGTTGCATCTGATCAACCAGAATTATCGTTCGGCGCGCACGATTCTTGCAGAACACCTCTCCTGCCATCCACTCGATCTCAAGGCATTGTATTTTTCATTCGCGATCGAGCAGACACGGATTCTCGATTATGAATCCTACATAGTCGAACAGAAACGGTTTCAGATCATGGCGGACAGTATGAAACGGATTTTCGAGACCGGGATTACAAGCCTCCGCGGCGAGGATTCCACTATCTGCCTTTTTTATCTCGCGAATGTTTACGGTGGCATCAGCGTGGTGCAGGCAAAGAGCGGAAACTGGTTCGACGGGGTAAAAAACGCAATAAATTCGGTTTCCTTACTCAAACAGGTGAAAAAACGGGACCCCGGCCTTTATGCCGCCGACCTCGGGCTCGGCATTTTTAACTATTATCTGAGCACCAGCTTCAAATGGCTGCCCTTTTTTGAAGACAAGGAGCAAGAAGGGCTCCAGGGAGTCAGGACGGCGCTGAAAGCCGATTTTCCCTATAATTACGCTGCGAAAAATTCACTCTGCTGGATCCTTATCGAACGGAAGAATTTCAGGCGTGCCGACTCGATAGCGCAGTCGGTGCTCAACGAATTTCCCGATAATACCATCTTCCTGAGAATAAAGGCGCTTGTTGCGCTCTGGACAGGTCGCTACGACGAAGCATTGCGTTTAGGAAAAAGGTTTATAGCGCTTACCGAGAAACGGCATCCGGCGAACTGGTCCGATCTGGTGGCTGGATATACGGTACTCGTCAAGGGGTACAATGAAACCGGCAGGAAGGAGGACGCCTGTTATGCCGCGGAAAGGATTCTCGGCCGGAAGATTCCGGCGGAGTATAACCAGATCCCGCATATCAGGAAAAACGTCAAATACATCACCGGAATCCGGCAGAAGTGCCGGAAGAGGGAGAAATAGGTATGCGCAAGGTGATATTGGAGAGTACATTGTCAATGTTGCTTTGTGGCGCCGTCCATGGCGGCTACGCACCGAATCTGCCGGTGGGGACGGAACTCGACCGGCTTCTGCTCAGGGTATCTTCCCGTGGCGGCATCGATCTTCCCACCCGGTATTATCTGCAGCCGTATGCTTTTACCGATGCGGAACCGTTTTTTGCGCTTCTCGATTCTGCCGCCTGTGCAGCGAAACTTTCCCCTGCGGAAAGGCTGCTTCTTGAAAGGGCGCGGCGCCGTTTCGGACACGAAAAGGGACTCTTTGCATGGGCGAAATCCGGCAGTGACCTGCGCCTGAAGATCAACCTCGACCTGATCTACGACATCCGCCCCGGTTTTAACGACAGCGCGACGCTTCAGCTTTTCGGAATCGCGCGCCCGTCGCTTGCAGGAAACCTCGGCAAGCTCTCGTTCTACGGCGGTATTGCGGTCTGGACGGAATACCGCAGCGATACGCTTTTCTCCCCGAGCACCTATCAACCGCGCGACGGGATCGCCTATAATCTTTATGGAAGAGATACAAGCAGTTCTGTCCGTTCCTCGGACCTGCCGCATGGCGGAATCCGTTACGACGCCGGGCGGATCGATCTGGAAACCGCCATCGATCGTCTGAAATGCGGTCCCGCCCGTTTTTTCCCACTTACACTTTCCGGGTACGCTCCACCGGTTACCTATTTCCGCGGGTCACTCGATCTCGATATAATCGATTATCAGCATGTGGTCGGGCTCCTGAAAGTCGATAAGGACAAACGCAAATACCTTTATCTGCACCGGCTTAGCACCGACCTCTGGAAACAGCGTGTCCATCTCGGCATCAATGAAGTGATCATTTACGGGAATACGACTTCGGAACAGCGCTCCGATTCAAACAGCGTCGCCGTTCCCTACCGTCAGGATGACCGGGCGATTGAGTGGGGCTACCTCATTCCCATGGTACCGTTCACATTCGTCGAACATTATGCAGGTGACCGCGACAACGCGGCGATTTCAATGGATCTTTCGGTCAACTGGCCCGTTGATTTCCGCTGGTACGGGGAATTGTTCCTCGATGATATGCTCGCTCCGTGGAAAATCTTTACAAACGACTGGGGGAACAAATGGGCGTTAACAATAGGCGGTAACTGGTTCGGGAGACTGCTTGGGCGTGATCTGACGGTGCAGGCAGAGTATTCCCGTGTCGAACCGTGGGTATATACCCATTTCGGCGGCGGCAGCCATCGATATACCCATTTTAATGGGTGCCTTGGCTCGCCGATGGGGCCCAATTCCCAGGCGGCAGTGCTTAGTGCGCTCCTGCGGGTGCATCCGATTCACGAAGTGGGCATTGGTCTCAACCATTACGCCTGGAATCATTCGGTACGCGGTGGAACTATCACCGATGTCCCTCAACTGAAAGATCCGCTTGATACGACGCGTTATTATGACACTACGAAGAAACGATTTTTAGGACCCGGTACCGAGTGGCATCTGCAACCGGCGCTGTACTGGAATGTCAATCTCTTCGGCAGGATTGCACTGAATGCCGCCGCTACGCTCGATGTGCTGAATAAAAAGGGAAGGTTTGCGTTTGCAGCAAACGGGGGTCTGTATTTTTAGATGACGCTTCCGCAGGATCGATATGGCGGCCCGTGCGGTTTAAAACGTCTGAGCGTTTGCCGATTGTAGCACCGCCCGGTTCTTTTCGATTCCCATATGCTGCAGAATCCATTTATACTCCGGATACCCGCCCGGCAGTCCGGCCCGGATGCAGATTTTATTTTGTGCGGCAATAAAATCTTCCTGGTAGCGGATAAACGCGGCAGGATCCTTGGTCATGAATGAATCGGCATACCGGAACGTGAGGGAGTCGAGAAGGGGATTACACCCGCTCCACGCTTTCATCCGGGCCGGTGTGATGGAGGAGTCGGCAGGGGGGATGAAAGGAACCGGAGCTGGTGCCGTCTGTTCGGTTTGAATTGCCGGTTGGACCGCAGTCTGATCGGCGGGTTTTTCTTTACAACTGAAGGACAGAACGGCGCAGAGTACCGAAAATATACTTGAAAACTGTTTCACCACACGGCTCCTTGTATGTTTTTTCATGGATATAAACTAAATTTAATACAATAATCAGTCATTACCTAACATTATGCCATTGATTTATAGAATCGACAATGATACCGAAAAAACATTTGGGGCAGCATTTCCTTACCGCTCCATCCTATGCACGTAAAATCGCGGAGGCTCTACCCGGCTCACGGGCGGATGCACTTCTGGAGATAGGGCCCGGACAGGGGGCATTGAGTATTTTTCTCAAGGAACGGTTTCCGGATTTTCATTGCGTCGAAGTCGATGCCATGGTTATCGAGTTGCTCCGGTTGAAGCTCGGCGACGGTTTCTATACGGTACATTATCATGATGTATTGACCTTCGACTTCGGGCTGGCCGGTTTTCCGCTGCACGTTGTCGGAAATTTACCCTATTCGATCGGTGCGCCTATCATCAAAAAGACCCTTTACTATGGCAAGAACATACACTCATGCACCTTTATGATGCAGCGGGAGGTTGTTCAGCGGATTGTGGCGCCGCCGCATTGCAGAACCCGCGGTTTTTTATCGGTATTCTGCTCCTTTTTCGGAACGCCCCGACTGTTGTTCAACGTACCTCCCGGAGCGTTTTTTCCCCGCCCGAAGGTTGAGTCATCGGTGTTTCAGATCGTGATCGACAATGACCCGGAGAAGAAACTTCCACAAGCCCGGTGGGAACCGTTTTTCGCGCTGGTGAGCAGGGGGTTTCAACAGCGGCGTAAAAAGGTGGTGAATTCATTGAGCGCCGACGGTCGACAGAAGGAACGGATTGCGGCGATTCTCAGGGCGCACGGTGTCAACGGTGACGCCCGTTCCGAAGATCTCGACTGCAGCCAGTGGCTGAACTTGTATAAAGCACTATGCTGAGACGCTGCCCCCATATTTCCGCATTCTTGCTTCTTGCGGGCATGTCGCAGCCTGGCTTTCCGCAGAGCGACTACTGGCCGGCGGAGCTGGCTGTTACGGATACCACAGGAACATCGTCCGCCGACAGCGATTCGATGCCCGGTTCATCATCGGATTCAATTCCGAAAACCGGTCAGGCGACGCCGGTGGAAAGTGATTCGACGGCGCTGTGGCTGTCGAGCGAGGTGTCGCTCTACCAGACCTTTAAGACCGGCAACAGCCTCGGCTTTGAGCGGCGGCTTCCATGGGGTTCATTCACCCAAAGTGTCGTTTATGGCTACCAGCAGCTCGATGTAAAGAGCAGCATCCAGTATCTTGACTTTTCGGGTAATGTTACGCGTCAAGAATTCCCGATGCGTGGAATGGGTGCGGGTATTGAATGGGCGCCGATCGTCTCCTACAGCAGGTGTTCGACCGGCGTTGTGGAGTCGAATGTCGATATCGGGCCTTTCATCACGCATACCCTCTTCACGGTTCCCTATGCGGTCAGGGGGGGCTTGTACGGATATGCATGGAACAGCTCGATCGAATCGTTGTCGTCGACGCCGCTCGACAGCTACCATGGAGATCCGGGCGTTTACGGATCCTGCTCGATCGGTAATCCTTCACGGAAAATAATGTCGCTGCCGCTTTTTCTAACGATCGAAGCGCAGGGCCGTGCGATCCGGGGAAACAATATCGGGCGTTTCAGGGGATCGGTCCTCTATGCCGACGAGTTTCCCTTTTTCGGCGGCGGGGATTCGCTGTTTCTTCACCTTGGAGACTCGATAACCAACGGTAAAGAGCTCTTCATCGGCTCGGTCGGGGGAAAATCCTTTTTCAGCCCCACCTCATGGCGGATCAATCACACGCTATCCGCTTCCGCCGGGTTTAAAATGAAGGAACGTCTCGGTATGCTGCCGCGATGGTATTATCAATGGTACCTTCATTCGATCTCCTATCCGTCGAATGTAAGCTCACTCGATGATATACGGACCGCCGGACAACTGTTTGGACTCGGACTGCAGACAAAAGAAGACCGGAAGCTGTGGTATTCGGGAGGCATCGAATTCAAATGGGAATTCGAGGACTGGCTCTTCCGCCGTCGAGTTGCGGACGACGCAACGCTTACCGATGAGAACGTCGACGCACTTATGGCCAATCTTAACGACCACCGTTCAGTGATTGCCCGGTCGGACCATAAGGTCAGGCTGCATCTCCCGCTGAGATTGACGGCGGAGTATGATATGGGGGCCACGAAAGATTCAAAACGGTATACCTTTAGTTATATGGACTCTTCGGCGGTGCGAAAAATGAATCAAAATGAGAACGACAACGTGCAGATCGACCAGAAGGTATCACTGCGTTTTGATGGACGCGATTCACTTTACTTTATCACCCTGTACGGCCGTTACGGTAAATTATACGACTATTTTTACCGGGCGCTCCGTAGTGCGGATAGCAGGCAGACAAGGGAGTACCGTATCGGACTTGAAGCCGGCTGTTCCGCAGGGCAGTTCGAGGTTCGTGAACACCTCTATGGGGATGCCGAGGTCGCTGATTATTATTTCAAAAAGATTGAAGGGGTACCGAATAAGGCTCCGCCGTATGATCGTGTCGTATCATCAACACTGAACGGGAAATGGAAAATCCGGGAAGACCGCATGAACCTTATCGGTGCATGGACCGAAATATATAATGACAACGGCTACTGGTACGGGAGAGCATACTGGCCCGACAGCAGCGACATAACCGAAGAATATTATGCAATTGATCGAAAAGCCATTCAGTACTGGATCGATCTCTCACTTGAAACGATCTTTGAAAGCTGCTCGCTGACGGTCGGTATCTGGTTTCAGGATGTGTTTCAACGTGAGTTCGATGCAAAGAACAGAGATTATATTGTCAGCAGGCTAGACCAGGGTTACGGGATCGAACCGTACCTGCGGTTTGTCTGGCGGCCCCGTCTCTGCCTGTTCAAATTCACTGTCCGACGGAATTTTTTAACGCGGGATGCTGAGCGGTTGAACTGGAAAAAGAATTGGGAACTCACCTCGGTGCTGGAGATGTTATTTTAATAGTATGAATATGCCGCGATTGATGGTAACGATATGCTGCTGCGGTGTGGCGGGGTGCGGCCTCTTTTCACCACGTGAAGATTTTGAGCTGCCCCGGGGCGATCAGGGTGTCGGCGATCCCTTCAATTTCGGTTTCCTGATGGAAGGATCGCCTGAATATTTCCGGACGGAACAATTGAAACCCCTCTGGTCTGAATTGTTTGATGATGAATTGGTATATACAAATAACCTTTCGAGCGAGAAGTTCAACAGGGATGAGGTGGTCAGCAATCTTGTCCAAATATACAACCGTCAACGGAATTACCGCGTAATATGGAAAAAAGACAAGGATTTTCCGTCGTACACTAAAAATGAAATTGTTCTGGAAACTGTAGAGTATAACGTTGTCGATCCCGATTCGTCAGATACGGTTCCTTTTTCGGGGAGCTGTAATTTTACCATTGTCCGGGATGAAAAAGATTTATGGCGGATAAAGACCTGGATGGATATAACCTCGAAGGGATCTTTTTTTGCGCCGGTCGGCGAGGCGGACAAACAATGACTATCAGCATCCGGGCCGGGATAAATGTTCTTTTTTTCCTTTTAATGGTTCAGTGCCGGAACCCTTTTACTCCCCCCGTTGGAATTCCTCCTGTCGAGCACCGTTCTATGGAACCGCGTTCCACTCCTTACGGTTTGATCGACCAGCTGGTGGAATCGTATGAAATGAAGCGGATCGACCTGTTCGTCGATCTTCTGCCCCGGGACGGTTCATTTCAGTTTTTTATTGCACCCGATTTTTTCAACGAGTACCGTCTCAAATACCAACAACTTTCCGAGCAGCGCGATACGCGCCTGAATTTTATCACTCAATCGGATTATTACTATTACTGGACACAGGATGCCGAAATCGAGCGGCACGAGCGGCTGTTTCGCTATGCGGGTATCGAGTTTCTCAGTAAACCGGGTCTGGAAAGCGTGCGCAAATTCATCGACAACGGCGACAGCCTTGCCGAACTGCTGGTGACGGGGGGAATGTTCGTCATCAGCCGTTTTTTTCCCGATACGGTGGAGCAGTACCCCGTATCGATCGACCGGCAGGTCTTTCTCATCAAGAAGGATCCGGATGGCCTCTGGGTGATCCGCAAATGGTACGATTTCAGCAGCGGGACGGGAGAGTGACGACGGGGCGTACCGAACTTACCGCGCCGATTTGAACTGTGCGATCATCCTGCATGTCTCATCGACCGCTTTTTTCATGAACGGCGGACAGACTTTTTTAACGCTTTGCAGGAGCACGTAATCCTCTTTTTCGAAGGTCCCGAGCACCAGTGCGCTGACGAGGTAGACCACACCTCCGGCCGCGGTCGCGATGATGAAGCCCGGGATTTCTCCGTTTTGTAAGATAATCAGCTCCATGACGATGCCCATGACGATCGTAGCGAAGGTGATTTTGAAGATCGACACGATGGGGTAGCGCAGCCGCATGACGGAACAGGTGTAGATGAGGCCGCCGGTGGAACCGATGATGGTGGTTATCCCGTAGCAGACGGCCGCACCGGTCGCCCCGTAACGGCGGATGACGATCAGGTCGAGGACGATGTTTATTACCGCGAGCAGGGCACCGAATTTGTAAATAAACGACTGCCGGTCGAAACCGTAAAGCACCGCCGAGGCCGGGTTCGAAAGTGTAGAGATGATCGAGGTCGCGAAGATGATCTGCAACACCCGCTGCGCGCCGATGAATTCGTGCCCGTAGAGGTAATGGATGATCTGATACGCCAGGATCATCCCCCCGATGCCGACCGGGAAAGTGACAAACGCAAGGTAGCGTGTTGACAGGAAAAAGAGCCGGCGCATTTTTTTCCTGTCGCCCGAACCGAAATAGGACGACATCGCCGGAAAGAGCACGCGCCAGAAGGTGGTGGGAAGCATGGACATGAACCGCTGGGCGATGTTGAAGCCGAGGTTATAAAATCCGATCTCCTGCGAGGAGCACAAGCGGCCGAGAAAAAAATTTTCGCTTTTGTCCCATACGATTTTATCGCAGAGCAGAATGGCGATGACGCTTCGGTTGTACCGCTGGATGCGCTGCCGGATTCCGGTTTCGAGGGGCCTTCCCGCCCCGGGCGAGAAAAAACCCTCACGTTTAAGCACAAAGAAATAAAAAAGCGCATTAATAAAGGAAAAGACTAACATGACATAAAGCAGGCCGGTGATTCCTTTCCCCATTGCCAGCACGATGACTTTAGCGGCAAAAGAGAAGGGTGAAATGATCAGATTCGAGTAGGTAAAGTACTCGAACTTCTGTATCCCTTCGATGGCGGCGGAAAAAATCGCGGTAATCATGCCGGGAAGAAGGCCCAGGGCGGCGATGAAAATGAAGAACGACTCATGGGGTGAAAAGAAATAGTCGGCGATCTTCGTTTTCAGGATAATGAGCACCGCCATTGAAATCACCGATATCAGTATTTCGATCCTGAGTATATAAAGAATAATCGGCGTGAGGTTCCGGTGCTCGCCTTTGCCTTGGGATTCGGAGATGAATTTGGTGATTGCATGAATGAGCCCCATGCCGATGATCCAGCTGACGGTTCCGGTGAGCCATAAAATGAAGGTAAGAATTCCGTAGTTGGTCGGGCCCAGCTGGCGTGCGACCCAGATGGAAATCACCCATGAGGTGATCATCATGAAGAAAGAGTTGACGAGAGTCAACAGTGAATTTTTAATGAGCTGTGAACCGGATGCGTCGTTCGCCATTCAGGGCTCCCGAATTTGTTGGTAGAACAGTTCCATATCGCGGCAGACGCGGTCGGTCGAAACTTTTTCCGTTATTCGTTTACGCGCGGCACTGCCGAGGGCGGCGGTGCCGCCGGGATTATCGAGAAGGTAAAGCATGGTTGCCGCAAGAGCTTCGTCCGAATCGGGATGCACCAGCAGTCCGGTTTCACCGTGTTCGATGATCTCCGGGAATCCGCCGCACCTTGTTGCGACAACGGCGCAACCGCTCGCCATCGCTTCGAGGCATGTATAAGGAAAATTCTCCCATAGCGACGGGAAAAAAGCAACGGCCGCCTCCTGCAGGAGGCGGGCGACATCATCGAGGTGCGCATTTTCAATCCATGTCACCTCATTCTGCACCTTGAGCTCGTCGATCATCGCTCTGATAACGGCTCCGTATTCCTTTCCGGACGCATCGGTGCCATACGCCCTGCCGACGAGTTTCAATGACGGTACGGGGCGGAGGCTCCGTACCTTTGCATAGGCGGCGATGAGATGGTGGACGCCTTTTCTGCGCTCAATCCGGCCGGTATAGATCCATAACCGCCCCACGGTAGGTTCAAATGACGCTGTCGGCAGCGGATTCGGGATGACCGTCACCTTCCGGAGGTGCCACCTTTTTTTCATGATGTCGGCGATCGCCTGTGAAGGCGCGGAAACGCCGTCGGCGCGTTTCGCCGCATGTTTTTCGAGGAGGGGGAGCAACAGGCGGTCTCCCCATGGCTCCCGCAGCGTATCAAGTCGCCGGATCATCTCCCAGGGAGTGTGGAGGCGGATTATCCGCCGTTTACCCATACGAGGAGATACGAAGAGACCTTCGGCGCCGCATTCAGGGGTTTCGATGATGTCGAAGCGATGATTGCTGTTGAGTAACCTGTCGATTTTCCGTCCGACCGCCATACCCCATGCGAGCCGGTTGAGTGAATGGGAAAAATGGCGGGTGCAGAAACGGCGCAGCAGGTAGGCGTACCGGTGCGTCGGCAGTGGGTAGGGGAGCGGCGCGATACGGTGAACGACAACCCCCCCATGGAATTCGATGCTTTCCTCGTCACGGATGCTCCGTGCGATCACCGAAACCGAATGCCCGCGTGCAGCCAATCCTTCGGCAATGTATTTCGTATAGGTCCCGATCCCGCCGTATCCGGTTTCCGGGGGATACTCGCCTGAAATGTAGAGGATGTTTATCATACGGTCAACGGCGGCCGGTAAGTACCGATTGATAAAACGCGCAATGGCTGTTGATTATTTTTTCCGGATCGTAGAGCTGCTGAATGGTCGCAAGGGCATTCCTGCCCAGTGACGAGGCGAGGTCGCGGTTGTCAAACAGTGCCCGGATATGTCCGATGAGCGTTTCATGATCATCGGGAGAAAAGAGAAGGCCGTTTTCATTGTGTGTTATGATCTCGTTTATCCCGCTGCATGCCGTTGCGACAACAGGCAATCCTGCGGACATGGCTTCCAGAAGAGCATACGGGGAATTTTCGAAAAGAGAGGGGAACAGGAACAGTGAGGAGTTGGAGTATAAGGGGAGCAGTTTTTTAAATGAAAGCGGACCGGGAAACCACACACGCATCCGTTCTTCCGGTGAAAGGATGCGCTCAATTGACTGACGATAATTCGGCGAGTTGCCGATGTCGGTCTCCCCGGCAATGGTGAACGTGATCACGTTGTTGATGGAAAGTATCTTTTTGATGCAATGGAGGAGCAGTTCCGCGCCTTTGCGGCGTTCAAAGCGTCCGGAAAAAAGAATGTCGAAGCGGTGAAGATCATCTGCCGGCCGTCTGATTTTCCGGATCGACGAGGCATCGAAAGGATTGTGGATGGTTGTTACGGAGGCGGGAGGCAGCCCGTAATGTTCACACACCCAGTTTTTCAGGGCGGTACTGGGAGATTTGAAGGCTGCCGCACGTCTGATCGCCCTTCGTTCCATCAGGTACTGCTGCCGGTGCCGCCCTGCCGGTTGTATGCCGTTAAACGTGTCAACCAATTCGGACGGTGTATGGAAAGTGATGCAACAGGGGATTCTTTTTACCGGCCGGTAGCAGCAGGCAAGACCGCCATATTCCGGAAATTCCACAATATCAAGACCATCCTTCAGTGCGACTGCGGCAAGCAATGAGGAGAGCGCCCGCGATTGCCCCTGTTCCCATGCAAGAGGATTGTTGCCGAAGCGGCCGATCAATCGTGTCAGGCAATTGGTGCTCCTTCTGAAACCGAACTGATGAATATGGACAAGCGGGGTCATATCATGGTCCCTGATCCCTGATCGTGTAAGGATGTGCACCGTATGCCCCCGTTGTGCCATAAGAGAGGCGAGCGTATACGTATACGTTGCGATCCCGCCATGGTCGGAACCGGAAGGGGACGGATATTCTGAATTCACAAGGGCGATTTTCATTGTACTACCAGTAAAAACGGTGCCAATACAGGTGAAAATTGTACCATTTCGGGCGATCCCGCGCTACCCATTTAATAGCGATACCATGATGCCGGGAATAGGAAAAAATAAAAAACCTCCCCGTGGGGGAGGTTTTTCGATTATAGCACTATCAGAGAGAATGTACTGAACTTGCTATTCCCAACCTTCTTCTTCAGGCGGCTCTTCCGGAAAAAAATCCTGTGTCGGAAGCGGTGCCGGTTCGGGCTTTTTAGGCTCGACTTTTTTGGGCTCTTTCTTGGCAGGTTCTTCCTTCGGAGTTACTTCCTTGGCCTCTTTTTTGGACTCTTTCTTTTCCATTTTCTTTTCTTCCGCTTCAAGCTGCTTCTTCAGCTGTTCGAGTTCAGAGTCCAGCTTGGTATCCTGTTTCTGGAATTTCTCAATTTGTTGTGTCTCTTTAACCTGACCGCCGAGTTTCTGCGACTTTGCGAGGGCGTAATCGACATCCTCTTTGATCGATTCATAATTGCGGGAGAAGAAGGTGACCCGTTCGAATCGGTCGACATATTTCAGGAACTCATCGATTTCCGTTTTAAAATCCTTCTGGTGGGTATGGAGACTGTCAATTTGTTTGATGACAATATCGGATTGCCGCGACGTACCCAGATCGTAGGCTTTGCGGGCGACGTCGGTATATTTCCCCCGAAGCGCGTTACTTTCGTCCTGACGGGACATTAGTTCAGCCTGAGAGGGGGCTTGAAACGTTTCCAGTTCTTTTGATGCAGCCGCCAGAAGTGTTGCAGCCTGATTGTAATTTTTTTCCATCATAAAAGCGTACGCCTGCAGGAGGCCGCCTTCCGCTTTCATGACCGGATTATCACTCGTGGCCGCAAGTTCCTGACCGGCATTTTTGCAGTCAGTCCATTGACGCGCCTTGAGAGCGGTCCAGCCGAGGCCGAGAAGTGCATCGGTATAAAAATAGCTTGTTTTGGGAACCATGCGTAAGGCGGTAACCGCCTTGGCGAGCGGTCCTTCCTGTTTTGTAAGCTCCTCGTAGAAAATGTAACCGATAAACACATACGATCGATTGACCATCTCCATTTGCGCATCGGTCGTTACCTGCGCCTGAATGCAGTTTTCAAGGCTTGACAGCGCACCTTCGATATTATCGGTTGAGGCATCGCAGATTGCGGCGCTGTGCTGGGCGAATACATAATCGGGATGCGTTTCGGGAATCAGGTCGAAAAGCTGTTTGGCTTTTGAAAAACTGCCCTTTTTCATTTCGGTTTCACCCATATAATAGTACCCGTGATATTTGATCGAATCGGGGACTCCGAGTTTGTTCAACTCGTTGAACTGGGTTTCAACGGCGCCGAAATTCGCGTCACGATAGTACACACGCATGAGCCCGAGGTCCGAAAAGGGGACGGCGGCACTGCGGGGATAAAGCTCTTTGGTCTTGTTGTAGGCCTCTTCGGCGGTCAGGCGCATATCCATCATTTCCTGACAGCTTCCGAGGAAAAAACTGACCCAGTCATTTTTAAAGAACTCGGGATATTCGACGAATAACCGGCTGAAGATGAAGAATGCGTCCCAGTAATTTCCCTGGGCGTAGAGTTCGCATGCTTTAATATAAAGCTCATTCGGTTCGAGATTGGCGAGACGGGCCATTTTACGCGCGTAAATTTCTTCACGGTGCTTGCCGATCTCTCCACGGACATACATGCTGATGAATGAGCCGGGTGTTTTATCCTTTACCTGGGCCATGTAGAGATATTGAACGAGAAAGGAGATGTCGCGCCCGTTGTTGATCATCGGAATATTGACGCCTCCGGCCAGACCAAGATAGGAGAATGCCTCCTCGGTAATCCCGAACAGCCCGTAAACATCGATAATACGCAGGATCCAGCCGCCGATTTTACCGTCAAGGTTCCATTCGATTTGTGCAGGCTTGCCCTCAATAAAATTCGATCCCGCAACGCCTATGTCTCTGATGCTGAAGTCGAACGTCGACACAATCTGGCGTTCCAAGTAATTTGAATTTAGCGAGAAACGGGCCACACGCGGGAGGTTGCTCGCTCCTTTTGTAACACCGAGATAAATTGCATTCTGAAGGGCGACTCCGAGCTGATGTGTGCCGATCAGAGGATGCTGGAGAAGGCGTAAGGTGAGGCCGAGATCCGGACTTATACCAACACTGGTTTGGTTGTAGAACGAGTTAAGGAGGAGGTTGATATTTGCACCGAGCGTCAATCCCGACCAAAGATTATAGGCATAGGTACCCATAATGTAGTAGGTGTTATCTGTTACTTCTCCGCCGGCGATTGTATCGAAATATATATCGGTGGGTACATAGGACTCCCTTAATCCCTGTCCCGCCACTGTAAGCCCTACCGACTGGTAAAGTCCGATGGGATAAACACCCCCCGCCTCAAAGGTAATGAATTCATTAAGGATCGAGGTATAGACTCCGCGCAGTGAAAGATAATTCTCCTCATTAATAAATGATGGATTGGTGAGCGGTGAACTCGCCGAGAAAAGCGTTCGCCAGCGTTGTGTAACAAGATACTCTTCAGGAAGTCCGGCGGCGGAGGAGAGAAAGAATTGTCCGCTTATCGACAGGACTATCGTGATAAAATAAACTCTTTGAAAGAGGTTATGGAACTTTTTTAACATGGTTGTTTTCCTTAAGGATTAGTATGACAAGCGAGCTCCAAGATTTTCGTTATCCGTGCCTTTGGCTGAACAACACTGGGCGGGGTCAGACTTGAAATCCATGCCTGTTCGCGGCGAGGTAAAAGCGGGATTGAATGAGAAGTTTCCATCCGGGGTCGGGCGGGGGCTTCTTAAATTAGCGTAGAAATTGTTGTTCGAAACCTGGATACGTTCAGCATCGGAGAGGATTTTCAATCCGAACCGTTCGTTGAAGGCGACAACATTGTTTTCCATAATGAATTCGGAACTGCCGCCGACAGCAACTCCATGGTTTGAATTGTAGGCGACCGTGTTGTGGTTGATGGTCGCATTGGTTGAACGGACATCCCATCCCTGTATGCCTGAGGCGCGGTTAAAGGCGATGATATTATCTTCGATTTTCGGCATATGCCGCACAACAATGATACCTGTCTGCCAGTTCCTGATAATGCGGCAGGAGATGATCTGATTTCCGGAACCATTGGAAAATATGCCGATCGTGCCGTTGCGGATTTCAAAACCGCATATAGTCGTATTTTTCCCCAAGGTTACTACCGTGCCGCGACCACCGCCATCAATAACGGATTGAAATGTCGAACGGGCCATCAGGGTGACTCCCGGAGCGACAAGAATGTTTTCCCGATACTTTCCGCTTTCGACCCAGACCGTGTCGCCGATCCGTGAACGCATCATTGCTTCCGCAATGGTTTTAATTCCCATTGAAGGGACCTGGACAGTTGCGGCGGATACGATCGATTGCAGCAGAAGGCAACAGATCGTCACGGTGAAAAAAGTTTTCCAACCACGATCGACAACAACATGCTTATCCATATACCACTCCCGGTTTATAAGTTGAAATGACATTACCGATTTAATAAACCACCCGCGCGCCGATATTCTGATTGTCCGACGCTCTTCCGATACATCGCGAGCTTTTGTCCAGTATGAAATTAAGCTGCGGTGCATCAAGAAACATCGGATTGAATGAGAAGTTGTCGCTCGGAAGCACCGTTGTAAATTTTGCGTTCTGATAGAAATTATTATTGATCATCTGTATCCGCACCGACTCTTCCGACGGTTTGAGGCCGAATTGGCTGTTGTAAGCGATAATATTATTTTCAAGAATAATGCTTGAGTTGCCGCCGATGGAGATACCGTTATTTACGTTATAGGCAACAGTGTTGTGATTGATTGATGAAGAAGTCGTGCGGACGTCCCATCCCTGAATGCCCGAGCCCTTGTTATAAACAATCAGATTATCCTCGATTCTGGGGAGGTTTCCGACGCACATAATTCCGGTCTGCTGGTTGAAAGCGATACGGCATTGTGAAATCGTTACACCGTTCGCTGTAGAGAATATGCCGATGGTTCCGTTTCGCACTTCAAAGCCGCTGATAACGGAGTTGTTTCCCAAGGTGACAACCGTTCCTCTTCCCCTCCCGTCGAGGATTGATTTAAATATGGAACGGGAGAGCAGGGTTATTTCCGGTGAAACATAAACAGATTCATGAAAAATCCCCCCCTCTACCCAGACGGTATCACCTTTTTTTGCCGCCATCATTGCAGCGGCGATTGTCGGGAAGTTTTGGGGTACATTAAGGGGCGCAGCATCGAGAAGACAGAGTATTGAAAAAAGAGCTACCAAACCGAAAGCGCCCTTTTCAAATTTGATCATCATTCGTACTACTCCATTCCAGGTAAAGCGTGATGGGTTATTCGATTAAACTTTACCGTACCATGTAACGGGTTCCTGCCTGCAATAGCAACCATAAATTAATACAGATTTTTTTTTGGCGCAATAGAATTGAAAAAGATACTTCACTGCAGAAACCCTAGTGGTAATATAATTGTAAAAAAGCACGAATATGGCCATAAATGAAATATTTCATAATAATATACGTGAATTTTGATGCCAAAGACTGAAAAAATAGACGGTTAGGGAGATAATTATATGACGTGTCAAAATAGCAGTTGATATGACAACCCTCACAAAACGGGTATTTTCCCTGCATTAAGCGGGCCTTTGTCAATATATCCGGTAGATGTTCCGCTGATCGAAGTTCCGATCCGAGGGGTATGAACGTACAACGATGATGGAAACAGGGCAGTGCCCGCAGGCTGCCGGGAATAATCACGATGGTTGAATCTACTGCTCTGCAGACGGATTTTCGCAGGTGGTTGCCCCCGGCGAACCGCAATGAAAGGTGTGCCTTATTGAGGTAAACTCCCTTGTGCGCCGCGAACCGCAGGGCCTTGAGGTGGGTTGGTCGTGACACAGTATCCGCTCCGCTGGTCGAGAACACCGGATCAAGAAGGGCAATCAGACGGTATTTCCTGGCAATCCTGTACACTCCTTCGAACGTGTCGATGTTATCATCGGTATAGGTAAAGAGCAGGTCGGGAACAAGGTGGTGTATGAGCGCAAGCGGAATACTCTCAATGACACGTTCAAAGGATGATCCGCCGCGGAGAGTGTCATGCACTTCAGGAGTATCGGCATCAAGACTGAAATGGAGCAGATCTATGCGACCATCAAGTTCCTCTGCTCGTGAAGGAAAAAGTATGCAGTTCGTTGTTACGGAGGTGATGAAACCACACTTTTTCGCTTCGGCAAGAAACAGCGGAAGATCGGGATGCAGCAGCGGTTCGCCGCCGGTAAAATCGACGAAGCGGCACCCGGCGTGACGTGCAATTTTCAGGTTTCTTAAAACATCATCTTTCGCTTCGTCTGCCTTCGGCGTCTCGGACCAGATGGAACAGAAGCGGCACCGGGCGTTGCATCGGTTGGTAATAAAATAATGGAGAAGGATTGGTTTCATGGTGACCTACACACGGTTTCCCTTCCATACGATGCCCCGTTTGAAGAGCGCTCCGGGAAGCAAAACAATGGTTTCTATGAGGAGAAAAATAAAATAAACCGGGAAAAAGAGCGCGGTAACCGGTGACCGGTTTTTTTTAAAGCTGATTGCAAGGAAGGCCCAGGTCAGAAAGAAATTGACCAGGGCGACCAGACGGACGTTGTATGAAAAGCAACCTGCCGCACCGGCAACGACTGCCGCATTCTGAACGGTGAAAACAATCGCGGCTATCACCAAATTCATACCGTTGGTAAATCCTCCGCGTGCCCATCGCCGGATCTGCTGTATAAAAAGACGAAGGGATTGATGTGCGGCGGTATACGCGGTCGGGCAAAAGGGCGCAACAATGCCGGTTTTCCGGCGGCAGCGGTGGAAATGGCGCAGGAGGGCCCGGTCTTCGGTTATCGAATACCCGATGGCGTCATGGCCGCCGCACTCCAGATATGCCGCTTTGCGCAGCAGAAGGTTGTTTCCCATGCATGAACCGACAATTCCGCAATAGTGGAATACCGCGGCGATTGAAAAAAGCGATGCAAGCTGAAATGATTGAAAGACGGAGAAAATAGAGCGCCCGGGAAGAATCGCCGTATGGCCGAATACGAGATCGTTCCCCGGCCGGAGGGATGTCACCAGCGAACCGAGCCACTTTTTGTCAAGAGTCATGTCCGCGTCGGTCAATGCGATAAGCGGATGTGACGCCACGCGGATACCGAGATCGAGCGCCTGCTGTTTGCTGGTAAGAAGGCGCGCCTTGTCAAACCGGTTCGTGAAAAGCCGCATCGGGAACGTACTTCCCGCCCGGGCCCGTTCGATGATTACCGGCGACCCGTCGTCAGAACCGTCATCAATAAAGATGACCTCGATGGCGGCCGGGAAATCCTGCCGCCTGATGCACGCGATCAATGACGGAAGGTTTTCAGCCTCGTTTTTACATGGAATGACAATCGAAACCGGTTCGATGAGGTTGTTGACGGTTTTTTCCCCCTTCAGGCAGGCGAGTGAGGTACCGATAAAAAATACGATAAAAAGTGTGTAGACTATCAGAAAAACGAGAAGAGCATTTTCAATCATCGAATGGTACAGAAATCAGTTTTGATGGTTGTATGTGCCGTACGGTTTAATTATAATATATGTCGGGGCACCGCAGATGTTTTCAACATACTATCTGGAGGAGTGGCTTTGGTCCGCGGAATAGGAATTGATGTTGTTGAAATTGAACGAATTGATAAATTGATAGAGAAATACGGTTCCCATTTTCTGGAGAAAGTATTCACCCCGGGTGAGATTGCCTATTGCAATCAAAAAGCACATCCGGCACTTCATTTTGCCGGCCGTTGGGCTGCGAAAGAGGCGTTTTATAAAGCTTTGCCTGAATCATTTCAACCCTTTGCGACATGGAAAAGCATCGAGGTTTTACCCGAAAACGCTTCAGGCAGGCCTGAAATCAGGGTACTTTCTTTTGATGTGGCGGATAATTTCCAAAAAGAAAAGATTACATCGTTGCTGATTTCAATTTCCCATGAACGGACGATTTGTACGGCAATTGTTATTCTATCATAGATTAAGCTTGATATTATTAGGTTTTTAGGGTATTTTGAAATATATATAGTGTCTGTCCGGAAACTACCATATTCGGATGCTGAGCGGAGTCGAAGCGCCCGTGATCTGATAAAATCGACACATTTCGACTCCGCTCAATGTGTGTACCGGGGGTTTCCGGACAGGACACTATATAATCCAACGAGGCCGTTCCATGAACCGAAAAATGGTGCGAATATTCAGTTGTTTGCTGCTGCTTGGACTATTTTCAGAGTTCCCCCTGTTTGCCCAGGAGAGTAACGAGGTTAATGAGACCACTCCCGATATGTGGACTCCTGAATCGAACCAGCTCCCGGTTGAAGAAACTGCTCCGGTTGAAATGGAACCGTCCGGTCAGCTTCAGGAACCCACTGATCAAGAAACGCCTTCAGGGCCTGATCTCAATTCAGGATCGGTGAATACATTGGGATCGGAACCGGAGGGCGGAACGTTCGGCACTTCCACTGGTACCTTTTTAGGAAGCACCGGGGAGACTACTTTTCAAAACGCGATTATTGAAGGTGTTCAATTGACCGCTGAACCGGGGGCTGAACCGGATGAGAAAATTATTGCAGCATATTTCATATTCCGGGATAAACCATCCAGCTATTTTTATGAAATTAAATTGCGCGAAAAAAAGCTCATTTTCGAATTCAACGATACGCGTGTCGGAGCATCTCCGGTACCGACCGCATCAGAGCCTCCAATCAAGGGCTTTATCATCGAGCAGGGGAAAATCGATATAAACAAGGCAGTCAAGGGACTAATGCCGGAATGGCACGACCTTATACGAGTGGTATTTGATCTTGAAGCAGTTCCGGATATTCATGTGAATGATGAGTTCAGCATTATTTCTTTCAGTTTCAAGTGGTCCTCCAATCCTGAGAAACAGGTAAAGTACACTGTAAAAGACCAGACGCCGAAGATAATTCTCTGGTCCACTGCAGGGGTAGGAGGTATAGCTCTCGGCGCCGTAGCTTATCTCTTTCTTCGTCCCCAGCCGGAGCCGGAACGGCTGGAGCCGCTTTCGGATGACGATCTTCCGGTTCATGATGACAATCTTCCAATCATAAAGCATTAGAAACTGATGCCGAGCAAGCGTTGGGGTTACCCATCCTGAAGGAACCAGAGCTTTTTTCTTTACTAAAGCGGGTGGCCGAAAGGTCGCGTTAACCTTTTATTCCTCTTTTATTTATACACCAGACTTCTCGATAGACGCATGTAATAGTTTTTCAGAGTGCCCGGAACTATTTTTTTAATCAGGCTTTACGACGGGTCGTTCAAATCCAGTTAAACGGAGCACTCATGGATTCAAAGGAACTTGAAGCCTTTACCACCAACGTTCCCCTGTTTGCGAATTTATCGTCTGCTGATCGTCAGGCGATCTGTTCGGTCATGATCCAGCGAATGTTTAAAACAGGTGAGACGATCGTTCACGAAGAGGATAACGAACACCATACCTTTTTTATCATCGTTTCAGGCAGTGTTCATGTAGCGGTGCTCTCATCCGAGGGAAAACAGGCGATCCTGGCGACACTGCGTTCCGGGGAGTTCTTCGGTGAAATGGCGGTACTCGACGGCGAACCGCGGAGCGCTTCGGTTATTGCCGCCGAAACATGCACGTTGCTTATGCTCTATCGAAAGCCGTTCATCGACATTCTCCAGAAATATCCGAAGATTTCGATCGCCATGCTCATGGAAATGTCGCACCGGTTGCGGAGGACAAACCGGCATGTCAACACGCTTTCGATGATGAGCGTTTTCGGCCGTGTGGCCGAGGTACTGCTGCAGTTGGCAAAAGACAGCGGTCGGAAAGTGGGGTCGGTGACCGTCATCGATAGACGGCCGACGCACCAGACGATCGCCGACATGGCGGGTACAAGCCGTGAAACGGTTTCGCGCGTGCTCTCGCAGCTGCAGAAAAAAAGATACCTGACAATAGATAGAAAGCGCCTGGTGATTCTGGATGAAGCGAAACTATACTATTAGTATCCCGGCAGGTTTTTTCTGGAAGCGGCTGCTTCCCGCAATGGCCCTTATCGGCATATTCGGGTCAATCGGCGGTATTCTCGTGGTCGACCGTCTGATCATGCCGAATGTCGTCGGTGTCAACCGCGACGTGGTCACCGTGCCGAACGTCGTGCGAATGCCTTTTGATGAGGGGCGAGAAGCGTTTTTTAAAGCGGGCCTGCTTACCGAAGTGCGCGGGAAAGAGTATGACGATACCATTCCTGAAAATTTCATCGTCAGCCAGAATCCCGAAGCAATGTCCCGCGTTAAAAAGGGACGCAAAATAACGGTAGTCGTCAGCAGAGGGGAAGAGATCGGGATAATTCCCGATGTCCGCAACGTCACGGAACGGCAGGCGCGCATTATCATGAAAAAAGCAGGTTTTACCCTTGGAAAAGTCAAAAAAGTTTTCTCGGATGGAAAGCCCGTCGACATTGTGATCGATGCGTTTCCCGCAAGCGGCACGACCACTTCGCGTGAAATCGAAGTCGACCTGTTCGTTTCAAAAGGTCCGAAACCGACCCACGCCGAGGTCCCGAACCTTGTCGGGGAGAGTCTGAAAACCGCCAAGCAGCAGATCGTTGAGAGCGGGCTGGTGGTTGGCGCCATCAGTTACCAGAACAATCCCTCGCTTCTTCCCGGAACGATTATTTCGCAGTCTGCGGCACCCGGCTCGAGCGTGCCGTTGGAATCGAAACTGAATCTGGTTGTCTCGGTGATACGCTGACGGGTAGAGAGAGAAGCACTGATAAGGGAGCAGAAAGCATCGTGTACACCAGAGCGTATACTTCCATAATTGCGGTACTTTTTTTCTTTCTGACGGGATGCACCATCAGGCGATTTCCGGTGGTACGACCGGTCATCGAACAATCGCGTAACGTTTATACGCGCGCAAAAGCACAGGAGCATTTCATCCGTGCACGGGATTACGAGAGGCGCGGATTGGGCAAGATGGCTGAACGGGAGTACGAAAAGGCGCTGCAGCTCGATCCGGAGTCACACCTTCTGAAACGGCGGGTGATCCGCTGCTATATTGAATCGGGAAAGTACACACAGGCGCTTCTCCTTATCAAAGAGGGAAGAAAAAATGATGCATTGAACCGTGAGGAGAAGCGGGTCGTTTCGACGATTTATCTTAAGATGGGAGAGATCGCACAGGCGGCGTCGGTCCTTGAAACGATCAGTAATAAAACCGATGAGGAATTGTATTCCCTCGGATTGATTTACGAATCACTGGAGAATGTTGAAAAAGCGCTTTTAAACTACTATCGATGCTATCAGCAAAACCCGGAGGCAATGCAAGTAGGTTTTAAAGTCGGCAGGATGATGCTGAACGAAAAAAAATATGGTCAGGCTGATGATTTTCTAGTCGAGATGCAGAAGAAGAACGGATCGCTGCCTGATATTTACAACCTGCGTGCATCGGTGGCAATCGCCAGTGGTGATACGGCGGCGGGAAAGGCGTTTTTCGATTCCGCGCTTGCGATCGATTCGCTTCATGAGGAAACACTGCGGAACAAGGCGCAGTATTATTTCGGCCGGAACGATTTTCCTCCGGCGATCGAGTGTTATGAGAAGCTGGTGCGTTACAATCCCGCAGGGGAAGTGTACCGCCGGACACTCGCCCTGTTTTATTATTACAATGATCAGTTCGTCGAATCGGAAAAGCTTCTGAAGATGATGCTCGAATCATCGATGGATGATTACGAATTGCATTACTTGCTCGGCCTCGTGTTCGTCAATGTCGACAAATCGGATCTGGCACGGATCGAGTTTGAGAAATCGCTGGCATTGCAGCAGGATTACAAGGAAGCATGGTATGCGCTCTGCCGTATGTTTATTCGGAAGAAATCGTATCGTGAAGCGGCCGACATTGCGGATCGGTTTACCCGGATAGTACCTCGTGAAGCCCTCGCCTGGCGTACGAAAGGCCAGATAGAATCGCTAAGTAAACGTTACGGCGAAGCCGTCACTTCGCTGAAAAAGGCCGTCGCACTTGATTCGCTGGATATTTACGCATGGTTTGAACTGGGGAGTGCCCTTGAACGGAATCATGAAATCGATCGTGCGGCGAAAGCGTTCAGAAAGGTGCTCAAACTACGACCGGGAGACCCGGCGACACTCAATTATCTCGGCTATATGTGGGCGGAACAGGGTAAAAATCTCGACACCGCCAAAGTTTTTCTGGAGAGGGCCCTGCAGCAGGATCCGCATAACGGTGCGTTCCTTGATTCCTATGCTTGGATTTTTTACCAGCTGGGCGACTATGACAGTGCATTTGCGTATTTACAGAAAGCAACCGAAAAGATTTATGATGACCCGGTGCTGTTTCACCATCTCGGGGATGTACTCGTTAAACGGAACGAACTGGACGGGGCAATGACCGCTTATTACAAATCGCTGGAGTTCAATGCCGACGACAGTGAGGTCATCCGGAAAAAAATAGTTGACATCGAGATCATGTTGCAACGTAAACGGCATAGTGCTCAATGAAGAAAGTGTTGGCTTTGATCGCCGCCACGGTGCTCTCCTCTTGCTACTGCTCACCTCCGTTAAGCCGTGCGCTCCTCCCTTCGGACGGCCCGACAATCACTGAATATTTCGCCGGTATACGTGAAAACGTCCCTCTTCGGGGATCAGGCAAGGTGCTTTTTGCCTTTCACGGTGAACGGCAATCAGGCTGGTTTGATCTGCACTGTAACCATGACCGATCCTTTGCTGCGACGTTTTATGCTCCGCTGGGGGCCGTCATCGCCTCCGTTACTGCGCACAACGATTCCGGGAAGATTGTCATCCAGGGAAAAGAGAGTTTTTTATCGCCTGAACAGAGGCTTGATTCACTCTCCTTTCCCTGGGGCAGGGAACTTCGATTCAATGATCTCACCGCGTTACTCTGCGGGAGAATTATGCCCACACTTTCGTTTCCTCAACGTCCGCCGGATGAGCTGCGATCCGGCGGTATAAGGACGACAGCCGTATGGAGAGAGAAAGAATTCGAAATTTCCGCAATTTTTTCGAGAAGTTTGCGGAGACTTAAACGTATTGTAATAAAGTATCACCCGAATACCGGTCAGGCATATTCAGTAACGTATGACTCTTTTTTTGATGGAAAGGCCCGATACATTTCATTTAACGTTGATGACCGGAATTATTTTTCCATTCAATATGAACGATTAGAGAAAGAACCACGGGGATTATAATATGAATTTAATCGTCAACTCCACGTGCATTATAGTGATAGCAGGAATTATGGGTTCAGCGGCTGTCGCCCAGTACAGGACAGCCGGGAGTGTTAATTATCAACACCTTCTGCTCAATTATAATGCCCGTTCAGTCGGAATGGCCGGAGCATCGGTCGCTTTGCCTCAAGGACTCGACGGTGTCCCGGCAAACCCTGCGATGATTGCCGGATTGATCAGCCAGCAGGGGTTCATCGGTTATCAACTGGTGCTCGACGGGGTGTGGGCAGCTCCGATCGGCTACGCACGATCGTATGAGGGTATCGGCGCCTTTTCCATTATTATGCAGGGACTCTCAAGCGGGAAGGTGGAAGTTATTGAAGAAGGTCCGGACGGGGAACCAAAAGCTACCGGCCAAACGGCAAATGATGAGTATTTCACTCCGGGTGTCTCATTCGCCCGTTCGTTTTTCAATTCTCGCCTCTCTGCGGGCATTACGCTCAAAGGCCTCTATCATCGCATCAGCGCCCCTCCGGATATCTACAGCTCGAAGGGGATCGCCGTGGATATCGGTATCCAGTACCGTCCGGTCAACGAGCGTTTGATCATCGGCGCCGTGGTCCGCAATGCGGGATTCGAATTCGCCCCGTTTGAAGATGGTGAATCGTATCCGTTACCCATGCTGTTCGAGGCGGGTATCTCGTACGTCCCCCGCTACCTGCCCGCACTTCGGCTTGCCGCCGATATCAACAAAACACGCGGGGAATATGTCAACTTTGAACCGGGCCTTGAGATCGAGATCTATCCCGATGTTTTTTTCGCGCGCCTGGGCTTTATGTTCAGTCAAGGTGATCTGACCGAACAGTTCCACAAGTTTACCGGTGATCAGGACGAGAACTACGTAAAAAGCAACTGGACAACCCTTACAACCGGCATCGGTCTGCATACCACCCTCAATGCCGTTTCGCTTTGGGTTGATTTCGGCCTCCCGTTCCGTACGTCCTGGCTGCCGCCGTCGCCGGTGCTTTCGGCAATAGTTGAATTCTGATGGCTTGCTGCGGCGCGCCCCGCGCTTCCGGAGTCGACAACCAAGGGCCTGAAGAGGCTTCCGGCGTTATCTAGCGAAGGTTTTCGATCAGTTTTTTCACTCCCGATTTTTCAAAATTGATAAGGATACTGCCGGGAGTGCCATTGTCTTTTCCGATGACGACACCCGATTCTTTCCACTTCTTGTGAAGAACTTTTTCGCCGATGAGAAAGTGTTCGCCGGGAGCGTATTCGTGGGGGGGCGGTTCCGGAGCGTCCGTTTTCCGTTGTTCGAGCAGATCTTTGCCTGAAAAACAGAATGTCTTCAGACATTTCCCGCAAAGGTATTCAAAGGTCGAGTTTCGATCCACCGTACGACCGTTTTCAGCGATACTTCGATCGAGCTGGGCAGGAGTGATTTTATTACAGAAACGGCAATAAATCTCTAAATTCTCAACCGGTAAAAAGGGTGAGGACATATTCCTCCCTCCTGGTTCTTGGTGCAACATGATTTCTTGGCCGAAAACTGAAACTAATCTGAAATTATTACATGGCGGCTCTGAAATCAAATAGTTAAACAGGAGAAAAATCGATATTTCCCCGGGAAAAACCTGCCGGGTACGATAATCGGGGCGTGGATACTATGCGATCCAACGGTAATGGAGTCCGATGCTTTACTGCCAGCCGGGAAATAATAAATGAATGTTCAGCGTTTCCCTTTAGGTATTTTAAGACCGTGAAAAAGCATAGTCTGCCCGTTTCAGGGTGTTAATTCAGCAAGGTTGTTCGATCACATGCGTATCGTTTTTTTAGGATCAGCCGACTTCGGAATTCCCGCACTTCGGGCTTTACGGCAACGGCATAGTGTTACGGGCATCGTAAGCACGCCGCCGCGGCCCGGCGGCAGGGGGTTGAAATTGAATGATTCGCCGGTTGCCGTTTTTGCCCGTAAAGAAAATATAACACCTGTATATACCCCGGAATCGCTTGATGATCCGCTCTTTATTGAAAGTCTCCGATCACTGGATGCTGATTGTTTCGTGGTCGTTGCCTTTCGTCTGCTGCCGCGCCGCGTTTTCGCGATTCCTCCTCTGGGCACGCTCAATATTCATGCATCGCTGCTGCCGTCGTATCGCGGCCCGGCGCCGATTCAGAGGGCAATCGAAGCCGGAGCAGCGAAAAGCGGTATAACGGTGTTTCGGATCGATGACGGAATCGATACCGGGGAGATCCTGCAGCAGGCGGAGGTTGCCATAGGCCCCGGAGAGACGACTCCTGAACTTTCTCTTCGATTGAGCGAACTGGGCGCCGATACCCTCTGCAACGTCCTTGCAGCCCTTGAGCGCGGCGACAACAGACCGTATTCCCAGCAGCATGCAGCGGCAAGCAAGGCGCCGAAACTGAAAAAAGAAGAGGCGGTTATCGATTGGAAACTGCCGGCTTCCGTTATTTTCAATAAAATCCGTGCGTTCAAACCGTTCCCCGGGACCTACACCATGATCGAAGGAAACCGGCTCGGCATCGAATGGGCCCGGCCTCTGCCGCAGTGCGGGAAGACAGCCCCCTGTGGAACAATACTTCGTACGGCGCCGGACTGCTTCGAGGTGCAGACCGGCGACGGGGTTCTCCGTGTAATGTCGGTAAAGCCGCAGGGGCGCAGGATCATGCAGGCGGGCGAGTACCTTCACGGATCCCGCCTTCGGGAGAGATTGCGGTTTTCATGAATAGCCGTCAGCTCATCCTGCGTATCATGACCGCTTACGACAAGAGGCCGGGCAACCCTGAACGCCTGATTGATCATGCGCTTGGGGGGCTGCATATTGACCACCGCGACCGTCGATTGATATTCGAGATCGTTTATGGAATCGTTCGGCGCCGGGCGACGCTCGATTATCTGATCGACCGCCATGTCACCGATGAGAAGAACCGTGATGATCATCTGCTGCGGCGGATACTGCGGATCGGACTCTATCAATTGCTCTATCTCGACCGGATCCCCGATCATGCCGCCGTCAACGAGACGGTCGAACTGGCAAAGGCCGGCGAACGAAGCAAAAACTTCGCCGGAACGATCAATGCCGTCATGCGCACGCTCATCAAGAATAAAAAACAGATCGAGTATCCCGATCCGCAGAAGGACCTCGCCGGCCGTCTGGCCGTTGAATTTTCGCATCCTAAATGGATGGTCGAACGGTGGCTCCGTCACTTCGGCCTGGCAAACACCAGGGGTTTATTGACCTATAACAACGAAAAACCACCCGTGTTTCTGCGGCGCTCACTCCGCAAAATGACACGCCGGCAGTTTGAAGCGGATGTCAGGCTCATATGCGACACGGCCGGCGGCTATCGCGATCTTTACTATCGCCTGAAAAAAGCGCTGCTCCCCGAAAACATCCAGTTAATCCGGCAGGGGTTCTGCAACGTGCAGGCGCCGTCGTCGGGATGGGTGGCGGCACTCCTTGATGTAAAGCAGGGCGACCGCATCATCGATATCTGTTCGGCACCGGGGGGCAAGAGTGCGCTCATGGCCGAAATGGCCGGTGATTCAGGTATGGTCTGTGCCTGCGAAGTCAGTTTCAAACGACTTCGGATGGTGGTGGAAATCATCAACGCAATGAATCTGTGGAATATCCATCCGCTGGTTTGCGACGGCGCCCTTCCGCCGTTTCGCGGCATCTTCGACAAGGTCCTGCTCGATGCCCCCTGTACCGCAACCGGCGTGCTCCACCGTCATCCGGAGGCACGATGGATCAGGACCGCACATGATATCACCCGGCTGGCAAAGGTGCAGGCGATGCTGCTCGATGCGGCGGCAACACTTGTAGGCGGCGGCGGCAGTATCGTTTACGCCACCTGCTCGCTCGAACCCGAAGAGAATGAACAACAGATCGAACGCTTTCTCGCGGACCACCCTCAGTTTGAACTCGACAGTTGTCCGGAGGCTGTTCCTCAGAAGTTTATCGACAACCGCGGATTTTTATCGATTACACCGTATGAGCACCATATGGACGGCATGTTTGCGGCCCGTTTGCGGCGTGCCGGCGACTACGCCGCTCCGTCGTACGATACGGGAGCGGGTATTTGACCCTTGTCCGACGGAGAATGTATAATCCTATCATCCGCCGGCATCATCAGATGTGTCAATGTTCCGGAGTTGGTTGTGCGCGTACTGTGGAAATATGAACCATTTACCGTGAGCGGCGCCCTTGTCATCATCGCCGCCATGCTGGGACCATTGGTTTCATGCACGCCTTCACCGTTCGGATTCACTCTTTCCAGCAATTATACACGGGATCGTTTTTCTGGACGCGACATCGGCGGTCATTCAATCGGGATATGTCCTTTATTGACTGCGGAGGGCCCTGTCGCCGGAACGAAACTGCCATCGCCTGCAGTGATTGCGGCCCTTAGAAAAAAACGGCCCGATCTGCAGTTCCGTGATGCGGATAATGTTCACGCGACATTGTCGTCAGTGCTGCCTTCGGTTACGATGGAGCGGTATTACCGGTTACTTTTTACAGGTGACGTCGTTGCCCTGCAGTCGGAGGATTCCCTCTGGGGAGCCGTGAATGTTGATTATCTCCTCGTGGTGCGTCTGCGTCATGGCATGGACATTCGAACGTTCAATCAAAGGTCGCGGAAACGAATAAGTATTGAAGCGGAACTGTGGGATTGCGCCTCGATGGAAACAGCATGGCGTGTCGGAGTTATAGGCATTTGCAATCGTGCGGGAATTTCCGATCAGAAGTTTCTGGTCGAAGCCTTCGGGGAGATCGTGGCCGCTCTTCCGACGGCGGCGCCGTCATACGACACGAAATCGTGGTGAAGCGCCCATGAAAGAGTGTGTCGAACGTCTGGTCAAAGTGGGCTTTCAACGGGATCCGAAGAAAATATTTGACGAAATAGAATCCGTCTCCGCCGCGATGATCCGTGAGGGATGGCGGCTGCATGATACCTGTTTTGAGGAGGGGCTGGGGTGCGCGCACCTTTTGTTCGAGCGTGAGATCGTTGCGCGGGAAGACGGGGTGCCGGGGTAATACACGACCGTCACCGATTCGGCCGGATGCAGGTTCGCCGGGAATTGAAGCGGATGCGTACCGGATGATATAATGTGACTCGAAAGGATGTTCCATGATGTATGAATTTGAGAAAGTCGGCAAGTTTACGATGATCCGTATCAGCGGGAACCTCGATAACGCAGAGAGCACCAAACGGCTGGACAGCGAGATCGCGGCAATGAGCGGCGAGGGGTGCCATCACTTCGTCTTCAATCTTGAACGGACCACCTATCTTGACAGCGCAGGGTTAAGCATTTTTATCCACTGCCTTTGCGACGTCCAGGAGAACGACGGCAGCGTATTCATCATCGCCGAGGACAATCAGGTCAGACGGGTGCTCGAAATGGTCGGCATCAACCGTCTGATAACCACCTACGGTTCCAGAAAGGACTTTCTCGATGCGCAGGAAATCCCTGCAGCATAAATGCACCTTCGGGTGTAGGGAGGTTGTATGCGCGTTGCTCTCTGTTGCGATGCAATGTGCGCTCTCGGGGAGTATCGTTGACCGGGGACGGTTCGAGACGAAGATGACCGCCATGCGTCTTGAAAACCGCGAGGCGCTCAAGGTCTACCATGGCGGCAGCAAACGGGACATACCGTTGAAGCTGGTCAATACCATTATTATCGATCCGTCAAACACGATCACCATTGACAATGAACTCTATTTCAGCGCCGATATCACACTCAAGGACGGGACGCGGATCAAATCACTTGAAAAGGATCAGACCGCCTCCACGAAGGTATTCCTGTCGGTCCAGGATGCGCTGGTGGGGAAAAATGACGACGGCCGGTTCGTCATCGGCCTGGAGGACGTTTCGCGCCTGACGGTCCGATGATCCGTCCTCATCGGGGGATCGCCTTCATCATGGCACGGCAGGATGACTTGAAAAGAGGAATGCATGGTTTCAATGGATCCGACAACGTATGAATAAAGGGAAAGGACTTTCGCTTCAGGTCATCATCATCAGCGGGATACTGCTGGCACTCCTGTCGCTCGTTGTTTTTCACTCCTTCCGGTTCATCGCGACCCGTTTTTCCCCGACCTTGTCCAATGCCGACCGGTATTTACGGATGGGGAAACTCGACGAGGCGTTCGCCATATCGGCCAGGGTTTCCGGCAACACCCCCGCAAAGGAACTACTGAGGGGAAAGATCTTTCTGGCGTTCGCTTTAAAGCGGCAGAAGGACGACGGGTGGCGGCATTACGGCATTGATTCGCTCGACTGGCTGCGGGGACCGGAGGTCGATTCGGCCCTTGATTGCTTCAGGAGAGCGGTGAACCTTGACAAAAAATCAGCCGTTGCGCGGTACTGTCTGGGCGTCGTCTTCAAGGAGAAGGGATGGCTTCACGAATCGGAAAACGCCCTGTGCGAGGCGCTGCGGCTCGATCCCGGCAATATCGATGCGCGGCTGGCGCTCGGCGCGCTCTATCCGCTCATGAACCGTTCCCCTGAAGCCGCGGAGCAGTTGCTCGAGGCGTATCGACGGGCGCCCGATAATCCGCGGGTGGCGAAGAACCTGGCGTTGCTCTACCGGTTTCATAGTGAAAATCCGGAGTCGGCGATCATCTGGTTCAACCGGTATCTTAACAATGCGGCACCCGGGGATATCGGCGTCAACCAGGCACGGATCGAACTCACCGACCTTCTCGGCCGCTATCCTGAACTGGCCCCCGAAGAAAAACAGAGATGGCGGGAAAAACGTCGCACGTTTGTTCCGCGTAAACGATGATGGCCCCGCCTGTAGTAGAGACCCACGGCGTGCGTCTCTACAATATGTTGCAATAATTTTCAGGTATGATTTATAATTTGGCAGCGAAATGAATAACGCACCTAAAAAAATCTGCGTCGCCATGAGCGGCGGGGTTGATTCGTCGGTAGCCGCGTACCTTCTCAACCGCGACGGGCATACGCTTATCGGTGTGACAATGTGCTTCGGTGTTACCGACGAACAGGGTCGTGCGGCCCGCTGCGGTCCGCAGGCGGCAGGCGACGCACACAGGGTGTGCGATCAACTTGCCATACCCCACTATGTGCTGGATTTTTCACAACAACTGCATACGGCGGTGATCGCGGATTTCGTTGAGCAGTATGGCCGCGGCCGTACGCCGAATCCGTGCGTCCGCTGTAACCGGTATCTGAAATTTACCGCGCTTTACGAGTATGCCCGTTCCTGCGGCTGCGATGCGATAGCCACCGGACATTACGCGAAAATCGGGAGATGGCAGGGGAGGAGCGTGCTTATGCGCCATCATGATGCGGGCAAGGACCAGAGCTATTTTCTCTGGAGCATCCTCGCCCCGGAGCTTGAGCATGTCGTCTTTCCTCTTGCGGAATTTAAAAAATCCGAGGTGCGCGCGATTGCCCGTGAGGCGCGACTGCCGGTGGCGGAAAAACCGGAAAGCCGGGAGATTTGTTTTATTCCCGATAATGATTACCGTGGGTTTCTGCGCCGCAGCGGGGTTGTCGAAACGCCGGGACCTTTTATCGACACCGCCGGCAGGGTGCTGGGCACCCATCGCGGCATTTTCAACTATACGATCGGTCAACGCAAACATCTCGGCATCGCCGTCGGTTCGCCCCGTTATGTGGTTGCCATCGACGCGTCCCGCTCTACGGTCGTTCTGGGAAGCAGGGAGGAGCTGCTCACCCGTTTCCTTACGGCCCGGGAGACGAACCTGTTTGTCGACACGTTGCCGGTCCCCTGCACCGCAAAGGTACGGTATACACAGAATGATGTCCCCTGCGAGGCGGCAGCGGCCGGCACTGTCGTAACCGTGAACTTCCCCGAGCCGGTGGAAGCGGTCACACCCGGCCAGTCGATCGTGTTGTACGATAATGATATCGTCCTCGGCGGGGGAATCATCGATGAAGCCTGCCGGTAAACAACCGCTCCCACAGCCACCGTCGAAATGACCGCATCATGTCCGCAAAACTGAACATCCCCGCAGCTGCCTTCAGTCAAGATGGCGGCCCGTGGCTTCTGTTTAACCGGCCGCACGCCGTGGTAAATGCCGACCGCATCGAAGCCGTCATGCCGTGTGTGGAGGAGGTCGAACACTATATTTCAGACGGATGGTATGCGGCGGGTTTCATAGGGTATGAGGCTGCGCCGGCATTTGACGCCTCGCTGGACGCCTTTACGCCGGACGGCTTACCGTTGCTGCGGTTTGGAATCTTCCGGCAGCCGGTTGAGGTGAAGACCTTGTCGCCGGGGAGTATCAGCGGCGCCGATCCGCAGTGGCGGCCGACGATCACTCCGGAAGAATATCGTGCCGCCTTTGACCGGATCAGGGAGTACATTGCGCAGGGCGACACCTATCAAGTCAATTATACCTTCCGCCTCCATGCGCTGTTTGAACATGATCCGTGGAACTATTTCCGATTGATCGTCAACGACCATCCGATGCCGTATGCCGCCTGGATCGATGCCGGACGATATAAGATTTGTTCATTTTCCCCTGAACTCTTTTTCCGTCTCGACGACCACCGCATCACCGCACAACCAATGAAAGGCACCTCCCGCCGGGGGAGGTTTACCGGAGAAGACCTGCTCCTCGGCGGGCGGCTTCAATCTAATGTCAAGGAACGGGCGGAAAACGTCATGATCGTCGATATGGTACGCAATGATCTCGGGAGGATCGCCGACAGCGGGTCGGTGTCGGTGACCGAACTCTGCGCCGTACGTCGGTACCGGTCGGTTTTGCAGATGGTCTCAACGGTGCAGGCCGACGTGTCGGCGCCGCTGCATGAGATACTTTCGGCACTTTTTCCCTGCGCTTCGATAACCGGAGCGCCGAAAATTCGCGCCAGCCGGATCATCAGGGAGCTTGAATCGACTCCGCGGCATGTCTATTGCGGTACCATCGGATGGTTTGCCCCGCCGCGGCGCGCCTGCTTCAATGTCGCCATACGCACCCTCCTTTTCGATGAAGAAAAGAAAACCGCCGAATACGGGACGGGGGGCGGCATTGTCTGGGAGAGTGACAGGGATCGGGAGTACGAAGAATGCCGCCTGAAAGCGGCCATCATTGCCTCATCGCCACCCGATTTCAGTCTGGTTGAGACCCTGCTCTGGACCTCCGGTGAGGGCTGCTTCCTTCTCGAACGTCACCTTGACCGGTTGATGGATTCGGCATCCTATTTTTCATTTTCCGTCAGCAGAAACGCGGTGCTGCAGGCATTGACGGAACAGACCGGGTCATTCGATTTCGGCATGCGCCGGGTACGGCTCCTTGTCGATCGCGCAGGCGCGATTACCGTGGAGTCCTCGCCGATATCGGACCACGGCGCCGGCCATCGGGCGTTGATCGGACTATGTCCGGCCGATCGGCCGGTCGATAGCACCGATTGTTTCCTTTTCCATAAAACGACCCGCCGTACGCAGTATGATACATTGCGCAGGGAGTGTCCGGCGGGTGACGACCTTCTCTTTCGCAGCGAACGGGGCGAGATAACCGAGACGACCATCGGGAATATCGTTGTGCAGATTGACGGGAAGTTTTATACGCCGCCGGTGGCGTGCGGGCTTCTTTCCGGCGTGTTCCGGGGCGCACTGCTTGCGCAAGGAACAATACAGGAAAAAATTATCACCGAAGATGACCTGCTGAATGCTGCCCGGATTTTCCGTATCAACTCGGTGAGAAAGTGGCAGGAGTGCAGGCTGTGCGGACAGCTGCCTGATACCCCACGCACTCTCACCTCCGCATTACGATGAATTATATTTCAATCTTCGTTGAGGAGCCGGAAGCGGCGCCCGGCGGAGCCGGTCGAACGGCGACGGTACTGTATTTCTCTTTTTTCACATGCAAGGAGCGCGCAAATGGTTGCTACAGGCAAACGGCAATGTACGAGAACGACCTTCGGATCGATGCCCGACGGACGGAAGGTCGATCTTTTTACCCTTACAAACCACAATGGCGTCACGGTTACGATCACTGCCTACGGTGCGGCGGTGGTCTCGATTATTATTCCCGATAAAAACGGCGACATGGGTGATATTATACTAGGGTTCGATTCGCTTGCCGGGTATCTCCAGAAGGGAAATCCGTTTTTCGGGTCCACGATCGGACGGTTCGCCAACCGGATCGCACGGGGGAAATTCACCCTGAACGGAAAAGAGTACACGCTGGCGATAAATAACGGCGTTAACCATCTGCACGGCGGCCCCGGGGGGTTTGACAAGGTCCTCTGGCAGGCCGAGAACATTGATCGAAAGGATGATGCGGCGGTGACAATGTCGTACGAAAGCCCCGACGGGGAAGAGGGGTATCCCGGCGCGATGAAGGCGACGGTCGCCTTTCAATTAACAGATAATAATGAACTGCGGTTCGACTACCATGCCGAGGCGGATGCGGATACCGTGGTCAATCTTACCAATCATACCTACTTCAACCTCAACGGACAGGGTGACATTCTCGATCATCTGTTGCGTCTCAACGCTTCGTCATTCACCCCGATCGATGCGACGCAGATCCCGACCGGAGAGCTACGCCCTGTTGCGGGAACACCGTTTGATTTCACCCGTCCGGAAAAGATCGGCAGCCGCATTGACCGGACCGACGACGAACAGATCGTCAACGGACTCGGCTACGACCACAATTTCGTCTGTTCAACGAACGGATCATTGTCAAAGGCGGCTGCGGTCTATTCTCCGGCAAGCGGCCGGTTATTGGAAGTGCTGACCACCGAACCGGGGATCCAGTTCTACAGCGGGAATTTCCTCGACGGAACACTGACGGGAAAACGGGGCGTCATTTATAAAAAACGGGGTGGATTCTGCCTCGAAACGCAGCATTTCCCCGATTCACCGAACCAGAAGTTATTTCCTTCGGTGGTACTGAAGGCGGGAACACTGTTTAAAAGTACGACCATCAACCGGTTTTCCGTGGCGGATGGAATTTCCTGATCATCCGGATTGGAAGTTGGCCCGGCGGCACTCATCCAATGGAGTGTTAAAGGTACCACTTTCGTCATTCATTTGACAGCATAGTTGCCATGGACATCGCCCTTCAGATCGCGCTTCTTTTCCTCTGCATAACCGGTGCGTCTTTTTTTGCCGGGTCGGAGACCGGTTTTGTCTCCTGGAATCCGCTAAAAATCGGACACCGTGCCGTTTCGGGTGATATTGTGGCCCGGTGGTCGCTTTTTCTCATAAAGCATAAAGACCGCCTGCTCTCCGCCCAGCTCATAGGGAATAATGTCTGTGTCATCGGCGCATCGCTGACCTTTGTATCGCTCTTCGAGACAATCGATCATACCGTTTCTTGGGATTTATCACGTATCCCTTCGCCCGAATCGTGGCTGTTGACTCCGGTTATAGTGCTTTTTGGTGAAATGTTGCCGAAGTCGCTTTATCGTATCTATCCTTTTATATTAACCATGAATTCCGTTCCCCTGCTCATGGTGGTCTATTTTACGACATTGCCGTTTACCTTTGTTTTTTCGGTAGTGACCGATATGTTTCGGAAGGATGCGCCTCACCAGGGAGAATCATTCATGTCCAAGGTACGCGAAGAAATGGTGCTTGTAGCGCTCGAAGGATCGAAAACCGGTACTCTTTTCAAATCAGCCGATATTTTTATACAAAACGTCCTTGCCTTGAATGAGAAGAAGGTCGGTGATATGATCAGCAAGAAAAATTCAGGCCTGAACGGGATGCGTTTTTATGCCAATGAGCGTGTGGGCGATGTTAAAAAGCGAATTCCCGATCAACCCGGGATAATTGTGCATAATGCTGATGAAGCAAATGTTTCCGGATATATTTCTCTGTTTGATCTGATCCAGGCACCCGGGGAGGCCACACTGGGGAGCTGCTGCAAACCGCTGCCGCGATTGGGAGCAGAACAAACCATGTTTGCCGCCCTGCGTTCGGCTGATGAGGAAAGCCACTTTTTTACGATTATCGATCAACATGGCAGCCTGACCGGAATTGTCGACAAGATGATGCTTCTGCAGGCGGCTTTCAAGAATCCAATAGAAAAAATGTAACATTTTTTCTATTTTTATTGACGCGAATAGTACATTAAACATATATTGACCGCGGAAGAAAGGTATTTAAGCGCATAATTTTTCATTGATTATCCTTCTTTTTAATGTTACAATATATTCTATGAACGATATTCCTCATCTTTTTACCTCTATGGATTTTCCGGCATGAAGAAACTGAATTGGTGTTTCGTTATCGTCACTGCTCAATCGACATCACGGGTACGCCAGATCTATTTATCCGGAATGGTACTGATCGCGCTTATGGTTGTCAGCTGCGCGGGACTTGCCGGCATGGCGCGCCTCCTCTGGTGTACCGGATCGTATGCCCACGCAAAATTCGGCGTCTACGAAGCCCGCCGGGACAACCGGGGATTATTGATGAAAGTCAAGTTCCTCAATAAATTCATCGCCAAAGAGAATGGTAAAGTCAATGCGCTGGTCGCCTTTGAAGATAGAATCCGCCTGCAGTACGGCATGGATCTTATAAGTAAAGATGTCCGTCTGGCCGGCGTCGGCGGACGACCCACGCCCGACGAGCTTGTGCTTTCCAGGATGCTCGATCCGTTGCTCATCCAGGCGGAGGCGGTCCGCGAACGCCTCAGCGGACTGATGCGAAAATCGGAGCTGCAGGATTCAACGCTTTCCCGCGTCAATGAATACGTCGGCCGCATCCACAAGAAATGGTCGCAGCGCCCCTCGATATGGCCGACGGAGGGAAGGATTACCTCCCCTTTCGGATACCGATTCCACCCGATAGCCGGACACATACTCTTTCACGACGGAATCGATATCGCCAACAAGATCTGGACACCGGTCTACGCGACCGCCGACGGGATTATCAAATCCGTCGGCCTCCAGGATTATTTCGGCCGCATGGTGGCCATCAATCACCCCGAAAGCGAATGCAAAACCATTTATGCGCATCTCCATCAGACGGCGGTCACCGAAGGGCAGGTCGTCAAGCGCGGCGACCTGATCGGCTACATGGGGAGCAGCGGCAGAAGCACGGGCTCGCATTTGCATTACGAAGTGCGCGTCGGCGATCGCCCGGTCAATCCGATCAATTATATTCTTCCCACGGATGCCATTGTCGATTAGAACACCTTTCGACGTCACCACGGAGAATCGTTCCTTGTTTTCCGGGCACTGATATGGTACACTTTACGTGCATTTCACTTTCAACACGCCGGCGGTGCTGCTGGGTTGATATAACGGGTGAAGTACAGCGTGTCGTTACCCAGGCGGGGATTGTTTCAGGTTTCTGTACCGTAACAAGTCTGCATACCACTGCGGGCATGACCATTAATGAAAATGCCGATCCTGATGTCGCAACCGATTTTTTCAATAAACTCGCTTCCATGGTCCCGCGCGATCCGTCGTTTCACCATGCGGAAGGAAATTCCGACAGCCATATCAAGGCATCCCTGGTGGGGCTTCACATACAGGCGGCAATTGATAAGGGACGGCTGGTGCTCGGCACGTGGCAATCGATTTATTTCTGTGAGTTCGACGGTCCCCGCAGCCGGCGATGCGCAGTAACCCTGATGGGGGAGCGTCATGCTGCATCGTGTACTGAAAGCCTCGACACCTCGCCTGCAAAGGCCTGAAAAGCATAGCGGTTTCCGGGCAGACCGGTTCCTGCCGATGATCGGCATGTGTATGCTCCTGCTGTGGCAATGCGCCGGGCGGGATTGCCGCGCGGAAGACTCCATCAGATATACCGCCGACGTTTCCCGGCTTCCCGTGGGCACCGATATCGCCGCGATGGGCGATGCGGGAGTCGTACTGCCGCGACGGGCAACGGCGACCATCTGGAACCCCGCCGCCGCCGCCTTTCTGAAGCGGTATGAGTTCAGCATGGAGGGGGCCGACCTGTACCAGAGGCTCTCCCAGCAGGGCTGCTTTGCCGGCACGGCGCCGCTGCAGAACAATCTCGGAGCAGTGCTTTCATACCAGCCGTTTTACAGCGGCAGGATACTGCAGTACGATACCATTCCGGAATCACCCGTCAACGGGATGACAAGTTATCAGCCCACCGGATTCATACGGAACTACCAGCACCTCGTCATCTGCGCGTTAGCGCGGAACTTCCCCCTGCGGCTGCCCCGTTTTCCCGGGACCGATCTGCCGCTGCCTCTTGACATATCGATCGGCGGAAACCTGAAAGCCTATGCGCAGACCATGAGCCCGAGCGGTCTTCTGCATATCGGGATGGGATACAACGTTGATCTCGGGCTGCAGACGCGGATCGGCCTCGATTTCGACGTCAGGAACAATGAGGTGCGCCGCGAGGTATGGCTTGGAGCGACGATACGGGACGTGCTTCCCAGCGACGTCATCTGGATTTACGCCCGCGACGACAAATTGATGTACTCTCCTGAAAATTACCGCGAACCGTTCCATTATGCCCAGTATTACGGCGTCGCATTCGTCGACCGCAGCGGCGACCTGTTCGCCGACTGGACCGTCGCGCTGTCGCTGCACAAAGAGTATGAAGTGACCTACCATGGCGGGATAGAGGCTGAATTCTGGAACACGGCGCTTTTCCGGATCGGATTTTCCGGCCGCACGCCGACCCTCGGGGCAGGGCTGCGCTACCGCCGCTTTTTCATCGACTACGCCTTCAGATTCGAGGAGATCGCCCTGTCGTTTATCCGCTTGACAGTAGGAATTTCGCTGCCCGCGGCGCCGCGAGGCGCCGCGCAGTCAAAGCAGTCAAAAGGGACTTTGCGGAAATAAGTGAAAAAGTCTTGCTTGTCTTGCCCGTGGATTGCCGCGCAGGATCTGACCGCTAAAGGTGTTTGAATTTCTCACGTTCGCCGTAGATCTGCACGATCCTGACCGATAGCTGGTCGTCAACGACGGTGATTTCACCCTTCGCCATGAGCCTTCTGCTGATGAACACGTCGACCGCCTCGCCGGCCATGCGCTTGAGCCGCACGATGCCGCCCTTTTTCAGGTTCAGCAGCTCACGGAGGGTCATTCTGGTCTGTCCGAGCTGCACCCCGATCGGTACATTGACATCCAGAAGCATGTTGATACTGTTCGCCATAAAGGCTCTCCCTTTTGATTAAGTATATCATGAATCGGCGGATGGGGCAAGAGGGAAGGAGGAGCGCCTTACTAATCACAGTTAATTTCAGCACCACTGTGCTGCGTTTCCATTGTATTTTAACTACCTATCCTTCTGGTCGTTTCATGCTGACCTTATCCGATTTTAAAAGTGAGGGTATTGATATGCTGCATATTTATATAGACGCCGATGCCTGTCCGGTCAAACGGGAGGTGTATCGGGTTGCCGAACGCTATCGATTGAATGTTACGTTAGTGTCGAACTCCCGGATGCGGATTCCCTTTGACCCCAGGATTTGGTTGAAAATAGTCGGGGATGGTGTCGATGCGGCCGATCAATGGATCGTCGAGCAGATACAAGATCGCGACATCGTTGTCACCGCGGATATTCCGCTTGCCGGCCGGTGCCTTAAGAAAGGCGCCCGCGGGATCGGGCCAACCGGGAAGCCGTTTACTGAAGACAACATCGGCGCAGCGGTGGCGATGCGGGACCTGTTGTCGGAACTGCGCGGGGCCGGTACGATCACCGGCGGCCCGCCGCCGCTTACACAACGCGACCGGTCGCGTTTTCTTCAACAATTCGACGAAATGATTCAGACGATTCGGCGTCAGTATCCGTCGACGATATAGTGTGTGCCGGAATCTTCATGTCACCCATCCCGCCTTCCCCCGCAAACCCGATCAACTCCACCGGCGCTCCGTCATGCTCGATCATTGATTTTTTCAGTACAATTAACCGGACGCTGCTGCCGAAAGTTTTTTTTATCGATCTGCCGGTTTTTTCGTTTTCAGTGTAACGACCCATACGCCTCCGTACGTTTAGTATACTCCATATAACCGTCATTTTTTCCCTCCACGTTCAACGGGGTACCGTATGGATCTACGTAACTGGATGCAGACGAGCAGGTCGTTCGCGATTTTCTTCACGGCAGTGCTTTTGATTATCCTCGCGGCAACGATCACCCTTGTCGTTATCGTCGGCAGGAATACCTATTTGAACATGCGTCTCAGTACGATCTGTCCCGATTACTTCTCGTATGAGTACGCGTATGTGGTGGATGAACGGGGAAGGGGATTGGATTCCGCGGCGGTTGCGCTCCGGGACAATTCGAACATCAACATGATTTACCGCACCTTCACCGACCATAACGGCAGATTTGTACTCTTTCACGATTTCGGTTCGTTTGCGCTTTCCAAAATCCCGTTCTCCTACTTCCTCTACGTTTCCGTCGAAGGGTGGAACGATACGATACAATACACCTTTGAAAAATACCGCGCCTGCCATTTCCGAAAAAAGGATGGCCCCGATACCATTGTCTGCGACCGCGGCGCCCGCAGCAAATTGATCCTGCGGCTCGGGCAGGCTGCGAGGATAACGGTGGATACGGGATATGGATTCATACCCTTTGAAGAGATCGCGCTGTCGGAACGCCTTCCGGGGGGTGTCGCCGCGAAGCTTCCGTTCGATAAGGTATTCTATACGACGATTCCGGCGGGCGGATCATCGATCGCCTTCGCCGTGGTGCCTGTCAGGGATTACCGTGTTCTGGAAGGTGAAGGCTTACTTTTGACGGAGGGAATCTATTATTACCTCGACCGCGACGGCAACCGGGACCTCGGCAACGAGCAGCCGCAGCCCTTTGCCGGTCCCGGTGAAAGCGGCGGAGCCGGGATCGCCGACTGCACGGTGCGTACCTGCCGCACCATCGACAGCGTCCGTATCGGAAGCACGTGGTGTCTTCTCGACCTTCAGCTCAGGAGCATGGACCGCCGGCAGCCGCTCCTGCGTTTCCGGCGCAATGATGCGCTGCTGGGAACGGTCGTGCTGAAGTCAGCCGGGAACGCGGTGGATATTGCCGGCGCCGCTCCCGCGGGCCCGGCCGGGGAAGCCGTCGTCGATTCGGCAAAATATAAAATCTTCCTGTGGGACCACCGGGGTCTCAATTATTCCGATAGGTCGGCGGTGGTGCTGGGGATCGACCGGAACAACGACGGCAAGTTTGACAGCCGCGAAGGGAGCGGCGAACTGTATGAACACGCACGGGGGAGGATCGCCCTCGGCGGCATGTCGTTCGTGATCGACACCATTGCCCCCGACGGCCTGCGACTGTTCTGCAGCGATATCAAACAGGGGGAGGAAAAACCGGCGGAGGCGATGACCGGGAAATGGGTGAATGATTTCACCGCATCCGCAACCTGCCCGGTTTCACTCTACCGGGAGTGCGGCGCGCACCGCTACGTGGTGCTTTACTTTTTCGAAGGGACCGCGGCGGACTTCATGGAAGCGCCTGAAATCGGCAGTTTCATTTCGCTCATGCGCGGGCAGCTCGGGCCGACCCGCATTATCGGCATTAATCGCAGGCCGACGGGTGAACTCTACGGCAAGGAACCGGTGATCAACGAAAACCGCGGCTGGCACGGACCGCTCGTGCGGCGGTTCCACAACCACCGGACCGAGGAGATCGTCTGTCTCGACGCTGCGGCGACGATCGTCTACCGGGGAGAGGTCGATGCCGGAGCGATCAGTGCGGTCTGGAAACATGCCGGCGTCGACGACGCGGTGGCGGTTTCCCTGTTCGAGCAGCAGTACGCCGGCAGGGAGGTGGGGCTGCCGGCGCGGTGAGGATGCCGGCTGCCGACAGGCGGCCAACTATGGAGAAAAGAAGCCGAACGAGCGGGTTCAATTGAATGAATCGGATTGTAAAGGATTATATGATAGCGGCGGTTGTTTTTTGCTTTTAACCTCACCCCCGGCCCCCTCTCCTGTCAGAGAGGGGGGAATAGAAGCAAAGGGCTTCTCATTTTCGATTTCGATTCTTTCCTCCCTCCTCCCGCTCCCCCCTTCGGGGCCGGGGTCGACCGGCCGGTATTACAGCATTCCGGCGGCCGTTTTTCATTATGAAGTGTCAAATTGCCCCGAAAATGCCCGGGAAATACCCCTATCAGTAGCAAAATTGCGACTCATGTAATTAAAAAACAGGCCGATTATTAAATCACGATACGCTCATACAGCCTGAAAACCGTTGTGAATCACATTATTACCTCTACTATAATTGAAAAACTCTTTCGTAACGTTACCGCAACCGTGTAATTAATTTACAGGAGTCGCATTTTTTCGACAAAAAGTGTCGAGTCGTAAAAATGCGACTCATAGTGAGGCTGAAAGTGCTTAAATTCGGCTGAAAAAGGCATTTTGTCATAGTTTCCGCTTTAGGCACTCCCTTTGCATTACTCACCGGTGTCTTTAAAACATGCATTCACGGCGCGGTGTCGTGAATGTAAATTCTAAAACCTCACATGGAAAGGGGCGGCTTATGGCTGATGACCAATCAGATCTGGAGCGGTTGATGCCCGCTCTCAATGCATTCGCGCCGAAAGAGGCACGGCGGGCCTGAAGGCCGTCTAGTCCGGGAAAAAAGCCGTCTAGTCGACCAATTAAAACCGAATTTTCCCAATATTACATCATTTTTTGACGACTAGACGGCACTCAGCCCACACTAGACACCGTTTTTCATTCGACTAGACACTACTTATCCCCGCTAGACATGTTTTTTTGGCGACTAGACGCCCTTCAGACCCCACTAGACGGGATGAAAATGCCTTCCATGCAGTTTATACGGTAGGAATAACAGGAGATAAAACGTCCGAACCGGGATTTACGGGATTAAAGGATTGCCTGGATTGGGGAGGGAAGGTGGTTGTGCGCATGGCAGGGCGTTCAATGGACGGCCCTCAAGAATCTTTGCCCGCCGTGACGTGCCTTAATGGCCAACAGGCGAGATACAAGGCGATAGGAGAGGAGGAGCCACATGCCCCCCTTCACACGGAGTCGCCCCCCCTAGGCCCCCGCTCCATTTGTGGAAAAACCGGGTGCGATTTTTAGTGAAGAAAGAAACAAAAAAGAAGGGGCCAAAAGGTATTTTAATGGCAGCGGCACGTAAAACGGCAAAAACTATGCGTTGCGGCCCGAGATCGAATAAAAATAAGTGGAAAATAATGTCAGCTAAACAACAATTTGAAACCGCACTGAGATACTTTGTTGAATCAATGGGGAAATCCATTTCTTCAGATGATGGGCAGTGGACAATAAAAGGCTTTATCGATCTTTTCAAGAATGTTTATACAATTTCTGCGGACACGAAAATCGTTTCCAAGATACTCGAAATACATCTCTTTCCAGGCATACTCAAATTTGCCGCAGATAATTCATACAAACTGGTTTTAGCCCAGCATCAGAACTACTATCCGGACATTTTAGCCGGAAACGGAATGTTTTCCAAATTAGGAGAAGAATGGTTTGATGAATATTGGATTAATTACCGGAAAATTACTGTTAAAGTTAAGAGAGGAGTAACGAGCAAAATATCATCATTATCGGATTTCGTCAAATATCGAAAAGGCGATGCCTCAAAAATAGTCCCGCGAAAATCAGGCAAAAAAATCGGAGGAAATAATGAGTGATACATTATTTATTCCTCCTATTAAATGCCAAGGAATCAAGTCAAAGCTTGTTCATGAAATTCGGCATATTGCCAATAATGTTCGGTATGATAGATGGATTGAACCTTTTATGGGTTCTGGCGTTGTTGGTTTTAATATCCGTCCAGACAATGCCATTTTTGCAGACAGCAACCCTCATCTGATTAGATTCTATTCTGATTTACAATCTGGCAAATTGACGCCAGCAATCGTTAAGTTATTCTTACAAAATGAAGGTGATCGTTTAGAAAAGACGGAAGGGGAACATTATTACACAATTCGAAAAAGGTTTAATGAAGAGCCAAATTCATTAGATTTTCTATTTTTAAATAGAGCAGGCTTTAACGGTATGATACGTTTCAATGCAAAAGGCGGATTCAATGTCCCCTTTTGCAAAAAACCAACTCGGTTTGCTCAGGCATATGTCACCAAGATCGTCAACCAAGTCAAATTTATTC
>JAFGIW010000208.1 GCA_016929415.1 Chitinispirillaceae bacterium | reverse complement strand
TCGGAGCCGACCCAGGTCAGCCTGCGCGCCATGATCAGTCCGATATCTCCCGATCCGACGATCACCGCCCGCCTGCCGGGGATATACCCTTCGATATTGAGCAGCCGCTGCGCCAGTCCGGCGGTAAAGACTCCCGAAGGCCTCGTTCCGGCAATGCCGATAGTGCCGCGGTTGCGCTCCCGGCATCCCATGGCGAGCACGACCGTTGCCGCATCGAATACCGTCACGCCGTGAACAGCCGAGCAGGTGACCACCCTGTTGAAGCCCGGTTGAGGAACGATATCCACCACGGTGGTTTCCAGAAAGAGATCAACGGGAAGCATCCGCACCTTGTCGGAGAACTCTTCGGCGTATTCCGGCCCGGTAAGTTCCCTTCCGAAATGGTGCAGGCCGAAACCGTTGTGGATGCACTGCAGGAGGATTCCGCCGGTCTGTTCTTCACGGTCGATAAGCGCGACGGAATGGCCGCTTTGCGCAATGACCTCCGCCGCGGCCATGCCCGCGGCTCCGGCGCCGATGACGACGCCGTCGATTTTTTTCGCGGCGATCATGGCGTACCGCCATCACCGCCCGGCGCTGCGGCGGAAAGCGTGTCGGTGACGATGAAGCTTTCATTGCCCCGTTTGGTGAATTCCGTCATCTTCCCGCCGGTTTCGCGTGCAAGTATCTTGAGAATTTTGTAGGTGCAAAACCCTCCTTGACATCTCCCCATCCCCGACCGCGTATAGAATTTGATGCCGTCAAGGGTGGTATGGCCTTTTCGGATGGCCTCGACGATCTGCGCCTCGGAAACGGTTTCGCAGCGGCAGACGATATTGCCGAAGCGGCGGTCATTCGCGATCAGCCGGTCCATAGCTTCAGGGGTGCGTTCCCGCATCGTTTCAATTTTCGTGAGTGCCGGGTTGAAATGCGCTTTCTCGGTGAGCGAACATCCACACGATTTGAGCAATTCCTTGACATACTCACCGATCGCCGGCGACGCGGTGAGCCCCGGCGACTGGATCCCGGCAACCTGGACGAGCCGCGGCGACTTTTCGGAAACGGCAAGGTGGAAATCCCCCGTTGCGAGCGCTGGCCGCATGCCGGCGAATGAGGTGATGATGTCGCGGCGCGATACCGACGGCATCAGGTGCTTTGCATGGGTGAAAACGGCGTCGAGGTTCGCCGCCGAGGTCGACACATCCTCCTTGTCCCCCGCCTCGACGGCGGTCGGACCGACCATGGTGGTGCCCTCCACGGTGGGGATCACCAGGATGCCCTTTGAATTTTTCGCCGGGACCGGAAAGAGCACATGACGAGGAAAGGCTTCGGCGCCGCGGTCGAGCAGGTACTCTTCACCTATACGGGGGATAATCGTGAACCGCTCGGCGTCGAACATCGCGGAAACCGCGTCGGCATGGAGCCCGACCGCGTTGACGGCGAAGCGCGCGCTCACCGCCTCGCCGCCGCGCGCTGTGAGAATGAAATGCTCCCCCCGCTTCCGCACCGCCGCAACGTCGAAACCGGTCTTGAGCACGCAGCCGTTGTTGACGGCGCATTCGACAAGCGAAAACACGAACCGGTACGGTTCGATGATTCCGCCGCCGGGGGCGTATAACCCGCCCACCGCATCATGGTTGATCTTCGGTTCGAGCGCCCGGATGCGTTCGGCGCCGCAGAGCTCCAGCCCGGCGGCGCCGTTCCGTTCCCCCTGGGTAAAAAGATGCGTCACGGTTTTCATCTCTTCTTCGGAGAACGCTACGACAAGAATCCCCACCCGTTTGAAGGGAAACCCCAGTTCGTAATGCAGTTTTTCGAACATCAGGTTCCCCTGGATTTCAAGTTTCGCCTTGAGCGACGCGGCGGGATGGTGGAACCCGCCGTGGATGATGCCCGAATTCGCTTTCGAAACTCCGAAGGCGACATCAGCCTCTTTTTCGAGGAGAACGATATCAAGCCGATAAGCGCTCAACGTCCGGGCAATCGCCGCCCCGCAGACACCGGCGCCGATGATGGCGACATCGAAAAGGGGTTTGTCCATAATAAGATTATAATATAGCGGAAGATCGGGGGTAAGGCAATTCTGGGGAGGGAGGGGGGGGCGTAAGGAGGAAGAAGGAAGGAGTTTTTTCACGTGGAGGGCACAAGAGGTTGGAAAAGGGAAAAAGAATCGAAATCGGAATCGCTATCGGCATCGACATTGATATCGAATGCGGCAAGATGAACTGTTGGCATCGCTTGCCGGATTCACCGGCGCCGGTTCATCGGCGATACGCTTCTCGGCAAGAATGATGCACCCGTCGGAATGAGCCATATCGAAAGTAAAATAGATCGCAAAGAGATCATGAAAGGTAGTAAAGTCGGCTATAAAGAGCAGTTCATGAAAAGGGTTGAACCGGGAAAGCGTGCGGCAACAGGTCGTCCCGTCCGCGATCGGATCGAGGTGGAAATAAAAACGCCGATCTGGATCTCCAGCAGTGAAAGGATACTGAACAGTAGTTCGCCGTTGAATAAATGTAATGCGAGAATTCCCGTACCTGATTTTGCCTGATAACTGATTGCCTGATTGTCGCCAGGTGAAGGGGAATTATTATAGGAGAATGCCGCTTCCGGAATTGCATTTCCGGTCTTTCTTTGCTATATTTCAAAACCATCATCCCCGATCGCTCCGAAAGACTAAATCGACCATGCAGCTGTTTTTTAAAATTATCAGGATCACCCTTATTGTTTTGAAAATTATCGGCTATACCCTTATCGGCCTGTTTGTTACCTATGCGGTGGCTTTTTCGATCGCCGGGACAATTATGCTCTATAAGGGTTACCGGTATTTCAGGGCGCCCATCCAGGAGGTTGCTGTCTATAAAACGCTCAATCCGCAGCGTACGAAATTCATGGAGCAGTGTCTTTCCGGGCTTGTTGCCGATTCACTGACCCCGGATACGCTGCTTCATACGTTTATCCCCCTTGATTCGATTTCACCCAATCTGACCGAGGCGGTCATCGCCGCTGAGGATGACGGTTTTTATCTGCATCCGGGAATTGATGTGGCATCGATACTTGCCGCAGCGGAGTATAACCGTACACTGGGTAAAAACATACATGGCGCAAGCACGCTCACCCAGCAGATGGCGAAAAATCTCTTTCTTACAAGTGAACGTACCTTCGACCGTAAAATCAAAGAGCTGCTTTATGCTGTTTTAATGGAGCGTTACCTTGGAAAAGATCGCATTCTCGAACTCTACATGAATTATGCGCAGTGGGGAAGGAACATCTTCGGATGTGAAGCCGCGGCGCAGTTTTACTATAAGAAGAGTGCAAAGAAACTCTCGCGTAACGAAGCCGCACGACTTGCAGCAGTCCTCGCCAAACCTTCCACGCTCACGCCGTACCATACCAAATCGATTTATATGGGAAAACGGCTGGCCGTCATCGCCCAGAACCTCTATCTGCACCACTCCATCGGTGATTCCGATTATTTCGCCCTGACCGGAACGATGCCGCCCGTTAAACCGGAAAAGGATTCGGCGCAACAGAGTGTAAAGGCGACCGAACGGAAAATCGAACGCCAGAGTTTCTAAACGCGGGGTGGATTTGTCCGGCACGGATCGGGTACCGCTCGAGGGTGACCCCCCGCCTGCAGAAGCGACCGCTTCAGAACATCAATGGACGTTTCTTTTTTTGATCACTCTTGGGTTTTTGCGATCCGGGTGCGCTGAAAATGCGCATGATATTGCTGTTACTGCTGTTTTTGCGGCTGCCGTGGATATCACAGGTGTCGATTACCGATTCGGTAAGGAATATTTCCATGACCGTTTTCGGGCACTGCGGTGTCGCCAGAAGATGCGACTCGGTGCAGATCATTTCGGTCTTGATTCCTCTTTCGGGCATTTTGAAATCAGTCGGTTTTATAGTGCGGTGCAGCGGAGTCATGGTTCTCACCCATACGGGAATCGCGGCAAGGGAGCCGGTAACGCCATGACCGAGCGACCGGCGTTCATCGACGCCGGTCCAGACGGCGCAGGCGATCTGCGGCGTAAATCCGATGAACCAAGCATCGGAATAGTCGTTGGTGGTCCCTGTTTTTCCCGCTGCCGGACGGGTGAAGCCCATACCCGGGATTGAGGCGCCGGTGCCGCAGCAGACAACCGTGCGCATGAGCGAAACCATTATATACGCGGTTGCAGCGGAGAGAACCTCTTCCTCCTGCGGCGTATGGGTTTCCAGAACGCGGCCGTTTTTGTCGATTATTTTTTCAACGCAGTAGGGTGTGGCGCGGATACCGTGGTTGGCGAACGCCGAGTAGGCGGAGGCCATTTCCATGGGGGTCGCTTCGCAGGCGCCGATCGCAAGCGCCGGCACGGGATTCATTGCGTGCTTGAGCCCCATGCGGCGGGCGTATTCGATCACCACCCGCGGACCGACCTTGTTGATGATCTGTATCGCCACGAGGTTGACCGATCTCGCCAGCGCTTTGCGTACCGTTATCGGGCCGTTGAAGACCTTGTCGTAATTCTGGGGCCGCCACTCACCGTCGGGAGTCATGAGCGTGATCGGCTGGTCGAGCACCACGGTCGCGGGTGAAAAGCCGTTTTCCATCGCCGCGGTGTAAACGAACGGCTTGAAGGCGCTTCCCGGCTGGCGCCGCGCCGAAAGCGCGCGATTGAATTTACTTTCAGCAAAGTTCCTGCCGCCGATGAGCACGCGGATCGCGCCGGTGGCCACATCGAGCGCGATGACCGAGATCTGCGCCCGGCGGAGCTTCATCGAATCGGGAAGGTCCTTGAATTGTTCTTTGTTCGCCGCATACACCGAATCGAAGTGGTTGACAAAAAAGTCGCGCTTTATTTTCAGCTGCCGCTCCGCATGGGTGCTGTCGAGAAAGAGCCGGTTGAGCCGTTCCTGAAGGCTTTTTATCTGGCGTCCGCAACTGCGTTCCGAGGAGTCCTGCGCCACCGGGTCGAGCGT
>JAFGIW010000207.1 GCA_016929415.1 Chitinispirillaceae bacterium | reverse complement strand
TTTCATTAGCCGTTTCGTCGTTTCATTAGCCGTTTCGTCGTTTCATTAGCCGTTTCGTCGTTTCATTGGTCGCTGAATCGTTTCAGATGGTGATGGAGTGGTTGAAGTGGCGATTTAGCAATTTAGTGTAATACTTTTCGGCTGGGGTGCTGGGGCGGGGGTCGTTACGCGAACAGGTCGAGGACCTCTCCGGTCATTTTATCCTGTGCTTTTATCACGGCAAGATTGGCACTGAGTGTGGCCTTGTTTGTCTTTTGCTCGACCGCCTCGGTCGCCGGATCGGTGTTCGACAGCTCCACGCTGTCGTTCGGTGTGCGCGCCAGACCTGAAATCCCGGCGCCGGCCGGAACCCTGTCGGTCTGAAGCGGAGTCACCTGCCTGTAGCCGGGAGTGTTGATGTTGGCCACATCGTTCGCTGAAACATCATGACGGAAAAGCGCCGTTTGAACGCCGGAAATCGCAGCATCGGAAGAAATGTTCATAGTACTCCCGGGAAAAGGTTGTGCTTTAAGTATAGCCGGGAAAGGAGGGAATTTCAAGAAAATCCGGCTGTCCATGGCCCGCATTCCGATTCCGACCCCGATATACCGGCAACCGTGCAGACAATCATGAAACCGCTGATAACCGTCTTTCAAAGAGGCGGGACAATGAATAAATCACCCGGCCTGTTTCTTTCGGTTCTTTCAGGATTGTAGACAGAGGTAAATGAATTCATGTGGTCCGCACTCATAATAAAATCCTCATTTATCATCCACTGGTCTACCGCACCGATCGGAATTCCGCCGATTGCTTTTTGTGCGAGCTCTCCGGAAATACTTCGAAAAACATCTTTTGCCGATTTTTGAATATCAATTCTCACACCCGAAACATTAACCCTGATTTGTCGTGCATAGCTGTCGCACAAATCTTCACTCTTCATCCAGGTAAGAATCGTTTCATAAATGAAATTCAACGCATCGACTTTATCGTGATAATCTTCCGCCTCAAGGATACATAATAATTCGCCTTCAATTTGGGGCGCGATTTCCGGGAGTTTGCGAAACTCCCTCTGCAGCCATTTAGGCGATAAGGGAGCATATCTTTTATTGAGAAGAAAAACTAATCGCATGAGTTTTTCAACGGTTTTACAAGCATTCACATTCATTGAAATGCGGTCGTCGCGAACTCCGCACAAATAAATCAGATCATCTTCCCACCCCAGACTTTCCAGATTATAAGCGATTCTATATTTCCATACATTGTCAGGAAAGTAAGCGAACGATTGCCGAAGATGCGATATCTCCCCGGTAAAATCGTCGAAAATTTCTCCGCGTACAAGTTCCAAAAGCCTCTGTTCGGATAAGAACAGCCATTGAAAATCCGAAGCGGGCAATGCTTTAATGCCTAAAGATAATTCAATAAACCTTTCAGGGGTGGTGATGCAAACCTGATGAAACCCCGTACCGGACTTCGAAGGCATGCCTCCATTGCCGCTCATTTCAAAACGCGTCGGGCAGCCGAGGAAATCAGGAGGCAATTCGTGATTCAGCGCGGTATCGACAGATAATGCATATTTCTCGTGGTCGACATCTCCCAGAAATAAATAACACCGGGGACCCCACATATAATCCCTTGAAAATTCATCATCATTTCCAAGAACCTCGGAACATGGCCCGATAAGACCCGCGGCATACTTTTGAGAAATCTCCGGGATGTCTTTTTCAATGATTGATTTGATGCAATCGTGGTAATATCGCTTTGATAATTCCAAACCCTTCATACGTTCACTCTCTTTCTCCGGTCAAGGATGGCCGTTGTTGTTAATGACGTAACGAATATCGGGCAGTTTGTGCCGGCTTGTTTGATGTCGACAAGTGAATTGACGATGGCGCCGCGGTTATGTAACGTGCCCGACGGGTACCGCCTGCGGGCCAAGTGAATTTAAGAACGCAGCACATAACCGCTGATGGTTACTTTTCTCACGGGGCGGAATGTTCATCATCCCCCATTACCCGCCCGCAGTATCATCCGAAAAATAACACGGGGGCGCAAACCACGCGCCCCCGTATCACCCGGTTGCCTTTGCAGCCGTTACCCGGACACCGGAACTTCGGCGTTCTGCTCCTTTTTGGCACGCGACGCCGCTTCCGGTTAATGATTGGTCTTATATTCGACGCATTCCCGCCTCACCCCCCGACCCCCTCTCCACGTGTGGAGAGGGGGAGGGAGATGAAGAACGGGCGGCGTGAGGCGAAGTACCTATCCGGTCCCGAACTCCGCCCCCGATCTCTTTCCCCATACCTCCACCACTCCATCTCCAACTGTCTCTGAGGAACATTGCGACGTCTTCGGGGAACGTTGCGAGGGCTTCGAAACGATAATCTGTCGTCTTCCCGCTGGTGCAGCCGGCCGGCCCATGCCGGTGGGGGAATATCCCCCGTGGTATCAAAACGCCGCTGATGTTTTCCCTGTCTCTTCCCCTCCCTCGCATCAATGTTTGGTTCTGTAAAACGAGCGAGAGTATTTTTACTGTTTCGCGGCAAGGGGAGCGCGATCTTTATTTTTATTGGGAGGAGCCATGCTGATTCAGGCTGAAATTACGTCATTTGCTCTGGACACGAGCCGTAATACCCCGGTTATTATTCTCAAGGAGGTTAATGGCGACCGGACGCTGCCGGTGCCGGTCGGACCGCTTGAAGCGAGCGCGATTGCCATCGAATCACTGGAGGTCGTGCCTGATAAGCCGCTTACTATCGACCTGGTGAAACTGGTCATGGAGCAACTCGGCGGCAGCCTCCAGAGGATCGTCATCGGTGATATGGTTGAACAGAGCCTTCAGGCAAGAATACAGGTCGGGTCTTCATCCGGCATCTGCCTTATCGACTGCCGGCCGTGTGATGCAATTGCTCTCGCGTTGCGGTGCGGGGTTGATATATTTATCGACGACCGGGTGCTCGACCGTGTCAATGCCGGAACATTGTCGGCAACGGCGCGGTTGCGTCGACGTATCCGCTCGATCGATACCATTGAATTCGGCAACTATTTTCTGGAGTAACGGTCTATGATGCAAACGCGTTGTGCGTTGATGCTTGCTTTTGTCTGCTTTCAGGCGCCGGTTCATCCGGTTGAGGGAGCGGTCACGACCCTCCAAAAATCGATACGTCTCTATGAATACGGCAAATACGATTCGACGATCCTCGTGATCCGCGATCATCTGCGAAAGCACGGGAAAGAAGAACAGACCGAACAACTGGTACCCCTGGTTACCGAGGCGCTTGTGCGGAGGGGCGAATTCGTTTCCGCGCACCGCCTCATTTCCATGTACCGGACGAAATACCCACAGTCGCCCTTTATCCCGCGGCTCTGGTATATCGAAGGGATTGCTCTTGCCAGAGAGGAAAAATACCCGGGAGCGATTACGGCGTTTTCAATGGCGCTCAAAACGGGGGTATCGTACACGCTTGATTCCCTCGTGATCCTCAATACGGAAAAGATATGCATGCACATGGCCTCCGAGGAGTTTTCCGAACTCGATGCGCGGGACATTCATCGAAGGCTCGTGGAGATCATGAAATTTTATGAGATAGAAAAGCTGATCACCCTCGGGCAGTTTGCCAAGGCCGTAACTTGCGCCGATGGGTTCCGGCAGGCGTATCCCCGTTCCAGATATGGCGTCGTACTGCGGGAATGGATTACGCGCGCGCAGGAAGCGAAGAAGGGCACCCTGCAGATCGGGCTTCTTGCACCGATATCCGGGGAGGAGGAGGAGATCGGCAAACAGGTCGTTCAGGGAGCCCAGCTTGCGATCAGCCGTTTGCAGCCGCAGAACGGGCAGACCGTCAAATGCGTGGTGCTCGATACGCGGGGAAACATGATGACCACCGCGCAGAAAACCAGAGAGCTTCTCGATGAGCACAAGGTATCGGTCATTATCGGGCCGGTGCTCAGCCAGACCGCCACCGTGACGGCGGCGATGCTGATCGACAAGCCTAACGTCATGATCTCTCCGACCGCCACCGATGAGGGTATTGCGGATATGGGGGAGAATGTTTTCCAGATGAACGTGACGATCGGAGTACTCGGGAGAAAGATCGCCCGGTATGCCATCGAGAACCTTTCCATCAAGGAATTTGTCATTCTGGCGCCGCGGACGGCATACGGCCGGATCCTTGCCGCCAGCTTTAAAGAAGAGTTGAAGAAGCGGAACCTCGAGCTTTTGGCTGAAGAGTATTATGAAGAGGGTGCGAACGACTACCGCGAGCAGTTTCAGAATATTCGTAAAAAGCTGTTGACAAGGCATCTTGAAAGGCTCTCAACCGAACGGGGAACCGATTTCAGAGGGGTGATAACCCGTCGTGACAGTATTCTGTATTCCGATTCGACTCTCGCGGTAGGAGGGCTTTTCATACCGGGGGACGCGGAGGATGTGGTCATGCTCGCTCCGCAGGTGATGTTTCACCGTATCCGCACACAGATCCTCGGATCGAGCGGCTGGCACCAGCCGAAGGTGCTTAAGGACGGCAAACGCTATGTGTTCAATGCCGTTATTTCGACCAGTTTTGAGCTTGACCAGTCCGGCAAGGAGTGGGGAGATTTTGTAAAAGCATACAAAAAAAGGTATAATACCGAACCCGACCGCGTTGCGGCGCTCGGATATGATGCCGCAACCCTTGTCATGAAAGCAATCAGGGAAACCGGCGGCGACGATCCCAAACGCATCCGTGAAGTACTGGCAAGGACCGACCGGTTTCACGGAATTTCGGGTATTGTCTCATTCGAAGAGGGACGACGGGCCAACAACGAGTGCGCAGTGTATAAAATCACCGAAAGCGGTTTCGTGCGCGTGCAGTAAACCTGCCCGGTTCCGTCGGCGCGTCGGTTGTATATACCCTCCTTTTGCATCACCTACTCCGGCTTGATCAGGCGGTGCGTGAACCATATCCGGCGGATGCGTGAGGACCCGTGCATAACGGGCGACCTGATTCTTTTGAACCCGCGGCGCAACGGATGCACGGTGAGAAATAGAGGTTTATTTTTACGATGGGAACGATACTATTCTTTTTCAAGGAGGCGGTCTGGGGCTTTTATCAGGCAAAGCTGATGACTTTCGTTTCCATCATTTCAATCGCGGCGTCGCTCTTTTTAATGAGCATCATCGCCGTCGCCTTGCTGAATGTCGATTCGATCCTCCGTAAAGGCATCGATCAGGCGGATATGGCGGCGTATATCAAAGATGAAACGGCGGGAAATGACAGCGTCACCGCGGACCTCCTCAAAAGGGTGCGCGGGCAGCCGTCGGTGCGCCGTGCGGTTCTCGTCGATAAGGATAGTGCATGGAAACGTTTTTCGAGTCTCTACGGAACCTCGATGCTCGAAGCGGTGGACGACAATCCCCTGCCGGCGTCGCTGGAGATCTACCTGGCCGACGATGCCCGATCGCAGGAGACTGCCGGGAAACTCACCGATATCATCGGACACTACCCCGAGATCGAGAGTGTGCGTTATTCACGGGAGTGGATCGACCTGGTTGAACGGTTCAGGGTCGGCTTCGGGATTATCGTAATCATTGTCGCCGTTATCATGAATTTTATTCTCTATTTCATGATTTCCAATACGATCAGACTGACAATCTATGCCCGTAAGGAACTTATCGCACACATGCAGGTTGTCGGCGCCACGGCATTGTTCATAAAGATGCCCTTTTTACTCGAAGGAATACTTCAGGGAATCATCGGAGGACTACTCTGTGTTGCGGCGACAGGTATTTTACGCCTGTCATTGGCGCATTTCCCGATAGCCTGGGGGCCGCATTCGCTTCCGTCGTGGTCGCTGCCGATATTTATCGTTCTGGTGGGGGTGGTTTACGGGTGGATGGGAAGCGCGGGCGCGGTACGAAAGTTTCTCGTGTAATCATCATCGGGTGCGTCGTCGCCGCTTCAACCGGTGTGCGCGGCGGTGAAACCCCGTTGAAATCGGTTTCACATTACGACCTGGAGATCAAGCGCAGTACGAAGCGGCTTGATGAGGTCCGCGCCGGACTCGAGAAGGGAAGAGCGAAACTCAAGGCATTGCAGCAGGAAGAGGGCACCTATCTTACACAACTGGAACAGGTTGAAAAAAACATATCAATTTCGCGTTCCTACCTCGAGATGCTCTCCGCGCGGATCGATACGGTGGAGGCGATTATTCAACGGCTGAGCGACTCGCTGGTGATCGCCGGGCGTCAGCTCGAATCGCGGCAGAAAATCATGCGTCAACGGTTGCGGCGGGCCTATATGAACGGGCCGTCGAATTCACTGCTCATGGTATTCGCCGCGGGGAGCCCGCTTGATGCGGTCAACAGGGTACGCTACCTTGAAGAGCTCAACCGTTACGACCGCAATCTCGTCGGAAAGATCGAGACGGCCCGCCGCGCCATCGACGCGAAGAAACGGGTGCAGCAGGAGGAACGTGTTCATCTGTCGTCGTTGCGCGCGGCCAAGGAGACCGAACGCGGGGAGCTCGTCGCCGAGGAACGGCAGCGGAAAAAAATGCTCTCCGACGTACGGCGGAAAAAGGAGGGCTGGGAGGCGATGGTCAAGGAACTCGAAGCTTCACAGAAGGAACTTACCGCCATGGTCAGGCTCCTGGAAAGAAAGCGGAAAAAGGCGCGCGCGAGCGTTTCGCGCAAGATCGTGGCCACTTTTGAAAAAAGCAAGGGCACCCTGCCGTGGCCCCTTGAGGGCCCGGTCGTCGGCAGGTTCGGGAAGGTCGTCCATCCCGAGTACCGGACGATTATCATGAACAATGGGGTCGATATCGAGGCGGACGCAGGGGACGCCGTCCGCTGCATCGCCGCCGGGACCGTCATCCATACCGGTTCGATGCGCGGACTGGGAAAAATGGTGATCGTCGACCATGTCGGCGGCTATCTTTCGATCTACGCACAACTGCACACGATCGACGTCAAGCTCGATCAGAAGGTCGTCATGGATGCGGTTCTCGGGCGGGTGGGCGACCCCCGATCGCCCGGCGACGCGAAACTCCATTTTGAAATCCGTAAATCGGCGGAGGCGCTCAATCCCGTCGAATGGCTGGAGAAGCGGTAATATGGCCATGCTGCAATGGAAAAGACTTATAGGCCAGGAGCGTATCAAAGAGGTCTTTTCGTCGGTTTTTTTAAACAACACGATCGGACACGCCTATCTTCTCTGCGGCGATGCGGGAACGGGGACCTTTGCCGCCGCGCTTGAATTCTCAATGGCCCTGCTCTGCGGTCACGAAGCGGCGCGGCCCTGTTACTCCTGCGGCAACTGCAGAAGAGTACGCTCGTATTCGCACCCTGATTTTCATGTCGTGATGCCGCTTGCACTGCAGAAGGAGCATAAATCGACCGACGGGAAAATTACCGAAGCCGGATGGGAAGAGTTCGCGGCCCGGGTGAGGGAAAGGATTGAAGACCCCTACCTCATGCCTGAATTTTCAACACTTCCCACCATACCGGTTGACTGGATACGTGAAATAACCCATTCCGTCAGGCGGGGCGCCGTTGAAAAGGGAAAAAACATCGTCATTCTCGACGGCATTGACGTCATGCAACAGGAGTCGGCCAACACAATGCTTAAAACACTCGAGGAACCGCCGCCGGATACGCTGCTGCTTCTCTGCACCGACCGGCCGCACGCCGTACTGCCGACCATCGTATCGCGCTGCCAGCTTCTCCGTTTTGCGGCGCTTCCGCCCGATACGATCAGGGCGGAACTTGTTTCCCGTTGCTCGCTGTCTCCCGATGATGCCCGGCTTGATGCGGTGGTACACGTCGGGTCCCTCGGCCGCGCACAATCGCTGTTGCAGCATGTCGATACGTCGGCCCTGCGGGATGCGCTGGAATTCTGGCGTCTGATCATCGGAGAGGACCGGCTTGCGCTGTTCAACAAAATCGACGAACTCAGCGCTTCGGCGGATTACGGCAGGCATGAAAACCTTTTCATGCAGTTGATGTACGGCATAAGGAATGCTTTTTTTACGAAAATTGACGGTACTGAAAACTATATTATTGGCGATAGCTCCCTGTCGGGTACGCTTACGCAGGTCACGACCCCCCATGCGGCGGACCTGCTGGCGCATTACTGCGAGACGGCTATCGGCAGGATCAGGGCGAGAGCGAATATCGCGCTGGTACTGAACAATTTCGCATTATCGGTCATGGAGTTTTACAATGAGCAAAAACAGCAAGGTCGTTGAGGTTGTTTTCAAGGGCGAGCGGCGTGCGATCTACCGTAACCGCAATGAACTTGATATAGCGGAGGGCGACTCCGTCGTCGTGGAGGCGGAGCGCGGCCAGGACCTCGGCAAGGTATCGCTCGTCGGATCGCTGGTAAGGCTGAAAAGGGGCAAGGGCGAGACGCGGAGCATCATCCGCAAGGCGGTCGCGGAAGATCTCGCCATGCACGAGAAGAACAAGGAGAAGGAACGAACGGCGTTCGACGTATGCAAGGAGAAGATCAAACATTACAACCTCGATATGAAACTGGTCGACGTGGAGCTTCAGTTCGACGGAAGCAAGCTCATCTTCTACTTTACCGCCGCGCAGCGGGTCGATTTCAGGGAACTTGTCAAGGATCTGGCCTCCGTGTACCGCACGAGGATCGAGCTGCGGCAGATCGGCGTGCGCGACGAGGCCAAGCGGATCAGCGGGTGCGGGATCTGCGGCCGCAAACAGTGCTGCAGCGCATTTCTCAACGAGTTCGAACAGATCACCACGCAGATGGCGAAAAACCAGCAGCTTGCCCTCAACCCGTCGAAGATATCGGGTAATTGCGGAAGGCTGCTCTGCTGCCTGCGGTATGAGGATGATATATATGTTGATAGTTTCAAAGAATTTCCGCCCGTCGGCAGCCAGATTACCATCGGGGAGAAAAAGGGCGTTTTGAATTATATCAATATTTTCGAGGGCAAGGGGCTGATTTGTTTCCACGACAACGGCCAGGAGTGGCTTACCCCGGAGGAAATTAAGAAAGGAACGGTCGAGTATGTCGCTTAAAAAGCGGTTCCTGGTGACCATGGCTTTGCCCTATGCAAATGGCGACATCCACCTCGGGCATGTGCTGGAAGCGGTCCAAACCGACATTTTCGTGCGGTTTCAACGGCTGCGAGGACACGAAGCGGTATTTGTCTGCGCCGACGACACCCACGGCACTCCCATCGAACTGTCGGCGCTCAAGCGGGGGATCACCCCCGAGACGCTTATTGCCGAGGCGTACGAGAGCCATCGCCGCGATTACGCCGGGTTCGCCATCGGCTTCGATATCTTTTATACGACGAACTCGCCGGAGAACCGGCGATACGCGGAATTGATTTATAATAATCTGATTAAAGACGGCCTCATTATCGAGAAGGAGATCGACCAGTATTACTGCGAGCATGACCGCAGGTTTCTGCCCGACCGGTTCATCACCGGCGCCTGTCCGCAGTGCGGCGCGCAAAAGCAGTACGGCGACGTCTGCGAGGCATGCGGCGCCACCTACGATCCGACCGAAATCGTCGAACCGCGCTGTGTCATCTGCAACGGCGTACCGGTGATGCGCCGTTCGACCCATTTCTACGTACAACTCGGTAAATGTGAAACGTTCCTGCGGGAATACATCAACCGCGAAGGGGTGCTCCAGGACGACATGCGTAATTTCGTCACCACCTGGATCAACGAGGGGCTGCGGGAGTGGTGCATCTCGCGTGACGGCCCCTATTTCGGATTCGCAATCCCCGGCACGAAGGATAAATATTTTTACGTCTGGCTCGACGCCCCCATCGGTTACATCTCCTCCACCGATCGGTGGTGCAACGAAACGGGCCGCGCCATCGGCGATTACTGGTCGCCCCAATGCGACACCGAAGTAGTTCATTTCATCGGTAAAGATATCGTCTACTTCCACACGCTCTTCTGGCCCGTCATGCTTAAAAGCTCCTCATTCAAGCTCCCCGGCCGTTTTTTCATCCACGGCTTTATCAACGTCAAGGGGGAGAAGATGTCGAAATCGCGCGGAACCTTCATTCACGCGCGCGACTATCTCGAAAAAATCAGACATCCGCAGGCTGCTGAATTCCTGCGGTTTTATTACGGGTCAAAGCTGATGCCGAATGCGGGCGATCTCGATCTGAACGCGGAAGAGCTGATGAGCCGCGTCAACACGACCCTTGCGAACAACATCGGGAACCTGCACCACCGGACCGCGGTCTTCTGCGACCGGTCGTTTGGGGGCATGGTGCCCGACGCCCCCTGGGATGAAGCGATCGCCGCCGAGGTGGAGGCCGCCGCAGCGGCGATCGAAGGCCATTTCGACCGGGGTGAATACAAGCTCGCCGTCGAACGCATCCATGCGCTCGGTAACCGGGGGAACAAATATTATCAGGACGGCAAACCGTGGGAGCTTGTCAAATCCGCCCCGCAGAATGCCGCCGTGGTCATGGTCACCTGTGTCAATCTTATGAAAGCGCTCGCCGTGTTCCTCAAACCGGTCGTTCCCGCCCTCAGCGGCCGCATCGAACGTAAACTGGGGATGACCCTGGCGTGGAACGACTACGCCTTTTCTTTACGGAACATCAAAATGGGACCGACGGAAAAACTGGTCCGGCCGCTCGAAACCGCCGACCTTGAACCGCTCTTCGGCGCATCGGTAAATGAATCCCCGGCGGCCGAAGACGCCTCCGCACCCGACGACCTGATCGACATCGACACCTTCGGCAAGGTACAGCTCAAGGTCGCCGACGTCGTCGCGGCGGAACCGGTCCCCAAATCAAAGAAACTGCTCAGGCTCCAGATTGAGCTCGGCGCCGAAAAGCGGCAGATCGTCGCGGGCATCGCCGTTCATTATACGCCTGAAAGTATCGTGGGTAAACAGATCGTCGTTGTGGCGAACCTCAAGCCGGCAAAACTTTGCGGTGAAGTGTCGCAGGGGATGGTGCTGGCCGCGAAGAACGCCGACGGATCGCTGGTCGTGGTTTCCCCGGAACGGCAGGGAACATCGGGAGCACGGGTCGCATGAGCGGATTTCCCCCTGTACGGGAACGGATCGCCCTGCGGCAGGCCGACGACGCGGCCACCGCCCGTCTTGCCGCGGAACTTTCGATCCCTTCCGCCGTCGCACGGGTGCTCAGTGCGCGAAACCTTGTTTCATTTGATGAGTGCAGGGCCTTTTTCAGACCGTCGATCGAACAGTTCAACGACCCGTTTCTGTTTTCGCATATGGAACGGGCGGTTATCCGTATTGTCAAGGCACTCGATGCGCGTGAGAAGATCGTCGTCTACGGCGATTACGACGTGGACGGTATAACGGCGACGGTGATCATGCTGCGCGTGCTCCGGCAGCTCGGCGCACAGTGCGACTATTACCTTCCAAACCGTCTCATCGAAGGGTACGGCCTTTCCGAGGAAGGGGTGCGGAAGATCGCGCAAAGCGGCGCGACGCTCCTTATTACCGTTGACTGCGGGATCAGTTCCCGTGACGAAGTGGCGGTCGCCGCATGCCTCGGCATCGATTGCATCGTCACCGATCATCACGAGTTCCATCACGAGCCTCCGGCCGCGTTCGCGATTCTCGATCCGAAGAATCCGCAGTGCGTCTATCCCTATCGGTATCTTGCGGGCGTCGGTGTCGCGCTCAAGCTCTGCCAGGCGCTCGCGATACATCTGAAGCGGGGGGAGGAACTCTGGCGGCCCTATCTTGACCTGGCGGCACTAGGTACCGCCGCGGATATTGTCCCCATGACCCGGGAAAACCGGGTGATCGCACGCCTCGGTTTTGAACAGATGACCACAACCGTCAATCGCGGACTGCGGGCGCTCATGGCCCGGCAGGGGCTTGCCGGCAAACCGCTTTCGACGTCGCAGGTCGTTTTCCAGCTTGCGCCCTGCATCAACGCCGTCGGGCGGCTGGGGGATCCCCGCGCGGGCGCCGAGCTGCTGTTGACCGACGACGACTCACAGGCGCGGAGATTCGCTTCACAGTTGCGCGACGCGAACCTCGAGCGCCGTGAGCTTGACCGGGCCGTTGCCGAAGAAGCCTATGCCTGGTTCGAAACGAATGCCGATCCCGCACGCGACGCCGGTCTTGTCGCCGGAAGCGAAAACTGGCATGCGGGCGTGATCGGAATCGTCGCCTCGAAGATCGTCGAACGGTACCACCGGCCGGCAATCCTGTTCGCCGTCGGTCCCGGCGGCTACGCGCGGGGATCGGGAAGGAGCATCCCGTCGCTTCACCTGCTCGAAGCGCTTAACAAGTGCGCCGACCTGCTCGAAGGGTACGGCGGCCATGCCGCGGCGGCCGGAATGACGATAAAAACCGGGGCGATCGGACCGTTCCGTGAGCGGTTTAACGAGGTAGTGGGCGCCATGACGGTCCCCGATGATTTTATTCCGGTGATCATGGCCGACGCCGAAGCGGGCATTCCCGCCCTGACCCCGAAATTTTTCCGGATCATCAAGCAGATGGAGCCGTTCGGACCCGGGAACATGCGTCCGGTGTTTCTGGCCCGCGATGTGCGGCATCGTGCGGCACCACGGCTCGTGGGCAGCACGCATCTGAAGATGTCGCTCCTCGGCGACGGTATCGTCATGGACGCCATCGGTTTCAATTTCGGTGACCGTTACCGTGAAGTCAAGGATGCTTCAACGCTCTCGGTCGCTTATACCATCGACCGGAATGAATGGAACGGCAAGGTGAGCCTGCAGATGAAAGTGAAAGGAATCGCCCTATGAAAATGTGGGATGGACGGTTTACGAAACCCTCGGACTCGCTTATGGAGCGGTTCCAGAATTCACTCTTCTTTGATCAGGCACTGATCGATGAGGACATCGCCGGCAGCATCGCCTGGGCGGGAGCACTCGAACGGATCGGGATTTTTACCCGAAAGGAATCCGAGACGGTGCAGGCGGCGCTTGCCGCCATCGGGAAGGATTACCACAGAAGAAAAGTCACTTTTTCCCCGCATGATGAAGATATCCACATGGCGATCGAGCGGTTGCTCTCCGAACGGGTCGGCGACGCGGGAGCGCGCCTGCATACCGGACGGTCGCGCAACGATCAGGCGGCCACCGACCTGCGGCTCTTCGTCAGGAAGCGGCTGATCGATTTACAAAATGAAGTGACGGAACTGCAGCGGGCGCTCGTTGCGCGGGCTGAAACCGACGGCGACGTGATCATGCCCGGTTTTACGCATCTTCAGCAGGCGCAGCCGATCCTGCTTGCACACTACTGGCTTTCGTTTTTCTTCCTGCTTGAACGCGACAAGGGACGCATTACGAACGCCGTTGTCGCGGCCGACATGCTGCCGCTCGGCAGCGGAGCGATTGCCGGAAGCGGATTCGACATCGACCGCGTCCGGCTCGCCGAAACGCTCGGCTTTACGAACGTAAGCGACAACAGTATCGACGCCGTTGCGTCCCGCGACTACGTCCTCGAAGCACTTGCGGCCTGCGCTTCACTCGGCATCGGCATGAGCCGGTATGCTGAGGACCTCATCATTTTTTCTTCTCATGAGTTCGGCTTCGTCGAAGTTGATGATGCCTGGTCGACCGGTTCGAGCATGATGCCGCAGAAGAAGAATCCGGACTCCCTTGAACTTATCCGGGGGAAATGCGGCCGTTTTATCGGAAACTATGCCCGGATGGCCGCGACACTTAAAGGCGTCGGTCTTGCATACTACAAAGATCTTCAGGAAGACAAGGAACCGCTCTTCGACAGTGTGGCACAAATGGAAATGGCGCTGCAGGTGTTTACCCGGGTGATCGCAACCCTCTCGATCAGGAAAGAGCGCATCACGACCGACCTCCATCCGTTCCTCCTCGCGACCGACCTTGCCGACTATCTGGTGCGCAAAGGGATGCCCTTCCGGCAGGCGCACCAGACGACCGGGCGGATCGTCGGCCATTGCATTGAACGGAATATTGCACTTACCTCCCTTACCGTGGATGAACTGCGCGGTTTTTCCGACCTTTTCAGCGATGATGCGATGAAGCTTTTTTCCTGGGAAGGTGCCATTGCGGGAAGAAATGTTCGTGGAGGCACCGGCAGGACGAGCGTTAAGGCACAAATCAGGAGAGCGAAAAAGCTCATCCGGACGGGGCAATAATTTTTTTTAGAAAAAGAAAAAAAATTTGCCGCACCGGATTAAATTGGATATATTATTATCACCAGCAATTACTATCCTACCTGCAAGGCCCTCTTGCAGCAATTTGGGTGAAGCGGAAGGCGCCGGTGCAATGCCGGCGCATTCTATTTCGGGGCGGAAATTCAACCTTTAAACCCATTGATGGATGTTTTCTATTCCGGGGCGGTAGTTATAAGTTCAAGTTTTAATGATTCAAGGTTGGAAGATTGTATTTTTCCTCACTGATTACGAACTGCACTTCAGCATATAAGGGGAAGACGTCTATGGAAACAACACCTGAGGGGAATATGCGCGAGTATGAAGAGGAGTTCCGCACATGCCTTTTTGCCGAACTTGAAGAGATCATGAAATACAAATGGTTTCTAGGCGAAAAAATGAAAAGAGACCCGCTCGAAAGCATGTCCATGAATGAAATATGCCTTCAGTGGATCGAAAAATATGCGAAGGAATTCAGGGAATACTGGAATAGTAAAATGGGGAATACCGTCAAGGGATAAAATCGATTATTAAGTCGGCATCAGACCTGGCGGCGTTAATCGATGCAGTTGCGGGGGGGATCGGGCATGCAATGTAGGGGTTGGTTTACCGCTTCCCCCACGCCGCATAATCGAGATTTGTTGCTATCTGGTGATTACCGCCGCTGATCGCGAGGGTGATCTGGGTGCGGTTGCTGCGCCATTGCGTGCCGCAGGCAAGGAATCCCAGGCTGACGGCAAATCCCCACTTCGACCGGTCATCCCGGTACATCTCGTTTTTCCAGTCGCATTTATCGGAGACGGCGATGCCGTAGAGCGGCGCGAGATACCGCTTCAGGTCTTCGTAATCCTTGTAGTAAAGCGCCGGGTCCACGTGAGGTTGACGGATTAAAAAACCGGCGCGGGTGAGCGCGTCGTTCACCAGTGAGTAGGTCACCACGCAGTCGTACCCGAGGAATTGCACTTTATACTCGATCTCGGATGGTTCGTTTTTAACGGGGGTCGATTCTTCCGATGCGAGAACCTCTTTTCCGCTCATTCCCCACCGGACCTTCCGGAAATCGAATTCACGGTCATTCCTGACGATTTCGATCAATGAGATCCTCTTGGCGGCTGTTCCCTGCGGCGATTCGTTCCCTTTAAGATAGCGCCAGGTGCCGTTTTCCAGAAGGAGCACCCTTTTCCCGTCCTCAGTGGTGGCGATCCGGTCGGCCGAAATGATGGTTGAACAAAGCAGCAGCGCAAACGAAAAAAGGCGTCTCATCTCACGGTATCCCTCTGATGGTTGCCATGATTATACCGTTGCTGTCTGATTATTTCAATCGGGTAAAAAAGACCCCCGGATGATTCACTATACCGCTCTCTCCTCAAGGCGATAGATCTAAATTTATTTCGCCGGAGGCTGGCCGGCAGGCGCTCCGGTTGCAGGGGCCGCGGTGTCAGTGGAGGGTTTTGCAGCCGGAGTTGCCGCGGCTGGTAACGCAGCATCGGGTGCAGGCGGCGGAGCGTCCTTTTTAACCGCGGGGGCAGCACCCGGCCGGGCCGGGGAGGGGGCGTCGTTCCGTCCGGTTTCAAGGGGAACTTCGTCGGGGCACCCGTCGTCGTCCTTGTATCCGTTGACCGTCTCCGGGTTGCCTTTACAAATATCAACGCTGTCGGGGATGCCGTCTTTGTCGTTATCGTAATCGTTGCATCCGTCGTCATCCCTGAAACCGTCATAGTCCTCGGGAGACTCGGGACACGCATCCTGGGCGTCAAAAATACCGTCCTTGTCATTGTCGAACTCCGGGCATCCGTCGTCATCCTCAAAGCCGTCTTTGTCTTCGGGTATGCCGGGGCAGCGGTCTTCGTTGATCCCCACGCCGTCCTCATCCGGATCGGTCAGTTTCTGGGAAAGCACCTCTCCGCCGATCAGGCCGATAGTAGCACCGTCTTTACCCCTTCCCTTGAGGATGATGCTTGCGGTTGAGAAAAAATCGTACTCTCCCATGAGCTTTGGATAGCCCGGATCATCGGTCACATTCGACATATCCCTGGTAAGATAGTTATTCACGATCGAGCTGTTGTTAAAAAAATCATTATATACAATGCGCGAACGTCGCGCTTCCGCAACTCCCCATATGCCATACTGCCTGTTCCCCAGGAAAACATTGTTCTGGATAAGCACCTCACTCTGACCATTGAGCATAATCCCGCAATAGCCGTTCTCGGCGATAATGTTATGCATGACGGCGGTTTTAATGCTTCGGGTGGATTCACAAAAAATGCCGCTCCATTTATTGCGGAAAATGACGCTGTTGTAAATATTGGGAAGCGTGATGAGACAATGGATGCCGGTCTCATGGTTATTTTTTATCATGACCTGTTCTATGGTGAAATCAACGTTTTCGCAGAGTATGCCTGTCCTGCCGTTGGTAACGGTACAATTTTTTAAGAACGAACCGTTTGCGGCAGTAACCACGGGTCCTCTTCTATTTCCCCGGATTACCGTTTCGATCATCGACTCACCGATGAGTGTAACGCCATCCTTGAGTACAACGGATTCGCGCCAGACGCCGATACGAACGGATACGGTATCTCCGGTCTCGGCCTTATCAATTGCCGCCTGGATATTCGGTCTTTGATCAGGTACGATAATCACCGCACTCTGAATTACCGCTGCTGTTGACATCATCATCAGAGAGAAAAAAGCAACAGGTCGCATAACCGCTCCTAAGAAATAATAACCCACTCCAAATATATATCTTAAATTTATGTCATTTCCGCAGGAGAGGCAAATGATTACCAATTGCCGGAATTCAATGAAGGGAAGCGGTATACCATAGCAGAGTATAAAAAGCTTGATCTTTTTATCACACTGTGTTAATTTATAATCATGAAAGCAATCAGTTTAGCAACCCGGCCTTTAGCTGTACGTCTCGCGCTACTTACTGTAGCGGGGATTATTCTTATTCCCGCGGAGAGGGAAACGGGTTTCTAAAACTGTTCGACAGTAGTAAATATCAGGCCCGGTTCCTTCAAAGAGGAAGCGGGCCTTTTCTTTTTCAGCCCGGTAACTTGATTAATCGACAGAAAGGTCGTATTTTTCAGGCTGTTTTATTGCGGACAAATCGATTTGTCAATTCCGGGGGTGGAGGTACATTTGAGAAAGACGGGTGCGCAGATACTTATTGATGCGCTCATAAGGGAGAAGGTGAAGGTTTTGTTCGGATACCCCGGTGGTGTCGTGATACCCATTTTCGACGTGCTCTACGATACGAAGGAACTCACGTTCATTTTGACGCGTCACGAGCAGGCGGCTGCGCATGCGGCCGACGGTTACGCCCGGGCAACCGGGGAGGTGGGGGTCTGTCTCGCGACCTCCGGTCCGGGAGCGACCAATCTGGTAACCGGCATTGCGACCGCATTTCTGGATTCGATTCCCATGGTTGCTATTACCGGGCAGGTTGCTTCGCCGTTGCTCGGTACCGATGCTTTTCAGGAGGCGGATATTGTCGGTATCAGCAGGCCAATCACCAAACACAATTATCTGGTAAAGACGATCGATGAATTGCCGTTGCTTCTCAAGCAGGCGTTTCATATCGCCCGGACCGGCCGTCCCGGCCCGGTGCTTGTCGATATTCCGATTGATGTATCGCGTGCGGTACTGGATGATTACCATTATCCCGAATCGGCCTCGATACGCAGTTACCGGCCGAATGTTGTCGGGCACACGCGGCAGATCAAGCGTGCCGCCGAGGCGATCAATACGGCGAAGAAACCGCTTATTTTTGCCGGCGGCGGGATAATCCTAAGCGGAGCGCACGGGAAACTTCTGGAACTGGCGGAGAAGACGAATATTCCCGTTACGACAACACTGATGGGACTGGGCGGTTTTCCCGGAACCCATCCGCTGTTTATCGGCATGCCCGGCATGCATGGCTCGAAAACCGCGAATTTCGCGCTGCAGGAGTGCGACCTGCTGATTTCGGTGGGGGCCCGGTTTGATGACCGGGTAACCGGCTATGTGGCGAAATTCGCCCCGAATGCATTGATTATTCACCTGGATATCGATCCCGCGGCAATTTCAAAAATCATTAAAGTCGATATTCCGGTCGTGGGCGATGCGAAAAATATCCTGACGTCGCTGAATCCGATGGTAAAACCCCGTGCGGCCGATGCCTGGAACGATCAGATAAAGGAGTGGAGAGGCGGTCAGCTCTTTACCTTTACCGATTCGACAACCGAGATCAAACCGCAGCAGGTGATTTCAACGCTCTATCGTATCACCGGCGGGGAAGCGATTATCGCCACCGAGGTGGGTCAGCACCAGATGTGGACCGCCCAATACTATGTGTTTGACAAGCCACGTAGGCTGCTCACTTCCGGCGGGCTCGGTACCATGGGTTTCGGAATGCCCGCGGCGATGGGAGCGGCAATGTCCCATCCCGGCATACCGGTCATCGATATCGCGGGCGACGGTTCGATCCAGATGAATATTCAGGAACTGGCAACCCTGTCGCTCAACCGGATTCCGGTTAAAATCGTCATTTTAAATAACAGTTATCTCGGTATGGTGCGCCAATGGCAGGAGCTTTTTTATCATAAACGGTACAGTTCGACCTGCCTGCGCGGCGGCTCATTGTGTCAAGAGTGCGTCGGGACGGGAGAGTGTAAAAAACCGTATATCCCCGATTTTATCGACCTTGCAAGGAGCTACGGGATAGCGGCCTTTAGAGTCGAAACTCCCGATCAGGTTGAACAAACGCTTCGCGACGGACTCGCGGTCGATGGACCGGCGCTCATGGAATTTATCGTTGCGCGTGAAGAAAACGTATTTCCCATGGTTCCCGCGGGCAGGCCGATCGATGAAATACTGGAGGGGTCATGAGCACGCATACGATATCGTTACTGGTGGAGAATCACAGCGGCGCCCTTTCGCGCATCGCCGGCCTTTTTTCGAGCCGCGGCTACAATATTTCGAGCCTGACGGTGGCTGAGACCGATGATGCGACGGTGTCGCGCATGACCATCATCGTAAGCGGGGAAGAGGAGATCCTCGAACAGATCGTCAAGCAGCTCAACCGGTTGATCGACGTGATCAAGGTCATCGATTTCGCCAATGAGGAAGCGATCGAACGGGAGATGCTTCTGGTGATTGTTGATACCTCGAAATCGAACCGCCACGAAATCATCGAGCTCGGCACGATCTTCGGCGCGCGGATAGCCGCGGTCGCACCGACGTCGATTACCATTGAAATAATGGGTACCCGGCGCCATCTCGACGATTTCGTCGCGATGATCAAACCGTACGGTATTAAAGAAATCGTCCGTTCGGGTACGATCGCGCTTGCACAGTCACGTAAATAATAGTTGAGCTGATGCGGCGTCATCGGAAGGCGGCATCACTCTTCATGGTTGTTTTTTATTATCTTGGAAGGAGTTCACGTTATGGCCACCATCGATTTTGGCGGAGTCAAGGAAAATGTCGTCACCCGCAAGGAATACCCCCTTTCCAAAGCGCGTAAAGCGCTTGCTAAAGAAGTGATCGCCGTCATCGGGTATGGTGTCCAGGGCCCCGCACAGTCGCTCAATCTCAAGGACAACGGGTTTAATGTTATTGTCGGTCAGGCAAAGGCCTTCAAAAAAGACTGGAACCGCGCGGTAAGAGACGGATGGGTTCCGGGTAAAACGCTGTTTGATATCCCGGAAGCTGCCGACAGGGGCACCATTATTCAGATGCTGGTTTCCGATGCTGCGCAGCGGATGATATGGCCGACCGTCAAAAAATATCTTAAACCGGGAAAAGCGCTCTATTTTTCGCACGGTTTCTCTATTGTCTACAAGGACCAGACGAAGGTCATCCCCCCGAAGGACGTTGACGTCATCATGGTCGCGCCGAAGGGGAGCGGTACCTCGGTTCGCCGCAATTTCCTCTCGGGCGCGGGGATCAACTCCAGTTTCGCGGTGTTCCAGGATGCAACCGGCAGGGCGTACGACCGGTGCGTGGCGCTCGGTATCGGCGTCGGGTCGGGGTATCTTTTCCCCACGACGTTTCAGAAGGAAGTTTTCAGCGACCTCACGGGTGAACGCGGCGTTCTGATGGGGGCTCTTGCCGGGATCATGGAAGCGCAATATGAGGTGCTGCGTAAAAACGGCCACAGTCCGAGCGAAGCGTTCAACGAGACGGTCGAGGAGCTTACCCAGAGTCTGATCCGTCTGGTGGATGAAAACGGGATGGACTGGATGTATTCCAACTGCAGCGCCACGGCACAGCGCGGAGCGCTCGACTGGAAACCGAAATTCAAGAAGGCCGCACTGCCGGTTTTCACCGAACTGTACCGGTCGGTAAAAAGCGGGAAAGAGACCGGGCGGGTACTCTCTACCGGAAGGAAACCAAACTACAAGGCGATGCTTGACGGCGAGCTGGCCGCAATGGGCGGTTCCGAGATGTGGCAGGCCGGCGAGGCGGTACGGAGTCTGCGGCCGAGAGAGAAGGCGAAAGAAATTACCAAAGACACAAAGGGCGTTGCCGGTCGTAAATCGAATTGATCTCGGCGCCGTCTATTTCGCGCATCCTTCGACAATCTCAGGGTGTGCGGAGGTGAAGAGGATAACAATGGCGCATGTTGAGCATGTCGAAACATGCATCGTACTGAACAGGTGAAAAGCGTATGAACGATCGCGTTTTTATTTTCGATACTACCTTGCGTGACGGTGAGCAGGCCTTGATGGCCAGTCTGAGCGTTGAACAGAAACTGCGTATTGCGCGGCAAATGGCACGGCTCAATGTCGATATCATTGAGGCGGGATTCCCTATCTCATCGCCCGGCGATTTCGAGTCGGTTGCAACGATTGCCCGAGAAGTGAAGGGACCGGTGATCTGCGGGCTCGCGCGTCTTATCGAAAAGGACATTCTCACCTGTGCGAAGGCGATCAAAAGCGCGCAACGGGCGCGGATCCACACCTTTATCGGCACTTCAGCGATACATGCGGAGAAAAAATTGCACATGGGTGAAGAGGAAATCCTCGACAACGTCACAAAGCACGTCAAACTGGCGCACCGTTTGTGCGATGATGTCGAATTTTCACCCGAGGACGCCGGCAGGACGGGAGCCGATTTTCTCTGCCGCGTCGTCGAGGCGGCGATCACCGCGGGCGCGTCAACCATCAATATTCCCGATACCGTGGGATATACCACTCCCGAACACTTCGCCCGGATTATCGACGATCTCTTCAAACGCGTACCGAATATAGGCAAGGCGGTCATTTCAGTCCACTGCCACAATGATTTGGGAATGGCGACCGCTAATTCGCTGACCGCGGTTTCGCACGGTGCGCGTCAAGTGGAGTGTGCGGTCAACGGCCTGGGAGAACGTGCCGGGAATGCGGCTCTCGAAGAGATCGTCATGGCGATCAAGGTGAGAAAGGATCTTTTCCGACTTTCGACGGGGGTCAATTCGAAGGAAATAATGCGCACCAGTAAATTGGTGCGCGACATCTGCGGCATGCCGGTTCAGGCGAACAAAGCGGTCGTCGGCGCGAACGCGTTTGCCCATTCGTCGGGCATACATCAGGACGGTATACTCAAGGCGAAACAGACGTACGAGATCATGACGCCGCAGTCAATCGGTCTCAAGGAGGCCCGCATGAACCTGACAAGCCGTTCGGGAAGCCATATGGTGAAGAATCGGCTGCTTGACCTCGGGTACCACGAAAGAGATTTCGACATTGATGCGCTGTATGTGCGCTTTAAGGCGCTTGCCGACAAAAAAGGAACGGTATACGACGACGACCTCATCACCCTTATCGAAGCGAAGAGCGGCGATGACCTCGGCGACCGGTTCGTTCTCGAGTATCTCAACGTGTCGAGCGGCAGGGGAACGGTGCCCACCGCCACCGCCCGTATTCTTGTTGACGGAAAGCTCTTTCAGGAGGCCGCATGCGGCGACGGCGCGGTGGATGCGGCGACCAAGGCGATCGACCGGATCAGCGGCTATAAGCTGACTATTGAAAATTACCATCTCGACGCGGTGACCGGCGGGCGGGAGGCGCAGGGGCGGGTGCTCATTGTCGGCCGTTCGGAGGAGGGCACTTTTACCGGCACCGGCACCAGCACCGATATCGTCGAGGCGTCGGCGCTGGCCTATATGGATATTGTCAATAAAATCGCCCGCATGAAAAGGTTTAATCGCAAGCTGCCGGCATCGCGCATTGAAGCGCGGTAACGCAGCCTTCATAATGGAAAACAACTTTCAAAAGGATCATTGATGAAATCATTCATTATCGCACTCATGGGGGGGGACGGCACGGGACCGGAAGTGCTCAGGGAAGGCGTCAAGGTGCTCGACGCGGTAAGCGGTGAGTACGGACTGAAACTCAACTATACACCCTACGACTTCGGCGGCGAGCGGTATCTGCGCACGGGCGAAACGCTTCCTGCGTCGGCGATTGAGGAACTGAAGAAATGCAACGCCATCTATCTCGGGGCGATCGGCCATCCCGATGTCAAACCGGGAATCCTCGAAACCGGCATCCTGCTCAAACTGCGTTTCGCGCTCGACCAGTATATCAATCTGCGTCCCGTCAAGCTTTATCCGAACGTCGCGACCCCGCTCAGCAACAAGGGACCGGAGCAGATCGATTTCGTCGTTGTCCGCGAGAACACCGGCGGGATCTATACCGGCATCGGCGGCGCCGCGATGGTCGGCACGCCGGGAGAGATCGCTACGCAGGTGATGGTATACAGCCGTTCGATGGTGGAGCGGTGCATCCGCTATGCGTACGACTACACGCGCCGACGCAATAAACGGAAGTTGCTGACGCTGGTCCACAAATCGAATGTACTTACCTATGCCGGCGACCTGTGGGTACGCACGCACAGGGAGGTCGGCGACGCCGATTACCCCGACATCAAACAGGATTACAACCACGTTGACGCCTGCACGATGTGGATGGTCAAGAGTCCGGAATTCTACGACGTCATCGTCACTGAAAATCTCTTCGGCGACATCATTACCGATCTGGGCGCAATGATCCAGGGCGGCATGGGGATCGCCGCAGGCGGCAATATCAATCCGGAGGGGGTTTCAATGTTCGAACCGATTGGCGGCAGCGCGCCGAAGTATACAGGTAAAAACCTCATCAATCCGCTCGCGGCGATCTGCGCCGGAGGCATGATGCTCGAAACCCTTGGCGAAACTGCCGCGGCCGGTGCGGTGGAGAAGGCGGTCCACGCCGCACTTGCATCAGGTAAAATAAAAAGCCTCTCGGCCGGGCAGATGGGTATGGGCACCACCGATGTCGGTGATCTGGTTGCGTCACTGGTAAGATAGCGGAGTAATCCGCATTGCACCTGTCGGTGCATATGGTTGAACGACCGCTGCACAGTAACATCGGCAGCGAATCGCCGTAAAGGCATTTAACAATGAAGACGAAATTGAAAATTTACGACACTACCCTGCGCGACGGAAACCAGGCGCTCGGAGTGAGCCTGTCGCTTCGCGATAAACTGCGAATCACCGAAAAGCTCGATGAACTCGGATTTCATTATATCGAGGGAGGGTGGCCCAACCCGTCCAATGAGATCGATTGCACCTTCTACCGTGAAGTCAATTCGCTGAAACTGAAGGCCCGTATCGCGGCATTCGGAAGCACCCGCCGTGCGGGCGTCAAAGTCGCCGACGACCTGTTTTTGCCGCAGCTCATCAACACCGGCGCGCCGGTGGCGACGATCTTCGGCAAAAGCTCGACGCTTCATGTCCAGAAAGTCATCCAGACGTCGCTTTCCGAAAACCTCGACATGATCGCCGAGTCGGTCGCGTATCTCAGAAAGTATCTTGATGAGGTCATTTACGATGCGGAGCATTTTTTCGACGGCTACCGCAGTGACCCCGAATATGCGATAAAGACGCTTTCCGCGGCGGCACAGGGCGGCGCCGCGAGTATTGTCTTATGCGACACCAACGGCGGCATGCTCCCCGACGACTTCCTCGCCATATTCAGCGCGGTAAAGGAGCGCATCACCACACCGCTCGGCGTTCACCTGCACAACGATTCGGGCTGCGCCGATGCGAACGCATGCCTTGCAGCAACGGCGGGCGCGGTGCAGATTCAGGGGACCATCAATGGAATGGGCGAGCGGTGCGGCAACGCCAACCTCTGCACGATTATTCCGAACCTGCAGTTGAAGCGGGGATTCCGGATCGTGAGTGATCATCAGTTGTCGCTGCTCACACCGGTGTCGGTGTTCATTACCGAACTGGCGAATATCACGCCGAACTGCCGGCTTCCCTACGTCGGTGAAGCGGCATTTTCGCACAAGGCGGGTGCTCATGCCGACGGCGTCCGTAAAGTGAGGCATTCGTTCGAGCATGTTCCGCCCGAAACAGTCGGGAACGCAAGAAATTTCGTCGTTTCCGATCAGGCCGGGTCGAGCACGATCCTTGAGAAACTTTCGACCATACAGCCAAGTCTCGATAAGAAGGACCCTCTTGTCAAAAAGCTCCTTCATACCATCAAGGACCTCGAAGCGGAAGGTTACCAGTTCGAAGCCGCCGACGGTTCGTTCGAACTCATCGCCCGTGAAGTATTGGGCCTGTTCAAGGAACCCTTCTCGGTAAAAGGGTTCAGGGTGATCGAGGAGAAGCGGGAAAACGGCCACGTTTTTTCAGAAGCGACCATTAAAGTCCGGGAGAACGAAGTTTTCGAGCATACCGCAGCCGAAGGCGACGGACCGGTCAATGCACTTGACAACGCTCTGCGCAAGGCGCTGGTGAAAATGTACCCTTCGCTCGGAAGCGTCAAACTCGAGGATTTCAAGGTCCGTGTCCTTGATGGACGGGAAGGCACCGAGTCGAAAGTCCGCGTGCTCATCGAATCGTCGGACGGCGAAAGCAGATGGGGAACGGTCGGCGTGTCCGCCAATATCATTGAGGCGTCGTGGATGGCGCTCATCGACAGCCTGAAGTACAAACTCATGAAAGAGATGCTGGCGAAGACGGGCGCGGTACGAAGGGCGATTCGTCGGTACTAACAGGAAAATGTCCCGGTGGAAAATAAAATACATAACGAACAGGATGATGTCTATGAAGCAGAAGATCAATTGGCGTGAACTGGGATTCACGTATATGCAGACGGACAATTTTATCGTCGTGGAATATCACAATGGTGCATGGGGGAAACCGCAGTGTCGTGCCGACACGATGATTCAGCTTCACATCGGGGCATCATGCCTTCATTACGGCCAGGCCGCTTTCGAAGGACTCAAGGCGTTTACCCGCCGCGACGGTTCGATCGGACTCTTCCGGCCGCTCGAAAATGCGCGGCGTATGAACGCCACCGCCGGGCGTCTTGTCATGCAGGCGCCGTCCGAAGAACTGTTCATGGAGGCAATCAGGCTGCTTATCGCGAATAACCGCGACTGGGTGCCCCCCTATGGTACCGGAGCGAGCCTTTACATCCGTCCGCTCCTGATCGGGACGACCGCGCGCGTCGGCGTAAAACCCGCCGACGACTACCTTTTTGCCGTGCTCTGCATGCCGGTGGGACCTTATTACAAGAACGGATTCTATCCGGTCAAGGCATACGTACAGGAGCAATACGACCGCGCCGCCCCCCTCGGAGTAGGAAATGTCAAGGCGTCCGGCAACTATTCCGCAGGGATGCTCGGGGACCTTGAAGGAAAAGAGAAAGGGTTTCCGATCTGTCTCTATCTCGATTCGGCGACCCATACCTTCATCGATGAGTTCGGTACGTCGAATTTTCTGGGAATCACGGGGGACAACCGGTACGTTACCCCCGATTCGACGTCGGTGCTGCCCTCAATCACCAACAGCAGCCTGCAGCAGATTGCCGCGGATTTCGGCATGAAGGTCGAACGGCGACGTATTTCATTAAAGGAACTTCCGGAATTCAATGAAATCGGCGCATGCGGAACTGCGGCGGTCATCACGCCGATCTACTCGATAGCCTGCAGAGGAAAGGTCTATACCTTCGGGAAGGAAAAGGAGGCGGGAACCACCTTGACGAAATTGTTCAAGCGGATACAGGGAATCCAGTATGGTGAGATTGAAGACCGTCACGGATGGATGGTGGGGTGTGAGGGGGAAAGAAGTAATGAGTCAGAAGCCGGAAGGAAAGGAAATGGCAAGCGGCAGGGCGCTGCGGTCGGCGATCAAGACGAAATGTAAATCATTACCACTGCTGTATCTTTAAAAAACGTAAGAATAATCCATGCACGGGGAGTCAATGGCCACACTACAAGAGGAATCCCTTTCCTACCACGAAACCGGCCGCGCGGGAAAGATCGAGGTCATTCCGACCAAGCCGTGCCGGACGCAGAAAGACCTTTCGCTTGCCTATACGCCCGGTGTGGCAGAACCGTGCCGTCATATCGTCAAAAATCCCGATGACGTCTACCGATACACCAGCCGCGGCAATCTGGTGGCGGTGATCTCGAACGGAACCGCGGTGCTCGGGCTCGGCGACATCGGCCCGCTCGCAGGTAAACCGGTCATGGAGGGAAAGGGGGTGCTCTTCAAACGGTTCGCCGATATCGACGTGTTCGACCTTGAAATTGACTGTAAAGATCCGGAGAAACTGGTTGATATCGTTGCAAGTCTTGAGCCGACCTTCGGCGGCATCAATCTCGAAGACATCAAAGCGCCGGAGTGCTTTTATATCGAGGAAGAGCTGAAAAGAAGAATGTCAATTCCGGTCTTTCACGACGACCAGCACGGCACGGCGATCATCACGGGTGCGGCTTTACTGAATGCAGCGGAGCTTCAGGGTAGAGAACTCGGCGACATGAAGGTGGTATTTTCCGGAGCCGGCGCGGCGGCGGTATCCTGCGCTCTCCACTATATCAGTCTCGGCATACGGCCGGAGAACCTGATGCTTGTCGACAGCAGGGGCGTGGTCTATAAAGGCCGCAGCGAAGGCATGAGCGCGCAGAAGGAGGCGTTCGCACTACAAACTAACCGGCGCACCCTCGCGGATGCCATGGAAGGTGCCGACCTGTTTGCAGGTTTGAGTAAAGGTGGTCTTGTCAATGCCGCGATGGTACGCAGCATGGCCGAACGTCCGGTCATTTTCGCCATGGCGAATCCCGATCCTGAAATCGGGTACCGGGAAGCGCGCGCGGCAAGAAACGACCTCATCATGGCGACCGGCCGCTCCGATTACCCCAACCAGGTCAACAATGTTCTCGGATTCCCCTTTATCTTCCGGGGTGCGCTAGACGTAAGGGCGTCGACAATCAACGAAGCGATGAAGAAAGCGGCCACCTTCGCGCTTGCCTATCTTACAAAAAAAGGGGAGATGCCGCAATCAATTCTCGACGCCTACAACCTTCAGTCACTCTCCTTCGGCCCCGAGTATATAATTCCCAAGCCGCTCGATCCGCGCGTACTTGTCGAGGAGAGCATCGCGGTGGCGCGCGCCGCAATGGAGAGCGGTGTGGCGCGCATGCCGGTTGATCTGGATGACTACCGCTGCAGGCTTGAGCGATTGTCGCAGAACCTTTTAGATAGGGCAGACAACGGGTAGGTGATGAAAACGATCTCGTTCAACCGGATTGTCGTCGCGGTACGCGAACTCTGCATGCGCGCGGCGTGCGGGCTTCCGCCGGATGTTCTCGACGGCCTGAAATCCGCGTTGAGGGCTGAGCAATCGCCCCAGGGAAAAGCCGCCCTTGCCCACTGCATTGACAATGCGGCAATCGCCGCTTCGGAGCGGGTGCCGATCTGTCAGGACACGGGAGTGGCCGTTTTTTTCGTCACCGTTGGATCCGAATGCTCTTTGACGGGTGGGGCTTTGAGCGATGCGATCAATGAAGGTTGCCGGCGTGGATATCGCGACGGATACCTTCGTTCATCAATAGTCAATGACCCGCTCTTCGACCGGAAGAACACCGGCGACAACACGCCCGCCTTGATTCATTACGATCTTGTGGAAGGCGACACCCTCACCATTACCCTTCTTCCCAAAGGCGGCGGGAGTGAAAACATGAGCGCCTTGCGGATGCTCAAGCCGGCCGATGGAAAAGACGGCATCGTCGACTTCGTCGTCGAAACTGTTGCGAATGCCGGCGGGAATCCCTGCCCGCCGGTGATAGTCGGCGTGGGGATAGGGGGGACAGCCGATACGGCATCGCTGCTCGCCAAACGGGCATTGTTGCGAAAAATCGGATCGCACCACCCGGAGCCGCGCTACCGGGAGCTGGAGGAAGAGATCCTTCGTAAAGTAAATACCACCGGCAACGGGCCGCAGGGACTCGGCGGTCTCGTAACCGCCCTTGCCGTCCACGTTGAAACCTTCCCCTGCCACATCGCCTCGCTGCCGGTTGCGGTGAATCTGAACTGTCATGCCGCACGGCGGGCGACAATCGAACTGTAGACTGGAGGGACCATGTGCTCCCTGACGATACCGGTTGCCTCTTCAGAGATACTCTCCCTTGAAAACGGCGAGCAGGTCCTGCTCACCGGTAAACTGTACACCGCGCGCGATGCGGCGCATAAACGGCTCATCGAACTCATCGATACCAATAATCCGCCGCCGGTCGATCTTAAGGGGCAATTCTTATACTATACCGGCCCCACACCTCCCAAGCCGGGAGAGGTGATCGGCAGCGCCGGACCTACCACGAGCTCCCGGATGGACGGATACACCCCGAAGCTCATCGCCGCAAGCGGGTTAAGGGGAATTATCGGTAAAGGGAATCGGGGGTTCGCGGTCATCGAGGCGCTGAAGAAACACGGCTGCGTCTACTTCGCAGCAACCGGAGGGGCGGGGGCACTGCTTGGAAAGTGCGTCACCAAGGCTCGTGTCGTTTGTTATGAGGATCTCGGCCCCGAAGCAATCTATGAATTGGAGGTCGTCGATTTTCCGGCAGTCGTTGCGATCGATGTGAGAGGCGGGAATATGTATGTCGACGGGCCGGAGGAGTGGCGGGAGAGGAGGGTAGGTGGAAGAGGGTAGTCTTGACCCCCGGACCATCGGGAGTGGATATTTCTATACAGTTTACCTCGGGTCACCGTCAGCCTTTTTAATCGATAATTGATACAATTCAAGTAGTTATATGAGATCATAAAATTATTCGTTTTCCCCCAGAAAACGCTTTTTCCTTATAATCCCTTTTAAACCAGACCTTTTTTTCGTATATTAAAGTTGGAAGGGAAAAGTGCTGTAAGCCTGAAACAGCACCTTGGTGTGTTCCCATGGTTGAACCATTTGAATATCTCAATTATCGTAAACTCCTCAAAGACCTTTACGAAGATCGAAAAGCGCAGCAGCCTTTCTTTTCTTATCGGTATATCGCACAGAAGGTAGGTTTTACCTCTGCCGGTTTTTTCACCAATATCATTCAGGGAAAGCGCAATATCTCTCCGGAATATATTTTCAAATTTGCCGAGGTATTCAAACTGAAAAAGAGCGAAATTGAGTACTTCGAGCTTCTCGTGAATTTTGATCAGGCAAAAGATCACTCACGAAAACGGTTCTATTTCGAGAAGATTTTAGGCCATAAAAAATCAAAGATTAAAGTTACCGACGCGCAGCAGTATGAGTTTTACAGCGCGTGGTATTATACGGCGATACGGGAATTAATCGATATTTATCCGTTTAAGGGGGATTTCGAAGAACTTGCAAAACGGGTTTCCCCGCCGATAAAGCCTGCAGAGGCCAAAAAGGCGGTTGAATTGCTTGAAAAAATCGGTTTCATCCGGAAAAATGCTGACGGAGTTTATGAACAGGCAGATACTTTCATTACTACCGGATATGAGGCGAAATCGGTGGCGATAACTAATTTTCTCATGGGGATGGCCGATCTGGCAAAAGGGGCAATCGATCGTTACCCGCGTGATAAACGGGATATTTCATCATTGACCTTTACTCTTTCAGAAGAGGGATTCGCAACGATTCAGGACCGGTTGAAAAGTTTCAGACATGAGGTACTGGAGATCGTCCGTGAAGATAAAAACCAGAAAAAACAGGACCGTGTTTACCATTTCAATTTTCATCTGTTTCCGATAACCAGAGTATGAAGCCGACCCTATTTGCACATATCAGGATGTTCATGGTATTATTAACCGCAACGGTCTGGGTATACCATTGCACGCCTACAACGACGATCACCGATCTGGGTGGGTCGGAAGTTGTCGGCAAGCTCGTTACCGAAGACTCGGCTGCAGTGAGCGGAGCGGAAGTACGGGCGCTATTGATTACCCGGGAAGAGTCGGACGGAAAAAAGCTGTTCGATACGACCATCGTCGCAACAGTTACTTCAGACAATACAGGTCAGTTTGTATTCGCGGACCTTGGTGAGGGCGAATATATCCTGAAAGTCAATGCAGCCTACCGGGATGATTCGCTGGTTCTGGTACCTATTCCATTTCACCCCGATTCGACCCGACAGGTCAATTTAGGCATCCTGGTCATGAAGGTCCCTGGAGCAATCGGCGGGACGGTGGTTCGTGACAGCATCGGACCGGATGAGGTCATCGACTGTTACATTGCCGGAACATCCTATGGCGCGAAGATCAATTCCAGCACACCCGGTTTTACCATCAGCAATATTATTCCCGATACGACGTATGAAGTAACCATTTCATCCCACGGGTATACGACGGTAACGATTCCCGTAGTGTCGGTCAAGCCGGGGGAAACGACCATGCTTTCCGATACCGTCAGATTGGAACTTGATCCCGATGATGCTCCGGCAGTGGCGCCGACGGGATTATCCGTGACCTACGATACGCTCACCGGGACCGCACGGCTCACTTGGCAACCCGTGCCGCTCGCTGATGTCGAGCGCTACCATGTTTACAGCACAAGCACCTGCGGGCTTCTGGGCGAACCGGTGACGGTAAATGAAACGACGGCGACCATATCGATTTTTTCCGGAGGGGACGATTCGGTCAAGACCGTTTGTTTTCAGGTTGCCGCATATGATAACGATAACATGGAGGGACCTCTCGGGAAAGTCGAAACGCTCGTGGCGGTTCCCCCGTCGTGGCTCAGGGTGGAAATCTCGCTGACAAGGGACGAGAGCCGCGGTACCGGCGATTCCGTGTATGTGGCGATGAATTTTTCGAGCAGGATACGTTTAATCGATACGATTGTCTGGCGGGCGGACGATTCCATTCTGAAAACCACCTGCGGGGTTGGCGCGACAAGCGGAACCGATACGATTCTCTGGGTCATATCGGCCGATACGAACACGAAGCAGCTCTATGTGACGCTCACCGACAATGCCGATACGACATGGACCGACAGTATTGATGCCGGGTCGTTGCTTCCCATCAAGTGCTGGGAGACGATCGACAGCCTGAATAATGTCCGTCGTTACGCCGGTGCCGGTGAGGTAGGGGGAAAGATTTATGTTTTCGGCGGGTGCAGCGATCGATTGAGCACTACCGGGGAAACAACACCGAAACCGGTGGCTGCCGTTGAAATGTATGATGCGGCAACGAAAGAGTGGAAAACGCTGAATTCGACGATGAAAGTCCCCCGGTTTCAAGCAGCATCGGCGGCAGTTAATGGAAAAATCTATGTGTTCGGCGGAACAAACAACTACGTCGATGTCACTTTAGTCGAAGAATATGATCCCGGCGCGGATTTATGGCAGATTATCGATTCCATGCCGCAAACGATGGTGGGAGCTTCCGCATGTGTGATAAACGGTGTCATTTATCTGACCGGCGGAATGTCGGGAACGAGGGGGAATCCGGTGATGGTGAAAACCATTACGACGTATGATCCGTCAAACAGGACATGGTCAACTGCGGGCGAACTGCAAACCCCCCGCCTCCGCCACCAGGCGGTGGTATCCGACGGTAGGATAATGATCCTTGGCGGGTTGGGGTTTAGCCTTGCTTACGGCGAATTCCCTCTTGATAATATCGAGTTGAAAGATGCATCGGGAACACCGTTGAATTTTTCGACAGCCATTCCGTCGACCCGTTTCAGTTTTGGAGCGGCCGTCATTGGTAAGAAACTGCTGTTGTTCGGCGGTCTGGGCGACAACCTGGCCGATGAATTGCCGATGAAGTCAGTCGGGGTTTATGAAAATGATGCCGGCTGGGTGCCGGGGCCCGACATGCCCGCGGCACGCGAGGGCGCCGCGACGGTTGCACTCGACGGCAGGGTGTATGTCATAGGGGGAGGCGTCGGCGGTACGGCGTCTCAAAAATCAACCAGGACGGTCTATGTTTACTATCCATAAAAAAAGAGGCGGCGGTACGGAGGGTGCACGGAGGCCGCTGCGGGTGAAGTACGGTGCCGCATGCTGTTGCACTGTTCTTCTCCTGTTCACCGACATTCTGGCTCAGTGCGGTTTCAGGGAAAACGGTTACCTTTTCCTCCATCCTTTTTTCAATAATGTCAACTGGCAGGCGACCATTTATACGGCCGCCGTTTTCCCGGCAGAGGCGATGTGCACCGAAAAACCCGCGGGGATCGCTGTGAGCCGCGCGGCGGCATTGGGAACCGTCGTGTATACGACAACAGCCGGCATGTGGATGCTGACGAGGGGCCCTTTGGTCAATAATACCTGTCTCTGCTGCAGACCGACCATTGAATTCGGGGAACCAATCGAAATTGCCGTTCCTGCGGCGCTTGCGTTGCAGGCCTCGCTTCCGTTCCATCTGCTCACCCGGGAGAGTGCCGGCGGCGATTCGGCGTATCTCGTTGCCGCATCCTCCGGCAACAGGGTGTATTGCATGCATATCCACCGCAGTTCCGGGGCGATCGGAGGTATCGATACGCTGACGGTCAACCTCGTAGGTCAGCAGGCGATAAGCGGCGTATGGGGAGAACCCGACGGAGCCGCTAGTGATACCGCGCTCTGGATCGGCGGCAGCAGCGGCCTGCTGTGGCTGATTCCCTTCAAAAATGGACAATGGGGAACCAGGCAGGAAATTGCGATTGATAATTCAGAGACGGTGTCGGCCATTGGCGGCGGTTATGCCGGTACCGTTTCCGGGAAAATCTACCGCCGGTCGGGAGCCTCGTTCACACTTGACAACAGCTCCGCATCATCACCGCTGCGATCCATCAACCGACGGATTGCCGTGGGGGACGTCGGTACCGTACTTATAAACCGCAGCGGTTCATGGAGATCTTACGATTCGGGAAACGTTGATTACCGGTTCGGCAACCTGACGGCGAACGCGGGCGGCACGGCGGTCGAACTGCTCGATAACGCCTGGAATTATACCACACGGACGTTATTCGATTCGGCCACAACCATTTCGGGAGTGTCGCCGTCGGAGGTCGCCGCAAGCCTGAACGGCGATCCCTTTAAGTTCAATCTTCACGGCACCCTGACAGCCACCATCCGTATCAGGGATATCGATGACAACAGGGAAATCCCCTCGGTGATTCTGAAAAGCGGAAGCATCACCACGGCAGTGAACAAGGCCGCTGACAATACGACGCTCCTGCGTCACAACCCCGCGGCGGTCTGCACGACCACGAAGGCGTTTTTCAACGACACGCTGGTAAAACTGGTCATTTCCGGAGACGAGGTAAAGCTTGAGACACAGGCGCAGCGGGGAGTGCGCAATGCCTCCTGCGATTTCTGGAATTGGCAATCGTTCCTGTTCACGGCAACGGGCGCTTGGAAGTATGCCGATACGCTTGTCGTGACCCTTGGCAAGGATACGCTGATGATAATTAATGATTCCCAGGCCACTGTTACCACAACCGCTTCCGGGATGGACCCCCGAGCGGCAATGACCGCACTTTTAATCCGTCGTGAGAACCGCAGAATCCATTTTCATTCCGGCGTATCATCCGGTGTGCGCCGTATCGTTCTTGTCGATGCCGCGGGGCGCCTCATCTGGGAGTGCGCCGTTGCACCGTCAGCACGCACCACCATCGTGTCGCCCGAGTTCTCTTCAGGGATTCATCTTGTCATCATTGATTATGTCGACGGCCGGTCGGAAATCCGCCGCGTCGCACTGACCGGCCGCTGATCCGCTCTGCCGAAACGCGTCCTTTCTTTTCAGCTCCCTGTTCCCGTAAGATCGAAGTTGAACCGGATCTCCCGTTCATGGGGCCCCCTATCGCGGAAAATGATCGGACGGGTATGCGGCGGGAGGACCGAAGGAAAAATGGTTCCCCATTCGATCAGACAGACGCCGTCTCCGGTGAGGTACTCGTCGAACCCGATTTCGTCGAGTTCCGACGCATCGTGCAGCCGGTAAAAGTCGAAATGGTACACCGGAAAGCGTGCGGTGTCGTAGATATTGACAATAGAAAAACTCGGCGAGCGTACGACGACCGCCGCGTCGATTTCATTGACAAAACCGCGGACGAATTCGGTCTTGCCGGTGCCGAGTTCGCCTTCGAGGGCATAGAGTTCGCCCGGGCGGGCGATCGAGGCGACCTTCGCGCCGAAGGCGCGTGTCGCGCCCACCGACGTGGTAATCAGGAGCATTGGTCAATCAACTCCCGGGGTGAAGACGCCGACCGGAACGATGATCTCTTCCATCGAGACTCCGCCCTGCTGGAACGTGTTGCGGTACTGCCGGTTGTAGTGCTCGAACTTGTCGGGATGAATGAAGTAATAATTTTCCCGTGCAATGACGCACGCGATGTCATCGCCGAATTTCGGCAGGCCGAAATGGGTCGGGTCGGGCAGATAAATGACCGTTCGTTCATCCGACGAGATTCCGCTTCCGAATTTATAACGGAGGTTGTCGCTCCAGTTTTTCGCGCAGTAAAGTTCCGTTCCCCTGCTGCAGAGAACACTGCCGTGATCGGACATGACCACCACGCGACAATCCTGCGTTGCCACTTCCCGCAGCAGCGCGAGAAGCGCCGAACGTTTGAACCATGAACGGGTGAGGGCCCGCATGCCGCTTTCGTCATTGGTGATCTCCTGCATGATTCCCGATGTTGTGCGCGCCTGCTGAACCTGGTCGAAAAAATTAACGATGAAGGTGACGAGCCGGCTTTTCCGGCACGATTCGATCCGCGACTGAAGATGCTCGGGTTCGAGACGGTCGGTTATCCGGGTGAACCACGGTTCATCGTGAGGGATGGGGAATCCCAGCCGGGAGAGGTTTTCCGCGAGCAGCCGCTCTTCGATCAGATGGGTTTTAAATGAGTCGGCCTCACTGCCGGGCGACCATTGCGATCCGTAGGTCTCCGCGATTTTACCGGGGAACATGCCGCTGAAGAGTGTCGCCCGAGCGAAGGAATCGTCGGTCGGAAGCGTGGCGAAAAAATAGCTGCGCTGTACGCGGAAAACCTTTTTGAGCACCTCCTCGATGCCGATATACTGATCAAGCCGCATGCCGCTCAGCACGATCAGGTAGGTACGTTTACAGGCGGTCAAATGCGGGCAGAGATGCTTTTCAATCACCCTGGTTGACAGAAGCGGAGCGGGAGCGCCGTCCCTGATCCAGTGGGCGTAATTCTCGATATATGAGCTCGCGAAGCGTGCGTTGCATTCCGTTTTATGGCCCGAATGGGTCTGCCGGAGCCCCTCGTCGTCGACCGATTCGAAAACGAGGTCCCACGTGGTAATGCTCTCATAAAGCTTGATCCACTGCTGGGAAGAGAGGTGGCCGGAAAGGAGCATGCGGTTTTCGGAATAACCTCTGATATACTTCTGGGCGATGCTGTTGGAGACGATCCGCTTTGAATCGAGCAGGTTCTTGCAGACCATAAGGATCTGGCTCGGGTTGACCGGCTTGGTAAGATAACCGTCGATCTTTTTACCGAGCGCGTCCTCCATGAGCTGTTCTTCCTCACTTTTGGTGACCATGACGATCGGCAGGTCGGGGTTGATCTCCTTGATTTTTTCGAGCGTCGTCAGGCCGCTTTTTCCGGGCATCTGTTCGTCAAGCAGAACGATGTCGAACGAATGAGGTTTTTCGCTTACAAGGGCGATGGCGTCGTCACCGCAGAAGACGGGGACCACGCTGTAGCCGCGCGTCTCCAGAAACATGATGTGCGACCGGAGATATTCAATCTCATCATCCGCCCAGAGAACCCTTTTTCTACCTGAAGCCATAGTGCGACAACCTCCTTATGCTTCCGATGAAGAGACCATTCCGGCATTTTTCTTGCTGACCGGTAGATCGACGTTGAATATGGCGCCTTTGTCCAGTTGCGACCACGCTATATAAATCTCCCCTTTATGATAATCTTCGATGATTCTTTTTGCTAAAGTCAACCCGAGTCCCCATCCCCGCCGCTTGGTGGTAAAGCCGGGCGAAAAGATCTTTTTCTGGGTTTCCCAGGAGATGCCGTGCCCGTTGTCGCTTATTTGAATACGGACGATATGGTCATCGGCGAGGTGCTCGGTTTTAATGCCGATTTTTCCGTCATTCGAGGAAATGGCATCGATGGCGTTTTTCAACATGTTCTCGAA
>JAFGIW010000206.1 GCA_016929415.1 Chitinispirillaceae bacterium | reverse complement strand
CGTGTTGCGGGCGATCATGGTATCCGGGTTAAGCAGCACAATATATTTGCCGCGGGCATTCTGTACGCCGACATTGCAGGCTTTACCGAAACCGATATTATGTTTGAGCTGTATCCAGTGGACCCGGGGGAACTCCCGGGTGATGAGCTGTTGCGACTGGTCGCCCGATGCGTTGTCGACGACGATGATTTCGGCCGCATCGCAAGCTTCAGCCTGGTAAACGGATCGGAGGGTTTCACGCAGGTGCTCGGGTACCTTGTAGTTGACGATAACGATTGAGGTAAGGATTGGGGATGGTTGACTATCGGTATCAGGCACGCCTGGTCACTTTCTTTTAAAGAATGAAGCGAACCGCAGTTTCCACAACAGCACCAGTGCCTCTCTCACGATTTTCGTCGACATCTTAGATTCGCCCCGTTGGCGGTCGGTGAAGATAATCGGTATTTCGTATATCCGGCAACCGTTACGCCACACATGATAATTCATCTCCACCTGAAAGGAATAGCCCGATGAGCCGATTTTATCCAGCTTGATATTTTCCAACACCTGACGGCGGAAACATTTGAATCCGCCGGTACAGTCGCATATCGGTATGCCTGAAATCATACGCGCGCCAAGGTTGCCGAAGTAACTCAGAAGCAGTCTGCTCATGGGCCAGTTGACCACGTTCACGCCGGATATATACCGTGAGCCGATCACCAGATCGTTATTCTGTATCGCGACAAGGAAATCGGGAAGATATTTCGGATCGTGAGAAAAATCAGCGTCCATTTCAAAAATAAATTCATACATGTGTTCCAGTGCCCACTTGAAACCCGTGACATAGGCACGACCAAGCCCCTCTTTTTTAGGACGGGAAACCAGAAAAAGACTGTCTGTAAAAGCGGCCATTTGCTGAACACACGCTCCGGTACCGTCGGGAGAAGCATCGTCAACAATGAGGATATGGGCACCGGGCAGCACCTTTTTTATTTCAGGAACCAACAGAACGATGTTTTCTCGTTCGTTATAGGTGGGAATGATAATAAGTGTCTTAGCGGTATCCATACTGTTTGTATTGAGAAAATTTGGGTTTAAACTGAACATCGCGACGGACGCGATGCTTTCGGCCTCAATAATATAACTCAAGCATCGGAAATGATGCAAAAAGCATCCAATCAAAGGCACACTATTGTTGATTCATTACGTTAATGCTGACTCGAAATTACCGTATCGGTTTTAAAATACCGTTGAAACTCACCCGGCAGTCGGTGATGGTCGCATTCCCCGGATGAGAGGGGTGGAGAATGTCTGCTCTTTGTGTGCCAGAAGAGAAGCGGTGTATCATGCACTCCTTTGGAGCAGGCATCGGCAAGGAAGGCGGCACCGGTTTTTCCGGTGTAGACCGGATCAAGCGCAATCTCATCGTTCTTTGTGAAATCCTCGATTGCCGAGAGGGCGGCGGAAGTGGGGATACCGTAACCGTCACCGAAAAAATCATCACATACCACAAGATCCTGTTCGTCAAATGAGCAGGGGGGAAATGACGGGTCGCCGTCGATGAGCAGACGATTGGTCGCGGCGAAAAGCCTCCGGAATTTCTCACTGTTCGCAACGGCTTTCGGTACTACGCGGACGGCGATCAGTTTGCTCCGAATTCCCGCCGCACGCAGCCCGAGGAGAAGCCCGGCGACGGTCCCCATGGTACCGAAGGCGACATAGACCGCCGCCGGTTCGGGAAGCAGCCCCCGGGCGATCTGTTCGCTGAGTTCGAACGCCGCATTGACAAATCCAATAATACCGGTCGCGCACGAACCGCCGGCCGGTATGACGTACGGTGGCACCCCTTCGTCATGTTCGTAATCGGCAATTATTGACTTCAGATGATCGAGATGCCGGGAATAGGCGGTATCGTGGAACATCTCGGCTCCGGTCGCATAATCGGCAAGCAGCGTTGCACCGATGCCGGGAAGTGGTGGCTGTTCGAACAGCATCAGCGTAACCTCGAACCCGCAGCGACGGCCGTAGAGTGCGGTGGCAAGGGCGTGATTGGAACCCGCGGCTCCGGAAGTGATGATGCGTTTCGCCCCGGACTTTTTCGCCTCGGCGAGGAGAAACTCGAGCTTGCGGACCTTGTTGCCTCCGTAAGGGAGACCGCTGATGTCATCGCGTTTGATGAACAGGGCGCTTCTTCCGCAGCGGCTGCCAATGCCGCGCAGGGGATCAACAGGCGTCGGGAGCGTTCCCAGCGAGAGGTACGGAAGCGCTGATTGGAGTTTCGGGAAGCGGGCAAAAAGGGGGATCATGGGGTAAACGTCATGTTGGTGTGTGGACGCAATATATTTTTTTTATAAAATATACTCGTCACAACGACACGACGGCAAATAATGCCTAAAAACCGTCAGCCACGCATCTTATTCAAGGGAGGGTACCGATGCGGCAAACATTCATTCTTCTCTGCGCTTTCCTTGTTATGACCGGCTGTGGACCCAAAGAGGTTCACCGGGAATTGACGACCTTTTCTTATATCATGATTGACATGGTAAAAATAGAGGCACAGGATTATTCGGAGCTGATCGGTGCGGTGAATGAACAATTCTCTCCGAAGACAAAAGAGTTCAATGACGCGAGGTTGTTCAAGGAGGAGGGTATGTTTATGTATTTTCGCGTCTACTCGGGCGCGAGCACCGCCTGTCATCGCGTCACCGTTGACCGCAACCGCAGCAAGATCATCAGCATACAGCCCGACTGCCCGATCGAAGAGGAGTGAAGGGGGCTGCACAAGTCGGTTCGGTTTGGAATACCCGTCGGCTGGGTGTAATCATACCGTCGTAGACGCCATGCTTTGGCGTCTACCGGAAATGGCGGACCGGATTCACAGGGCAGCCAATCGAGCCTTTGCCCGCATCTTCATTCAACAAACCGGTACAGCGTCACCGCGCGCTCCGCACACCCCTCGAGAGCGAGGTTGACCATGAGCCGACCCGCGGCAAGAACCTCCAGGCCGGTTTTCGGCGTAAAGGGGCGGCTGCCGTCGGCGATGAGTAGTTTCGTACCCCGTGCCCGAATCCCTTGCAGAAAGTGAAGAAGTGCATCGACGGTGGATCTTTCATAGAACATATCGGAGACGAAAACCGTATCGTAGGTCCGATTGTCCGGCGCGGTCAGCAGATTTTTTCCTTCAGTCACGAACGTCTCGTTGTTCGCCGCGCCGTTTTTAACGGCAATGCGGTGCGCAATCGGATCGATATCATTGGCAATCACCCGTTTTGCGCCGGCCCGCGCCGCGGCGATTGATACAACGGCGCCGCCCGATCCGAAATCGAGTACCGTTTTTCCCGTAACGGTCTCCGGGTTCTGCAGGATATACCGGGCAAGCAATCTCCCGCCGGGCCAGACGGCAGCCCAGTAGGGGATGTCGCACTCGGTCCCGGCTTCACGTTCAAGCGCTTCCCATAAAGCGAAAAAATCGGGAGCCTGATGAGCGACAATGCCAATATCATCGACCGGGAGAAGGGGAGCGAAGGCGGAGAGGAGGGTGTCGGATGGGAAGGTGTGCATGAGAGAAAAATAGCTGGTGCGCCAGAGGGCAGCAGGCGAAATAAACCGTTGATTCAGAACAGGAAGGTTACTCCGAATCCCGCAAGCCCCAGCGTGCCGACGATAAATCCCGCAATGGCGCCTGCTTTGTCGCGGGAGAACGAGTCATGTGCAGTGACGACCGCCTCATCGTTCCGTTCATAATAGCTGCCCGTTGCCGGATTGACGGTATGAGGGTCCATTGATTCGATATCCTTCCGATCATTCGATGCCAATGCGGAACAGACAGCACCTCCGACAATGCCCACAATACCGATACCGAGAGAACCATAGCGGATGACGAGTCTCTTCCGGCCAAGAAGAGGCTTTTGTCTGACGGGAGGCGAGAGCTTCGGTGGAGCGGCCGGTTGTTTCTCCACCTGCGTCGGAGCAGCGATCGGTTGTTCAACTTTCGGGGCCTCCGGTGTCTTTACGGCAGGATAGGAAAAGGATATGCCTTCCCTGACGTCGTGAATTTTGTCCTTGACGGTAAAGTGAAACTGGCCGTTCTGGAAAAAAATACACCTGTCAACAATGAGATTCGGCGTCTGGGACTTGATGCCGTAGACCGAGTAACCGACATGCAGGTTGCTGAAGGAAGATCCGTGCGACTCAGCGGCAACGACCACCCCGTTCCAATCGAAGGGATTCGCCGATTGCCCGCCGCCGCGGCTGTAGGCGGTATCGTTGACAGAGGTGAAGACGACCGGCTGCTCGGGCGTGCCGTTGACCAGCAACGTTCCTTCGACTATGAGACCGGTGAACGGCCTGAACAGAAAAACGCATCCCCCCTCGATGGTGCACTCCGTTTCCGAAGGAACGATGATGTCCTTTTCCACGAAGTAGGGACTCCCGGCGGCATTAAAAAGGTATTCGTGGATGTCGCCGGAAACGGCGGTCTGGGAAAAGGAGGGGGAAAGGGGGAAGAGAAGAATAAGAGACGAGTATAATGGAAATCGGGGCATATAATGAAGATAATTCATTTTTAATAATGATTTCAATGAGAGCGCGTCGTGCAGATAGGTAAGGGAGGAATGTTTCTTTTAATCCATCCTGGCAAATTCAGCGAGCCGGTCGGCAGTGTAGAGAGGATACAGAGATACCATCAGTAGTGATACCTGCACTGCAGAAAATCGATACGAAGATTACTGACCATATACACGATTCGATGCTCCTGGGTAATCCGCCGCGACAAGACCCCCGGAGCGAGATGTTTTAACGGTTCCGGCTTTCCGATACCCGAAAAGGGGTCACGTTCAATAGCTTCAATTAAATTGAATATCCGCAACGCGATTTTTCGATCGGTCGAAACCCAGAATTTCAGATCTTCACGAAACTCATTTTGGAATACGGAATAGCGGTTCCTGTCGGATGGAGGCAGGGAAATCCCTTTCTCCTTACTCACTAAGCATTTCCTTGCGCAGACCGCTCAACGATTTTTTGCTGCCTTCTCCGCGTTGGGCTCTCTGAAGCGCCGCAATGAGGCGGGAGGCATTTTTCGGCGACCGTAGAAGATGTGCTGTTTCCATCAGGCTTTCAAGTTCATCGGCGGCAATCAGAGCCACATCATCACCATTGCGCCGATGAATGATGACAGGCTCCCTTGTGGAACTGACCTCATCGCATATCTTTTTAAATTCAGCCCGAGCGGCGGTGTACGTCGTCAGAATCGGCATGACGCCTCCTTTATATATGTACAGATATAATGTACATATATTTCGCATGGAGGTCAAGGGGAATCTGGAGAATATTTCAGCTATAGCACGTTTGGGGCGGCCATCGCGCACCGACCGCTAGGATCGCAGCTTATCGACCAGAAGCTCGAGAACGAAACAATGGTCGGCCGGTAATGAATGATGTGCGTGAAATGATCTTTTTTGCATATTTTGATGATAAAATAGGTTAATTGTCGATTATATTGTTAAAATTTACATTTTAATCGCCGGGCCCTCATGGAAAAAGCGTTTGTTGCCGAGTGGCGCGGACGGGAGGGAAATGGAACGGGTGAAGATGCAGGTGATGAATTCTTTACTTCTGCTCGTATGAGACCTCACCCCACCTCAGCTTCGCTCGGTGCGACGCTTGCGTCCCCGTTCTCCTGTCAGAGAGGGGAATTTGTAACCTAACATTTCCCCTTCTCTGATAGGAGACCACGGAGGTTTTACGGAGCAGCGAAGAAGCCAACGGGAAAAGGGATGCGGTCACTGCACCTCGAAGGCGCCGATGTCTGGTTTGCCGTCGCTGAGGGGGAAGAGGCATAGGGATGGCGAAATTGGAATCCCAATAAATCTGTTGGCCATTTGTTAACAAAAGAGGATTATATCCGATCCCCAATAGTTCAAATGCCCTCTCCCGTTTCCGGAGAGAGGGCAAAAAAGGTATCGCCACTTTTTAATGCTTCAACCACTTGTCGTTTTCTTTACATTACTCGATAAATCGATCGGAAAAGTCGGTTTTGGCGTAGTTGTAGATTTTGATGTTGTCGATTACCCCCTGGCACTGATTATTACCATCAGCGTCATAATATCCCATGGAAAAATAGGCGCCAATCGGTTTATCCATCGGATAGTTGATTGTACCACTTGGATCCAATGCATCATATAGTTGATAGTATGATTCATTTACATAGACGCCGTAAAAAGCATCTGAATGATCCGGCAATCCATCCATATCCCAGACGAATGCTACGTGTACCCAATCATCCGTATTAAAGGGAACGACTTTACCTGATCGCAAGTAATGGCTACTTGTTTGAAATTCAAATCCGCCCATGCCTTCAGTACCTTCCCGCCATCGGTACATTAATTGAAAAGGTAAAATCCACGGATCTTGCCATATCCCTGAAACAAAAAGTTGGTCAGGTGCCGAGTTCCCTTCATTATAATCCCTCGCCGGTTTCCACCAGAATTCAACAGTACCTCTTAAATTGTAATCAGGATTGATCGTTTCCCATAGCCCGAAGTTAGGTCCTGAATTTGCGGAACCAGAGGTGAATCCATTACCAAATTGCCCTGTTACAAAGTTTGTACCGGTTCCATAAATAAAACCGTCCGGCCCCACCTCGCTGTTCTCTACCTCATCCTGGGAGCCAAGCTTGTTCCAGAGAACCAAGCCGTCGGGGATCAGTATACCATCCATGGAAACCGTTCCTACAGTCCCGAGGGTGACGACCATATCAGCGGCGCCGTGAAGCGTCTTCGGCCCCTTATAAGCGAGCGGTACTTTGTAATTTCCCTCTTCGCCCGACAATACCGTAATATCGGTCGTTCCGGTGTAAAGCATTGTGTCAATCCCCCACAGTTCTCCGAAAACGTCGAGTTTTATCGTGTGCGGTTCGCCGTCAGTGCTTGCCGTCAGATAATCGTAGGAAAGCGTTACCGTATTTCCAACAAGGCTTTGCTTCTCAAACGAAGAATCCACAATATGGTCCCCGTTGTCGATATCGAGTACGCAGCGGGTGACGCTGTCGCGAATGGGAATGAAATTCGCCTTGAGCATCGAATAGCGCGCCTCGACCGTGAGAGTAACATCCGTGGTGTCTTTCGGACGAATGCTGAAAACCGTATCGCCCCAGTGCGTGGGATTATCATTCTGATCCCGCGCCTCGACACGCAAAGTCCATTCTATGATTTTATTTTTATACCTTGCGGCCATAGCCGGGTAAATTTCTTCTTCAGTCCGGCCGTCACTTCCGCCGCCCAACGGTATGGTATCGAAAATCGAGTCGTAGCCGTCGGCGGAAAAAACAACATACAGATCCGTCATCTCAATATCGGCGGCCTTTGATTTTTTACTCAATGCGCCGACACGGCCTATATTGACCGAAACCTTCAGAACTCCTGACTCCCCGTTGGCGGCGACAGGATTGTGTGATTGATGATCGTTGGAACATGAAAGAATAAGCGTGAGACAACTAAAAGTGATGATTGAGTTTGGTTTATTCATTTTTCCTCCAGGAAAATGGTGATTAAATTAGAAATAATGCCTGCAAATTGCAGGTCGAGCGGGTGTGCATTTGATGGCCCATGGGAATCACCTCCTTTCAGGTTATGGGAAAATGCCGGATGTTAATTGTTGTGAAGCAAAGTTGTTATATATGCGGCAGGAATGACTATGAATAATATTTAAGGGTAATAATTCTATTTAGTTTTTATGACATTCCTCCTTTCGTTACTATCCCGTTTACGGCGCCTCGTAGGCGCCGATGTCGGGATGGATGTCGCTGATAGGCAAGAAATGTCTCTTATGAAGATGAAACACAAGACCAAATGATTATACCAGTTGTTTTTAGGTAAAAGATGATTATCTGAATATTTTCAATTATCTTTTTTTCTATATCCTATTAACAAGCCCAACAGGCTAAAACTTAATAATAAAAGAGTAGAAGGTTCAGGGACGATTAATGCAATTTGTTGAATTTCATCTTTCGAAAGGGCACGGTTATATATTCTAATTTCGTCAAGCAAACCATCAAAATTGTAATAATTTGAATTTGATTGTCCAATAAATTGATCTGCTCCAAATGATGTCGGGACACCTACAGTTCCTGCATTATCAAGTATTCCATTCAGATAAATTTCAGCGTGAGTGCCAGATAAAATAGCGGCAACATGTATCCAATCACCTGTATTTACTGCACTATTGCTCCATATTGAAGCATCTCCTGACATAAATCTGAGTGTCTTATTGTCAGGATCCTCGTATTGATCATCTCCATCCCACCAACTTACTGACAACATATATCCATTATGAGGGGATACTTCCTCCATATTACTAAAAATCTCCATTGACCAATATGGATCTATATTTGATGTATTGATCCATGCCGTGATAGTCATATCTCCAGTAATGTTAAGGCTTCGTGAATCTGGTATTTGTATAAAATCATTATATCCGTATCCTCTAAAATTGTAAGCACTGTTCGGATTTCCCAATCTGTCAGAGGCTAATGTAGCACCATAAACTATTCCATTATTCCCATTTCCACTCTCATCAATAGCATTACCATCGAATGCATAATATGCTACTAGACCTTCGATTAAATCTCCATGAGCAGCACCAAAAACTAATAATACACTGATAAGAATCATTGCCACCTTTATAAATTTCTGCATTTTATCCTCCCTTTAATTTTCTTACCATGTTAGCCTTTCTCCACGAAAATTTTCATAATATGAATGATATTATGTAGAGGCCAATTCAACTAAGACTACAAGGAAATAAATACTATTAATGATTATCCATAATAGCACCTCCTATGTTTTTATCTTTTTTCAATCCCTCACGCACCGGATACTAAATCCCCAATGTTTATTGTAACTATTACGAATTATCATTGTTCCTCCATAGTAAATGGGTCGAGCCCAAGCATATGTCGCATCATCCTCTGTAGACGACCACCAGAAACCGTAGTAACGCATGCCATCAAAAAGTCCACTAGTAAATCGTTCGCCACCCGGACGTGCTGTGAATCCGGTATTGTTGGTAGCACCGGTATTGGGGGATTTCCAATGGGATGTATCGGCTTCCTTCAGCTCCCCCCCAGCCACACTTTCACCACCAAGATATGTAGTAAGAATCGTCCATTCGGCATCTGAGGGCACATGCCAACCAGAAAGAGCAAGTCGATGGGTATTTGTATCAGAAACCGTGTACCAATTATATAAAATTCCATAATCCGAATTATACGTCGTACTGTCGTTATTATACCAACAATATTTGGGTGAAGAAATGGCTCCCCAATCACCCGGGTCCGTTATCCGCGATAACGGAGTCCCATCACGGTATCTCGTTGTTTTCAAATTCTCTACCATCCATGTCTGTGTTCCTATACTTACTGTATGGTATACATTCCCATCAATATCGGTTATAGTCCAATTAGCATAAACGGTAATGTCCTCTGTGACTTCAGCATTTGCGGTAAATTCAGTTCCTCTACCAATTGTTTCTGTGTACCAACCGCTAAAATTGCAACCTGTTTTCATTGGCGGTGAGGGTAATACATTAATGGTTGTTGCAGGTGAGGTTACCGTTTTACTATTTGGATTTACCTGTGTAGTTGCACCTTGGTCGTCAAAATATACAGTGTATGTATAGCCATACCATTTGGCATATAGTATAGTATCTCCGACCACGTTTTCATTCTCAAAATCCCACTGATTTATGCACTCGGATTCCTTGAACCAGCCTACGAAAATACTGTCCTGTTTGGTCGGCTCGGGGGCGGGGGCGGCCGCTTTGTTGCCGTGATTGACCAATTGCATCGTTGTATCCGGATCTCCACCCTGGGAGTTAAACACTACGGTATACTGTTTAATCTTCCATTTCCCATATAAGGTCATATTCGCGACTACACTGTCATTGTCAAAATCCCACTGATTAACGCACTCCGCCTCTTTAAACCAGCCAACGCAATTGCTGTCCAGTTTGGTCGGCTCGGGGTCGGGGGCGGCCGCTTTGTTGCCGTAATTGATCACCTGCATCGTTGTATCCGGATCCCCACCCTGGGAGTTAAACACTACGGTATACTGTTTGATCTCCCATTTCCCGTATAAGGTCATATTCGCGACTACACTGTCATTGTTAAAATCCCACGAATTTACACAACCGGCTTCTTTGAACCATCCAACGAAATTGCTATCCGGCTTGGTCGGATCGGCAGGTTTGGTTACTTTATTACCATGTTTTACAACCTGTATCGTTGTATCCGGAATTCCGCCCTGAGAATTAAAAACCACCGTATACCGCTTGATATCCCATTTTACATACAGCGTATCATCGCCCGTCACCGTCTCGCTTCCAAAATCCCATGGATTCGTACACCCATCATCCTCATACCATCCTTCAAACGTATATCCCATAAGAATCGGGTCGGGATCTGGTTTAGTTATCAATGAATCGTGTGCCACATCGTTTAGTGCCGGCACATCGCTTCCTCCCTGGGAATTGAAAATCACCGTATACCGCTTTATCTCCCATTTCGCATAAAGTGTAATAGAACTTGCCCCTATAGTAAATGTGGTGTCGTGTGGATAGTCGATACCGCTACTGTCGGCAGCAGTGTTCCATCCGGTGAAAGTGTACCCCTCACGAAACAACGATCCCTGGTCG
>JAFGIW010000205.1 GCA_016929415.1 Chitinispirillaceae bacterium | reverse complement strand
TCGGAGCGGATCGTGATGTCGTCGTAGAGAAAGACCACGTTTCCCCGCAGCACGCTGATGAACTCACCGTCGCGGTAACTGTTTTCATTGCTGTTGGCCGACTGTAAAATGAGCGTGGCGTTTTTTTTGGGCTCAGAATGCTGTGCTCCCTGCACCGCAGACCATGAAAGCAGTACCGCAAGCACGCCCACTGACACACTCCATCTCATTATCGACTTCCGCCGGGGAGTATCAGAACATCGTCGTGTCATTGGTCTCCATCCGTCTCTGGAAATCGGGGAATGCTCCCTTGACGTCCGATTTGAACGAAAACCGTGAGAAATCCTCCTTGGCGTCAAGGCCCTTTCCCTGGAGGATATCGCCTTTTTTCGTTTCAATCTGCACGAAGGTGTCGGACTCCACGCATCGGCGCTCCTTGAACCACCTCATACTCTCGGTCCGCACCAGCATCGAATCGCGCGTGCGGATGAAAACATTTCCCCAGACGAAATAGCTCTGCATGTTGCTCCCGATTTTTCCGGAATCGGCGAGCACCGTGCTTCGGACATTCCCGGTTGAATCAAAGAGCGTCAGCCTGACCGGAAAGACGGAGATGGTGCCGGTGTCGCTGATCGGCTTGCACATCGAGTCGGCGTCGAGCTTCCACTGGATGTACCCCTTGTTGAAAAAGTGGAGCGTCGTTCCGGCGAATTTCTGGAGCGGTGTTTCGATCCCCCCGGCGGCAAGCGGAATCTCCTCCTTTTTCCGTGTGCAAAGGAGACAGAAGACAAGCAGCAGCAATGAAACCAGCCGTCCCGGAGAATGCCGCCGTTTCATGCAACGTCCGCCATCAGTCTGAGTTGTCCGGCCGACGGCTGCCGTCGCCACCGGTTGTGCATCCATACCCACTGCTCCGGATAGCGTCGTATCGTATCGCAGATGATCCGGTTGATCATCGTAATATTATAAACCAGATCCTTCTCGAAATCATTGCTCCGCCGCAAATCGAGCGGCCCCGTGATGAAGACATGGTGCGTATCGTCCTTTTGCCGGGCCGCGGTGGTGACAAAGAGCGGCAGGTTCATTCTCATCGCCATTTTGACGGGCCCCGAAGGAGTATACGCAGGCTTGCCGAGAAAATCGGCAAACACCCCTTCAACCGCAGTGTCCTGATCGATCAGTACGCCGAAAATCCGCCCTTCCTGAAGATGTCTGACGACTTTTCGAGCTCCCTCCGAACGGTCCATATACACGATATCATCCCCGCTGCGAATACTGCGGATAATACGGTCGAGGCCTTCATCGTGCATTTTTTTCCCCACGGCAAAACATTTATATCCGTTCATCGGGAACATGTGGAGAAGCATCTCGAAACAGCCGGTATGGGCCGTTATGGAAATACACCCTTTCCCTTTGTCGTATTCAGCCTTTATGGCGTCGAACGGATCGTGCGTGACGATGGCGTTATAGTTCTCCGGTGCCAGCCGGGGAAGATAGATCGCGTCGAAAAGGTTTTTTCCCAGCTCGCGATAGACGCGTCCGGCCGTCTTCCTGATTCTGCCACCATCCCAGGTACTCCCGAATATCAACTTGAGGTGACGCAGCGTCCGCTCCCGGTCGGGGTGAGGAACGCGATACGCCACTGCCCCCATCGCCCCGAAAAACGCCAGCCCGATCCGGCGGGGCAGAACGGATGCCGCGGCGATGCCGCACCGTGCTGCGACACGCAGGATCAGGTAGCGCAGGTCACGCAGTTTTCCGCGGTTGATCAATGCCACACCGGCCAGCCAGCCCTATCCGCAGTCATTATGAATCAACCTGCACGCGGATGGCCGTGGAATACCCGTCGACATCGACCGCCTCCATGCCTTCCTGTGCCGCATCAACCACCCTGATGTCTAATGCCAGCGTTTCGGCTCGCACATATTCCCGGTGCCGCTGCAGCGCGGCGGCAAGCGGTGCGGCGGCGGTTGTCGTGACAATAATGCGGTCGCTCACCTGCAGTTGCGCGTTTTTCCGCAGGTTCTGGACACGGTTGACGAATTCCCGCGCCATGCCTTCGGCGCGAAGTTCGTCGGTCACCGTTGTGTCGAGCGCGACGGTCAGCTCACCCTCGGTCTCGACCTCGACTCCCTCCCGTTTCGTCCGGCGGATTTCGATATCGTCATACCCCACGGGACGGGAAGCGACCATGATCGTTTCGCCCTTCTCCAGCGCCCCTATCTGATCGACCGAGAACTTCTCGATCTCAGCGGCGGCGGTTTTCATTGCGCTCCCGAAAAGTTTGCCGAGCTTCCTGAAGTTCGCCTTGGCACTCACCGATACGACGACCTCTTCGCGCGTATCGAACCGTACCTCCTTGACGTTGAGTTCCTCGCGGATAAGCGATTCCATGTCCTGCAGGAGCGTGCAGATCCCGGGGTCGCGGACAATGATGGTACATTCCCGCAGCGGCTGCCGGGTCTTGATGATAAAACGGCTCCGCAACGCCCTGCCCATGGCGACCGCATGCCGCACGAGGCGCATTTTCAGTTCGAGGTGTTCATCGGTCAATCCTGCGCGGGGCTTGGGAAAAGAGGTCAGGTGGACGCTCGGCGGAGCGCCGGGTAGTTTCCCCGCTATCAAATTCAGGTAAATCGATTCTGTGAGAAACGGCAGAAACGGCGCCATGACCTTTGTAAATTCACCCAGCACGAAATAGAGAGTTGTGTACGCCTGGTCCTTTTCGGTATCGTTCTCGCTCTTCCAGAACCGCCGCCGGCTTCTCCTGATATACCAGTTGGTGAGATTGTCGATGAAATCGACCAGAAGCGGTACCACCTTGAAAAGATTATAATGCTCCATTTCGGCGGCAACCGAGGCGATGGTGTGGTTGAGCAGCGAAACGATCCAGCGGTCGAGTTCGGTTCCCCCGGAGGGCGGATCGCACGACCGCGGTTTCCAACCGTCAACCATCGCATACGTGATGAAAAACGAGTAGGCGTTCCAGAACGGCAGCAGTACCGACCGTGACATCTCCATGACTCCCTTTTCGGAGAATCGCAGGTCTTCGGCTTTTACCGCGGGAGAATTGATAAGGAACAGCCGCAGCGCATCGGCGCCGAGTTCATCGAGCACCTGTTCGGGCGGCGCATAGTTCTTGAGCCGTTTCGAAAGTTTCTTGCCGTCTTCGGAGAGGATGATGCCGTTGACGATCACGTTTTTGAACGCCGGCTTTTCGAAGAGGGCCGCACCGAGCACCGTGAGGGTATAGAACCATCCGCGGGTCTGGTCGAGGCCTTCGGCGATGAAATCCGCCGGAAAATTGTTTTCGAACCGCTTTTTGTTTTCGAACGGATAGTGCATCTGAGCATAGGGCATCGACCCCGACTCGAACCAGCAGTCAAGCACCTCGGGAGTGCGGCGCATCACGCCTTTGCCGCACGCGGGACAGGGGAGGGCAAGCTCGTCGACGATATGGCGGTGGATATCCCTTTCGTCAATCGATACCGCTTCGAGCCGTTCGGCCCATACGGCGTCGATCCCGGCGGCATCGATCCGCGGCCGGGCTTCATTTTTAAGGTGACGCTCGACTTCGCGTACCGTTTCGGCATGCAGGAAGGCCCCTCTGGCTTCGTCGCCGCCACCAATCAGCGTATGAAGCCGCGACAGACTGCCGACGCACTCCCGGTGTCCGCATTCGCAGGTCCAGACGGGAAGCGGCGTTCCCCAGTACCTGTTGCGCGAGATGTTCCAGTCGGGCGCGCTCTCGATCCCTTTACCGAAACGGCCGTGCTGCAGGTGCTCCGGCACCCAGTGGATCCGCTCATTGCCTGAGAGCATGGTCGCCTTGAGCGGCTCGATCTTCATGAACCAGGTCGTAATTGCCTTGTAAATAAGCGCCGTGTCGCAGCGGTAGCAGAACGGATACCGGTGCGTGACCGTGCTTTTAATCACGCAACGTCCGGAACTTTTAAGCGCCGCAATGATATCGTCATCCGCATCGTAAACGACGCGGCCCCTCCACTGCGGCACTTCATCGGTAAATTTTCCCTCGTCATCCACCGGACAGACGATCGGAAGATCCAGCCGCGCGCCCACCTGGAAGTCGTCCTCGCCGAACGCCGGCGCGATGTGGACGATGCCGGTGCCGTCTTCGGTGGAGACGAAATCCGCGCACACGACCCTAAAGAACCGTTCGTCGCGCCCCTTAAAATAGTCGAACAGCGGAACATACTGCATTCCTTCGAGTTCTCTGCCTTTCATGGTCGCGAGCAGTTCATACCCGCCGCCGTCGCGGTAGTAGGCCCCCAGACGATCCTGCGCGAGGATAAAGATATCGGCGCCGTCGCGGATTTTTACATAGTTGATATCCGGTCCCACCGCACAGACGACGTTCGACGGCAGCGTCCACGGGGTGGTCGTCCAGACGAGCAGATTCACCGTTTCGTCGCCCGCAACCGGGAAGGTGACCGTGATCGACGGACCCGTGACGTCTTTATACCCTTCGTTGACTTCGAAATTGGAAAGCGGCGTCGCGCACCGGGGGCAATAGGGCTGTACCCTGAATCCCTGGTAGATCAACCCCTTTTTCCACACTTCGGAAAATACCCACCAGATGCTCTCCATGTACGACGGGTCCATGGTCCGGTATTGATTGGCAAAGTCAACCCACCGGCCCATCCGGTTGACCACCCGCTCCCACTGGGAGGTATACCGCAACACGATCGAACGGCACGCCTCGTTGAACAGATGTATGCCGAGTTTTTCGATATCCCGTTTCCCCGAAACGCGGAACTCCCGCTCCATCTCGTTTTCCACCGGCAATCCGTGACAATCCCATCCGAAACGGCGCTCCACATACCGGCCGCTCATTGTCCAGTAACGGGGAACGATGTCCTTGAGCGTCCCGGCAAGCAGGTGCCCGTAGTGGGGAAGCCCGGTGGCGAAGGGCGGACCGTCGTAAAACACGTAGGAATCGCACGATGCCGTGGCCTTCAACGAATCGTTGAAGATGTTCTTTTCTTCCCAGAATTTGAGGACTTCCGCTTCGATTTCCGGAAAACTGACTTTCGAGGAAACCGCCTTGAACTGTTTGCCGCTCATAGAGTTTCGAGTACCTTCTTGATAAGCCTGACCAACACCGGTTCGGCCCGGTCGGCGACGGCGATGATTTTTTTGATATCGGCGACTTCGAGGGCGTCGGGAAGGCAGGAGTCGGTGACGACCGATAATCCGAGCACCTTTATCCCCGCATGGACCGCGGCGATCACCTCAGGCACCGTGCTCATTCCGACCACATCCGCCCCGATAAGCCGCAGCATCCGGTATTCCGCCTTTGTTTCGAGCGACGGCCCGCTCATTGCCGCATAGACACCCCGTTCCAGTTGAATGCCGCTCTTGAGTGCAATCGTGCTTACTTTTTCAAGGAGCCCTTTTGCATACGGTTCCGACATGTCGGGATACCGCGGGCCGATGCGGTCGTCATTTGAACCGATGAGCGGATTATCGCCGAGAAGGTTGATATGGTCGATAATCGCCATGATCGATCCGGGCACAAAGAGCGGATTGATCCCGCCGCAGGCATTTGAAACAATGAGCGTTTTTACTCCCATGAACTTCATCACCCGTACGGGGAAAACGATCTGCTGCATCGAATACCCCTCGTAGAAATGAAACCGGCCCTGCATGGCAAAGACCGTCTTCCCGGAAAGCGTCCCCATGATCAGTTTCCCCGCGTGCATCTCGACTGTTGACACCGGAAAGTGGGGAATGGATTCGTAGGGAATCACCGCCTCCTTTTCGATCGCATCGGCAAGCCGGCCGAGCCCGGTGCCCAGAATGATGCCGATCTCCGGGACGATTGTACTTTTACTTTTAATAAGCGATGCTGCTTCCTGCATCATTGAATAGGTATCGGCCATGAAACCGCTCCTTGCCGTTCTGGTTGATGGATGACCCGGCCGCTGAACCGACCGGATCTTTTATTTCTTATCTATACCCCGGCGAGCCCTCTGCGCGCCTCGTTTTCCGACACACCTTCGCACACGATCACCTTGTCGCGGGAGTGTCCGCCCTTTATGATGCGAAGCTTTGATTTCGGCACCCCCAGCCGTTTGGCAAGCAGCGCGATGCACTGGTCGTTCGCGCGGTTTTCAACCGGCGGCGCCGTCACCGCAACCTGCAGCGGTGCATCGACGGAGGCAAAGGTAATGCCCTCGCGTTTGGCCCTCGGTTTGAGCCTGACGGTCAATGTGCACCGCTGCACCGGCTAATCCATTGCCGTGACATCCGGTTGCGGCGGCACATCGTCCATGACGGTCTCTTCCGCAAGTTCCATCACCGGACCATCCTCACCCTGCAGTCCGCGCAGTTCTCCGCTCACTACCCCGAGGAGGTTGAGCTGGGTTGTGAGCATCGCCTTGAACCGTGCGAGGAAGCTGTCGCGCTGGTTGCGCAGGGTGATCGCTTCACTTTCGAGATCGTGGACGCGCGTCCGCGCCTCGTCTTCATACCGCTGGGCGCGAACCATCGCGTCTTTGATGATCAGTTCCGCCTCTTTCTGCGCGTTGACACGGGCCTCATCGGTCGCCTTCTGCGCGGTAAGCAGCGTCTCATTGAGCATCCGTTCGATCTTCTCGTATCCCTCAAGCCGCAGTTCGAGGTTTTTGATCCGGGTGGCGAAGCCGTTGTTCTCGCCGATGATCGACTCGTATTCCGAAGCGACCATTTCGAGGAAACTGTTCACGGCGTCGGGATCGAAGCCCCGCATGGTCCGCCGGAACGGCTGCTTTCTGATGTCAAGTGGCGTGATCCGCATGCGCAACTCCCGCGCTAAAATGAAAAAAGTATCCGCAGAACCATCCGCTCCGCAAGCTCCAGTACAAGCAGCAGCAGAAACGGTGAAAAATCAATGCCGAGTAGTCCGCCCGTAGGCAGTATGCGCCTTATCGGTTCAAGAAGGGGATCGGTCAACCGATAGATCCACTGCACCACCGGATGATACTCATCAACCCTTATCCACGAAAAGAGCACCCGTATGACGACGATTACTTCGTAGATGCGAAAGGCCGTCGTGATGAAATAAACCACTATGCACGCTCCCCGGTGAGGAGTGTCCCGATTCGCACCATGGTCGCCCCCTCCTCGATCGCCCATTCGAAATCGCCGCTCATGCCCATTGACAGGTGCGGCTGCGGCAGGAGGTCGCGGTTTTTTTCGGCCAGATCGCGCAGAAGCGAAAAAGCCCCGCGCGTTCTTTTCTCATCGCCGCCGAGCGGGCCGATCGTCATCAACCCTGAAGGCAGCAGTCTGCCGCCCGCGACAAGCCGCTCAACAATCATCCGGCATTCAGGGGGGGCGCACCCCTCCTTTGACGCTTCGCCGGAGGTGTTTACCTCAACCAGTACCGGCATTCGGACATCCGCCGGCAGATAGCGTTCGATATACTCGATCACCCGGACACGGTCGATCGACTGAATCGTATGCACATGGGGAAGCACACGGGCCACTTTGTTGGTCTGCAGATGCCCGATAAGATGCATGGTATATTTTCCCGTAAGATGCGGAGTTTTTTCGATGATCTCCGAAACGCGGTTTTCACCCAGATTGGTGATCCCCAAATCGATCAGTGCCTGTAATTTCTCAACCGGCTGCATTTTTGTAACGGCGATAAGTGTAACCGACCCCACCTGACGTGAAGCCCGTGTACAGGCACGACACATTCGGTCATGCAACGCTTCAAAGCGTTCACCCAGATAACCATCTATTGCCATTGGTTGCTCTTTCACTCCATCAAATTGAGCAGAACGTATATTTTTCAGCAGGTTATCACGATAACCATTCTTGTATATTCATACGTAATAAAATATAATAGATGCGGCAGTAAAAATCGGTGTGAGATACCTCAATAAACAACTTTAAGAGCTTCATCAGGCCGCCGCTGCATACCATCTGATGGGAAGGGGTCCGATTTCTTGAGCAAACCCGGTTTCATTCTCCGACTGATTTTTATATGCTGTATTGTTATTACCGGTTGCGTCAGCCTCCGTATCATCGAAGAGAGCAACGAAGACGGACAGATCCGCTACACTCTTAAAAACTCCCCGATCTACAAAGAACCGGTAAAACATGGCACCTGTTCAACCTGGTACCCCAACGGCAGTAAAAAAAGCGAGATAACCTATCGTAACGGTAAAAAACACGGAGTAGAAATTCTCTGGGACGCATTTGGAGCAAAACTCAAAGAGACCCGTTACAGGAACGGGCTGAAATCAGGTAAAGAGATCTTTTGGGCTGCTGATAATTTAAAGAAAAAAGAGACAGGTTATAAATACGATCTTCGCCATGGAACCGAAATCACCTTCCATGAAAACGGGAAGGTGTCTAAAATAGAACATTATGTTTCCGGCACCAAGGAGGGAAATGAGACCGGTTATGATAACATTGGCCGCAAGGTCTATGAGGTCACTTTGTCGAATGGCAAAAAAAATGGGAAAGAGATCTTCTACGACTATTCCTCCGGCGAAAAACCGGTGATTACGGAGATTATCTGGGTAAAAGGCAAGGTGGTGAAGTAGGAGGGGCCGCTTCGTTCCTCCTTATTAGCCGAAATTTCCTTAATTTAATCCCTTTTTTCCTTCCCCCCAAAAAAAGAAAAAAACACTTGCGCTTTTTTCTTTTATGTGCTATTTTAATATCACCAGCAATTACTATCCTACCTGCAAGGCCCTCTTGCAGCAATTTTAGGTGAAGCGGAAAGCGCCGGTGCAATGC
>JAFGIW010000204.1 GCA_016929415.1 Chitinispirillaceae bacterium | reverse complement strand
CGGCATGGGCGGCATGGGTGGAATGGGCGGCATGGGCGGCATGGGCGGCATGATGTAATCCCCGTCCCGGTCTCATATGGCACGGTTATCGTAATGTATTCTGAAGCCGCGGGGCGTATGCTCCGCGGCCTCTCCATTAAAAAGCAGAACCATGGATCCGCAACCTTTATCGGAACGCGAGCATCTTGTTTTAGAGGCAATCGTCAGAAATTACATTCTGAAGGCGGAGCCGACATCTTCACGCTATCTTTCACGGCAGAGCGGATTTGACCTCTGCGCCGCCTCCATCAGAAACGTCATGTCCGATCTGGAAGAACAGGGCTACATTACCCATCCCCACACTTCAGCCGGCAGAGTGCCGACCGACCAGGGGTATCGCTATTACGTCGACCGGCTGATGTATTTTACCGAGCTGCCCGTTGAGATGAAGCAACAGATCAGAAGCGCCTTTGTCGCCGTGGACCAGACGGACCTGCATCTGCTGCTCGAAGCGGCATCGCGCGCGCTCAGCCGATCGACGCACCAGCTGGGCGTCATCCTCGCGCCGAAGCTCGAAAACGGTGTGCTCGGTCAACTGTATATTTTTCACCTCGGGGAGAAGCGGTTCATCCTGAACATCGCGCTCGACTTTGGTTTTGTCAAGACCATGTTGCTCGAGTTCGAAACCGAAATCCCCCGCGAACGGCTGGAATGCGCCTGCAGGATTCTCACCGCCAAATTCGCGGGAAAGACCCTTGCGCAGATGTGCGCGGTCGACGAAGGCGTCTATGACGACGTTCCCGATTTCGATCTCGGCGTGGTGCAGCTGCTTGTCCCGTCGATAAGGAAGATGGTGCAGACCGACACGGCCGTAAACGTCTTTACCGAAGGCCAGACCAACGTGCTGCTGCAGCCGGAATTCTTCGACCGCGACCGCGTCGGCGCGGTCATCGAGATCCTCGAAGAAAAAACGCTGCTCATGCATTTGTTCGAGACGGCGGTAGACGAGGATCGCGTACTTGTGACTATCGGCGGCGAGAACAGCGACGGGCAGTTCGCATCGTTCAGCATCATCAAGACCAAGTACATGATGGGAAACATGGTCGGCAGTCTCGGCGTCATCGGGCCGAAACGCATGCCCTATCCGCTGCTTATTTCAGCGGTAAAGTATACTGCGAACATCCTGGGGGAGCTTGTTTCGTCATAACGGAGTATACCTGACAATACGATGAATGGGGAGGATTCACGGAGGGCCTTTCATCCAAACATGATAACAGAACAGAGGAGTGCAAGCTACAATGTCAAAGAAGAAAGAACATCAATATTATGAAGATAGGTCAAACAAGGACGCAGCGGCAATAAGCGAAGAAGCCGTCGCGGAGACGCAAACCCCTGTTGATTCGACATCAGGGGATGATGCCGACGCCACTGAAGGAACGCCGGACGGAGCCGAAGCGCCCGAACCTGAAAAAAGCGCTTCGGAAATCATCAATGAACTGAAATCGCAAATCAAGACCGCAGGCGACCGGTACCTTCGCCTCATGGCGGAATTCGACAATTACAAAAAGCGAACCGCCCGCGAATACGCGTGTCTGGTCGAATCGGCGAACGAAAAGCTGATGCTCGATCTTATTGCCGTGCGGGAAACCTTCGAACTGGCCCTGAAACACGGCGAAAACGGATCGGACTACCAACAGTTGTTTGACGGCATCAAACTGATCTTCAACAAATTCGACGGTGTGCTGAGCGCGAACGGACTCACCCCCTTTGCCGCCGTGGGTGAACCGTTCGATCCGCAGATTCATGACGCGCTTATGAAAATTCCTCATGAGGAGGTCTCCGAAGACCATATCGCCGACATTCACGAAAAGGGATACCGGCTTAAAGACCGTATCATCAAACATGCGCGTGTCATCATCTCCGCCGGCAAACCGCCGACTTCATCCGCCGCAGCGAGCGGTGCTTCGGAGGAGGGGGCGACCGACGCGCAAACTAATGAAACTAAATAATACTACACGATAGCGGGACAGAAACCCTTATGACAAAAACCGATTTTTATGAGGTTCTGGGTGTCGGAAAAAACGCAACTGAAGACGACATAAAAAAAGCGTATCGCAAGCTGGCGATAAAATATCACCCCGATAAGAATCCGGGTGATAAAACCGCCGAAGAAAAATTCCGTGAAGCGACTGAAGCCTACGAAATCCTCAAGGACCCGCATAAACGGGCCAAGTACGACCAGTTCGGCCATGCAGCTTTCGAACATGGCGGCTTCGGCGGGGGTTTCAGCGGCTTCGGCGGATTCGATCTCTCCGATGCCCTGCGCGCATTCATGAACGATTTCGGCAACGAATCGATCTTCTCCGACCTTTTCGGCTTCGGCGGCGGCAGGAGCCGGCGCGGCGGCAGAGGCGGCGGCATGCGTGGTAACGATCTTCAGGTCCGGCTGCCGCTCACGCTTGAAGAGATCGCCGAAGGCACTAAAAAGACCTTGAAAGTACGGCGGAAGGAGCGCTGTTCCTCATGCGGCGGGAGCGGTTCAAAAAGCGGAAAACGGAACAGCTGCTCGAAATGCGGCGGCAGCGGGAGGGTGCGGCAGATTGCCAATTCCTTCTTTGGACAGGTGATACAGGAGAGCATCTGCCCGGCCTGTCGTGGTGAAGGCAGTGTGGCGGCCGATGCCTGTTCAAGCTGCGGCGGATCGGGCCTGCAGCAGGATGAAACGACGATTGCGGTCGATATCCCCGCCGGAGTTTCGGAAGGTAATTATATCAACGTCCCGCAAAAGGGGGACAGCGGTCCGTACGGCGGTCCGGCGGGCGACCTTATCGTCATTATCCAGGAGAAGGAGCACGGGTTCTTCCAGAGGCACGGCATTGATCTTTCCTGTGAAGAAGCGATCACCTTTTCCGAAGCCGCACTTGGCACCCAGAAGCTGGTCGACACCATCGACGGAAAGGTGAATCTGAAAATTCCCGCGGGGACGCAGTCGGAAAAGATTTTCAGGTTGAAAGGAAAAGGATTGCCGGCGCTCCACCGCAGGGAACGGGGCGATCTGCTTGTCCGCATCCACGTGAAGACACCGGAGAGGCTGTCGCATACGCAGCGTGAGATCTTTGAGAAACTTGCTGAAACGGAAAAGTAGCCGCGGCGGCACTCCGGTCAGAGCTCGATCTTGTCGAGCAACTCCCTGATGCGTTGCGCGCGCAGCACCACCAGCGGCACGTCGTTTGGTTTATGGGTGATCGCATCGACATGTTCCCGCATATCGATGCAGAGCGAACGGAAGAAATCGGTAACGGCATTGCACTGGATGGTCAGGTCCTTCATGGACTTCTCTTCCCGGAACGCCAACGTGGTATTGAGCTTGCCGTTTTTCAACCGTATCGCCCATTTTTCTATTTTATAAAGCGGAACGGCGACGGCCCGCGAACTGACGAGGCCGATGACAAAAGCAATGAAGACCGCGATGATTTCAACGGTGATTATCGGGGGAAGAATAATGCCGAGGACACTGGTGAGTTCGAGGTCCTGCATGACGTCGTTGCTCATGTAGTAAAAGCTTCCCTGCTGTGATTTTGTATTGTACATCAAGGCGAGGAGCCCTGTGGTCAGAAAGCCTATGAACAGCACGGTAAAAAAGATCCCCGCGGTCATGCGCAGCTGGATCGATTTCTTGATGAAGAAATTTTTAATTCGTCGGCGGGAATGTTTCTCTTGCATTGATGTATACTCCTGAAACGGATGACTGATCGGTTGTACGGGGAAAATAGAACCTACTCCCTGCCTCATGCAATAGCGTCGGGAGATGAAATCGCGGAATCCCTCTCACTGAAAGTTTTAATGAACATGAATGTTCAACATGAGAACGATCGAATAGCGGTACTCGATTTCGGCGGGCAGTACGCGCATCTCATTGCCAACCGGATACGGCGTCTCGGCGTTTATTCTGAAATCGCCGCAAGTTCGGCCCGCGCCGCGGAGCTGTCCCGTTATCACGGCATCATTTTTTCCGGCTCACCATTCAGTTGCCTCGCCGAAAACAGCCCCCGGTTCGATCCGGCCATTCTCGATCTCAATCTGCCGACCCTCGGCCTCTGTTACGGCCATCAACTGCTGATGATGCATTGCGGTGGAAAGGTCGGCAAAGGGAGTGTGCAAGGAGAGTATGGCCGCGCCTTCATGAAGTGCGTCAATCCCTCACCGCTTTTTGACGGGCTCGACCATGAGGAGCCGATCTGGATGAGCCACGGCGATATGGTGCTGCGCCTTCCCGAAGGCTTCACCATCATCGGTTCCACCTCAGATTGTCACTACGCAGCGGTTGCCGACGAAAAACGAAAAATCTACGGCCTGCAGTTCCATCCCGAGGTGACCGATACCCCGCACGGCATGAAAATCCTTGATAACTTTTTACGCATCTGCGGCTGCGAAAAAAATTGGAGCAGCAAGACCTTTCTCGGGGAGATCACCCGCTCGATCACGCGGACCTGCGGCGAACGCAATGTCTTTCTGTTCGTCTCAGGCGGCGTCGACTCGACGGTAGCCTTCACCCTGCTTAACCGCATTCTCGGCCCGAAACGGGTACTCGGGCTGCATATCGACAACGGGCTCATGCGCCACCGGGAATCGATCGCCGTGCTTGACTATATGCGCGAACACGGATTCGACAACATCAGGGTCGTGGATGCCACGGCCGATTTCCTCGGCGCGCTTGCCGGGATCACCGACCCGGAAAAGAAGCGGGAGATCATCGGCGCCATGTTCCTTACCGTCAAAGATCGCGCGCTCGCCGATCTGGGGCTCGACCCCGACCAATGGGTCCTCGCGCAGGGCACCATCTATCCCGACACCATCGAGAGCGCCGGCACCGAACACGCCGACCGCATCAAGACCCACCACAACCGCGTCGATCCGATCCTCGAACTCATCAGGCGGGGGCGGGTGATCGAACCGCTCGCGCAGCTTTACAAAGACGAGGTCCGCGAGCTCGGCACGTCGCTGGGGCTGCCCCACGACCTCATCTGGCGGCACCCTTTTCCCGGCCCGGGTCTGGGCGTGCGGATTCTCTGCAGCGACGGCGCGGCGCAACCGGTTCCCGAGGCCGACCGCACCGGGCTTGAAGAAATCGTTGCACCACTAGGCTACCGCGCCTCGATTCTTTACCTGCGGAGCGTGGGCGTGCAGGGCGATGAACGCACCTACGCGCACCCGGCGCTTATCGAGGGAACATGCGACTGGGAAGCGCTCGATGAACTCTCGACACGCATCACCAACAGCGTACGGTCAATTAACCGCGTGGTCTATAGATTGACGGGTGCGGGTAATCCGTCGGAGTACCGGCTCATCAAGGCCTGCGTCACGGAGGGGCGGCTCGACCGGCTTCGCGCCGTCGACGACATCGTGACCCGTGCCCTGCGCGCCTCGGGAGAATACGACATCGTCTGGCAGATGCCGGTGGTACTGCTGCCCCTTGTCGATCAGCAGGAAAGAAGCTGCGTCGTCCTGCGTCCCATTGTTTCGCAGGAGGCGATGACCGCACGCTTCACCCCGCTGCGGCGGGAGACGATCGACACGATCATCCGCGAAGCCGCCGCAATCGACGGGATCGGCGACCTTTTCTTCGACATCACGCACAAACCGCCGGGAACGATCGAGTGGGAGTGAGGAGGGGGACTGGGGATTGGAGTGTTGGAGTAATGGAGTGTTGGGGGAAGAAGGGGAAGACAGGAGTCAGAAGTCAGAAGGAAAAACATATAATCCGAAACGGTTGCGGTTTCAACCCGCCCGCAGGAAAGAAGTAAAAAGAATGAAAATCATCAGTGAGCCGGTTCACATTTTCGAAGTGAAAAGCATGGCCGAGGCGATGTACGGCAATCTTGTCAAGGCGGTCGTCGATATCCGCCGCAGGATCATGGCAATCGACGCGGAACTCCATTCCGATGAAGAGGGAATGCTGATCGAGGACGGCTCTCGCCAGGAAGACCTTTGGGGAATCAATATTCTGCCTGAATTTGAAAAGGGAGATCCGAACTTTATTGAATTCGATTCGATGATCAACCTGCGTCCGGCACAGGGGAATTTAACACTCGGGGTGGAAGACCCCGAAATCCGGAAAAAGATCATCTCTATTGTCAATGAGTCGCTGCAATGAACTTCGTTCACAAGGAACTCGCCGCAGGAAAATGGCAGAACCTGCCCTTCCTCGAACAGATGGCCAATATCGGCAGTGAAATTTCACGGACGATCATCTGGAAAAACAAGGGAAACGCGGATTACTGCATCCGCGCCTTTGAACGGGCACTGGAACTGTTGTGGCTCACCATCGACGACCCGAAGAATCATACCCGCGCACGCCTCAAGGAACTGACCCGCACACGGGAAGCCCTCATCGACCATTTCCTCTGCGAAAACAGCTACAGCACCACCGACAAGTGCTGGAACAGGTATTTTCTGCAATTCGCCTATGCGGCGAATTTGAAGAGGCGCGGGGCTGACGATGAAGGCAAGGACGGAATTCTCTGTCAATGATTACCTTACTCGAATTTCACCAGCGCCTCCCCTTTTATACAATATATTTTTAGTTAGGGCCCAGGCCAGCCGCATGTTTTACGCGTCCGGCAACCGGCACTGTGTCGCAGGGAAACAATACCATCTGTTGCCCGGCAGTCTTTCACGCGGCATTTACATGGTGAAGATCTCGACGCCGGAGGCGACATCCATGACGCGAGTGGCCGAGAATAACCTGTATCCTTCCCGGCATCTCTCTTAAAAAATCACGTTTTGTGATCTTCATCACATTTTTTGCAGGTTTAATTAATTATTTTACATGATCGGGGGGCTTGTCCGGGTCATATTATCAGGGGAGCGGGATTGGTCGTCGAATCACCGTGCATTCAAACGGCAGACGGCTTTTTTGATACTAGCCTGTTGGAAATTTGGCCTGAAAAGAGGTGATAAGATTCTATTATATAATATATAATCAGGAGTTTTTCATGAAAAAAGTCATTCTCATCATCACGGCGCTGATTTCCCTGTTTTTATTGATATGTGAGCTTCCTCCGGATCCTGTAAAAGATCCCAACAATGCGACGGCCACCATAGTAAAAATCAATGGAGAGATACCTGATGACCCGATAAGTGTGACCGCCAATACCGATGTTTCGATCGAATATGAACTCCATCTTTCACACTTTATCGATTCGTTCACCATTGAAATTTTATCATCCGAAAAATATGTGGAAGCGCGCTATGTATTCGAACCCCCTTGGAATGAGGATACGTACGCCACCACCATCGTCTTCCCCTCTGCGGGGACCAAAACCTGTGTGATGACCGCCTATAAGGAAGGGACCGCACCCCGCGAGGACAAGCTGGTGTTCGATGTCGGCTACCCCACGGGAAACCAGCCGCCGAAATGGAGTCCGGATACGGTGGAGCTGTATTCAAAAAAAGGCGAGACGATCACACGGAACCTCAGGATATATGCCAATGACCCCGACGGAAATCCGATCTGGTTCAGCATCACGCCCTCCGGCAGCAACCAGTTCACCTGGCAGGATTCGCTTCTGACGTCCGTCGCCGCGCTCGATGCCGGAATATACTACGTCAACATTGTCGTCTCCGACGGCATCCTCAAGGATACCGGCACGGTTGTCTGGCAGGTGATCGAGCTCCCCTCGGAACACGCGGAAGTGCAGAGTGACACCGCGGTGACAATAACCGACAGCGCGATAACGATCGACGTGCTGGCGAACGACCGGATCGCATCGGGCGACTTGCTGCTTACCTCGGTGACGCAGGCGAGCAACGGACAGGTGGTCATCAGGAACAACAAGGCGATCTATTCACCGGTATCCGGTTTTTACGGCATCGACGCCTTCAAATACCTGGTCAACGAACAGGATACCGGCAGGGTGACGGTATTCGTCAACGAAAATATTTCGGGTAATTCCCCACCTTACTGGATGCCGAAAGTCATACCGTTTTATTCAATCAAGGGAACCCCTACGGTCAACAACCTTGCGATCAATGCCTATGATCCCGATGAGGACGAGGTAAGCTGTAAAATCCTCGTTACCGACAACGAACATCTGAGCTTGAAGGGGTTTTCCCTCAAATCCGACGCGGAGATCGATGTGGGGGTTTACACCCTTACGGTGGAACTCTCCGACGGGGCGCTCACCGATACGGCAACCGTCATCTGGAAGGTGATTGCACCCCCGACGGTACATGCGACACTCATTACCGATACCGCCGAAATACCACAGAACACTCCCGATACGATCGACGTGCTGGGTAACGATCATATCGCCTCGGACCAGCTCTTACTCACCTCGGTACTGCAGCCGGTGCATGGAATCACCTTTGTCGACGAGCAGAAGGTGGTGTATATACCCCTGAAGGATTTCACCGGAAACGATTCATGCAGGTACGTTGTCAATGGCATGGATACGGGGTGGGTGATCATTACCGTGACGGAAGCGGAACGAACGAACACACCGCCGGAATGGAGTCCCGATACGGTCTATTACTCCTCCGAAAAGGGGAAAACGGAGACCTTTACCCTCGCCGACCAAGCAATTGACGCGGATTCGGACCCGCTTACCTTTACGGTCCGATTACCTCAGGACGCCGCGTTTTCCTTCAACCAGACGGCCGGTACCATTACCACCGACGGATCGCCCGATACCGGGATATATCTGATCGGGGTGACGGTTTCCGACGGGAAGGCCGACGGCGCGGGATACGTCAGGTGGCGTATCTACACTGTTCCCGACGTGAGAGCGGAGCTGCATGACGACACGGTCACCGTCGCTGCGGGCATCCCCTATACGATCGACGTACTTGCAAACGACAGGATCTCCTCGGGGAGCCTGACGCTTACCGATGCTATCAACGGCAGCCACGGCAGCGCGGCGGTGCAGGGCACCAACATCGTCTATACGCCCGACGACGGATTCTACGGCAGCGATGAGGCGGGGTATGTGGTCAACGGACGCGATACCGGCCGGATCATCATCACCATTACGCGGCCGCAGGTCGAACTCGGCCTCGACTCCCTGACCGTTTCCGAAGGCGGCAGCGGTACGATGAATGTGCTTCGCAATGATGCCGTATCTGCAGGCACGCTTGCCGTCGCCGAGGTAATCAACGGAACCAAAGGCACTGCCGTCCGCAGCGACGACAGCTCGATCATTTACACCGCCGGCGGAACCCAGACCGGAGCGGATACCGTCAAGTATGTCGTGAACACGGGGGACACCGGCTACGTGGCGATTACCATCTCGGCGATGCAGTTCTTTATCCGCGACGACAGCGCCAGTGTGCTCCAGGGCCGGGAGCGGACCATCAGGGTGCTCGATAACGATTCCGTGTCCTCGGGAACGCTGGTGATCAACAAGGCGACCGAAGGATCGCTCGGTACGGTTGCCATTGCGGAAGATGCGATCGTTTATACGGCAAACGACGACGCGGACGGAAAAGACTCGATTATGTACTACGTCAACAACAACCGCGATTCCGCCGTGGTTCGGATCACCGTGCTGTCAATAGAAATCACCACCGGACCCGACAGCGCGACCATCGATGAAGACGGCGACCCGGCAACCGTCGACGTGCTCGAAAATGACGCGATAACCGACGGCACGATGACCGTGACCGGGGTTTCCCTCGCCGACCTCGGCACCGCGACGGTCAATGACGACAACACGGTGGTCTTCACCCCCTTCCCCGACAGCAACGGCGTGGATACGCTTGAGTACCTGGTCAACGACGCCAAGGCGGAGCTGCTCGTCATTACCATCACGCCGGTCAACGACGAACCGTCGTTTACTTTTGTCGACAACGATACCGTAATGTCGATCGATGAGAACGAGAGGGATACGCTGCGGTTCAGGGCTAGGGACGCCGACAAAACGCCGGTGACGCTGTCGCTCGTCGATGATCCGGCATGGGCGACCGCCGTCGGGGGAACCGATTCGATCAGCGTGATCGTCGCTCCCGGTTACGGAGTGGCGGGCGCGACGAATAATCCCACGGCCACCTTCACCGTTCTCGGCGTGAGCGGAGAGGATACGATCAGGCAGACGGTTGCTGTGACGGTGAATAATGTCAATACCGCACCGGCCTTTACCAATCCTACTGCGACGATTGAAGTGAATGAAGGAGCCTCAAAGACAACGGTATTCAAGGCAACCGACGCCGAGGGGGATGCCCTTACGTTCGATACGGCAAATGTGCCGCCATGGATAACCGTAACCAAAACCGACAGCATCAGGCTGGTTGCGGCGCCGGGATACAACGTGGCCCCCTACGAATCGGGGATCGAATTGAGCGTAAGCGACGGGACCGAAACGGCGAGTCATACGGTGACGGTGAGGGTAGGACAGGCCTACCTGCTTGACGTTACACGCTCTCCTGCCGCAGGCGGCACGGTAACAAAAGTAAAAGACACTGCAGCGTATATTTCAGGCACCTCCGTGACACTCACGGCAACGCCGAGTAACGGATACCGGTTCAACGGGTGGAGCGGGGACACCACCGCAAGCGGGAATGTATTGACCATCGTAATGAAAAAGAACCGCGCGGTGACGGCGAATTTCAAGCGTCAATATACGCTGACGGTCACCCCCAGCCCCTCGGGAGGGGGAACCATCACCCCGGCAGCAGCAACGACCGTTGATTCGAACGCGACGACCACCATTACGGCCACGCCCGCAAGCGGGTATAAGTTTAAAACATGGAGCTCCACCGCGAGCGGGGTGACTTTCGGCAGCGCGACATCTGCGAGCACCACGGTGAGATTGACATCAGGTAATACGACAGTTCAGGGAGAGTTCGTTGGGTTGACGTTCTCGAAAACATACGCATTTCCGAGCGACGCCACCCCTACCTTCATGGGCGGTGTTCAGATAAACGACGGCGGATATTTCATTGCTGTGAATGCAACTCCCGCTGGTGGCACCAGTGAATACGCAGCAGGTATGAGACTGAATCCTTCAGGGGATACGATAGTTACCAAGATATACGGCATGTCTACGAACGTTCGTTCATTAAGAAAGACGTCATCCGGTTACATCATGGCTGGCGATAACGGGGACAACGTGGGAATGCTTCTTATCAACCAGAACGGCAATTATTACAATGCGGGTATATACGGTAAAACAGATGTACCGGAATATGGCTATTTTGCACAACAGACCAGTGACGGCGGATATATTACCGGCGGATACAATCAAGGTTCTTCAGGTTCGGACTATTACCTGGTTAAAACCAACGCAAGCCGCGATACCACATGGACGAGGACTTTTGACCAAAGCGGTTCATTCGATCCGGCACATGACTGCATACAAACAAGCGATGGCGGATATATAATGGTCGGCAACCGCAGTATGGGAGCAGGCGGCTGGGTTGTCAAGACGAACTCGGCCGGAGTCAAGACCTGGGACAGTACCTATGCGAATTTTTTCGACCAGTTTACGAGCGTGGGATATAAAGGCGACTTCTGGTCAGTCCAGCAGACAAGCGACGGCGGTTTTATCATGGGAGGAAAAGGTGGCACTACCGGGATAATGGTAAAAACCAATTCGAACGGTGTACTTTCGTGGCCGATCAGAATCTACAGCGATGTCTCTTGCGTAAATATGGTCCGGCAGACAAGCGACGGCGGATACGTTTTCGTGGGTGATACCTATACCGCCCCCGAACTGGGCGGTTGCGACATATGCCTCGGTAAAACCAATTCATCCGGTATTTTGTCGTGGATTCGTTACTTCGGCACAGCGTCAGGGGATGAATCCGGTAAATCGGTCGAAATCACCAGCGACGGGGGCTTTTTAATCGTATCCAACCGATCCGGTCAAGGTTGGGTAATAAAAACCGACGAACAAGGTTTGGTTGAATAAACAGTTCTCTGGTCCCGCGGCCAGTAGGGATTGCAAGTGTAAAGGCAGTCGTTATAGGTTAACACAGGGGACGTACGACACTGCGCTAACAATACTTTTTTCTGAAAAAAAATATCGTACTTTGGCTAAAACGCCCACATCACCGCAAACCCCGCCATCCCCAATCCGCCGAGCACGAACCCCCCAATACTCCCGGCGGACAGGAGTTTCCTGCGGTCATCAGCATCCTCGATTTCTTTGCCGGTATAGTAGTCTCCTGTTTCCGGATTGATCGTCCAGGGTTTCATGGAGTCGATCTCCCGGTCCGCTTTTTTTACCATTGTATAAAGCACCGCGCCCCCGGCTATGCCGAGAACGCCCATAATGAGAGTGCCGATCCTGATCACTGTTTTCAAGTTTTTCCTTTCCGGTTTCGGGTCTGGACTGTTGCCGATATCGGGTTTCATCAACGTCGAATCGACCTTGACGGTATCGACCAACGGATACGAGAAGACGAAGTTTTCCAGGACAGTCTGGATCTGGTTTTTGATCGTAATGTGGTACTGCCCGTTCTGGCTGAAGAGGCATCGGGTAATGGTAAGGTTCGGGGTTTGCGACTTGATGCCGTACACCGAATAGCGGATGCGGGCATGCTCGAACAAGGTGCCGTACGACTCGGCAGCGATGACGATGCCGTTCCAGTCGAAGGGGTTCGCGGGCTGCGGGCTGCCGGGATTGTAGAGCGTATCGTTTGCCGAGGAGAAAACGACCGGTTGTTCAAAGGTCCCCTTGACGATGAGCGTTCCCTCGACGGTCAGGCCGGTGAAGGGTTGAAAGATGAACACGCAGCCGGCGGGAATGGTGCATTTCCTGCCCGAAGGGATGATGATGTTGTCGCTGACGACGTAGGGATTTTCATCTGCGGTGAAAACATGATCGTGGATGTCTCCGGAAAGAGGGGTCAGGGAAAGGGCGGGAAGGGGAAAAAGAAGATTCACCACAGAGACACAGAGAGCACAGAGATATTTAAGGCGGGGAAAAATGAAGTCTGGGTATTTTTGCTCGTTGCTGGTTTTCATTTCTAAGACCCTTTTTTTACTCCGTGTCTTCTGTGACTTTGTGGTGATTCTTTTTATTATTTCACTGCACCTCATACGCCCCTATATCCGGCCTGCCGTCGCTACGGGGAAGACCCCGGCCGTCAGTTGAAATGTCAACCCCTGCAGGGACATTCATCGTACCATAATCTATTGCAGGGCTATTTAGCCGAATTGGAATAAAGGGAACTGGTCCGGTCGTGGTATCTATTGCCTCAAAGAGAGGGTCAAATGTGAAAAGGTTATTCTGGATTATATCGGTGGTGTCCGGCCCTGTGTAACCGTCTTGAATATTAATGTTATAAAACTCGGCATGACTAACATTATACACCGCTAACTGATGGTGAGTACCCTGTGCATTATTTCCATAAATAATTGAATTGTAAACTAGTAATGTGTCATTAGAGTTCTGGCCGTCAAAACAGATTCCGCCACCGGATCCTATAGCCCCTGATGTGGAATTGTCGGCAATAGTGCAATTATAAAGATCGGCTGAACAATGGTAGAATTCGATCGCTCCTCCAGACGGTTGAGATCCGTTGATGCACTTGTTTCCGGCAAAAGTACAATTTATCAACTGCACATGACAATTAAGTGCCATAATCGCGCCACCGTCAATCCATTTGTCGGGAGTGGTGGTAACGACATTGGCAACAAAGCTGCAGTTAGTCAAATAAGTCGTGTTATTCAGAAAAAGAGCTCCGCCATGTCCCTCATTGGCAGTGCTCGAACAGGAGTTGTTTGTAAATGAACATGAATACATGGATGTGATGCCTGAAAAGTACACCGCACCGCCGAATGCATTTCTATTAATGCCCGAAGAAGTGTTGTTTGAGAAAATGCTGCCTAATAAAGTAATATTTCCTTTTGAAAATATGGCGCCGCCCCAGTCGCTGACATTGTTTGAAAATCTGCATGCGTTTATTACCGGTTCCCCCCCGCTCAAAAACATTCCTCCCCCCGAATCGCTTGCCGTATTACTGATAAAACTACATGCTTTAATCACCATACTCCCGTCAACCACATCCATACCACCCCCCGGCTCCCCGTCCCCGTACCCGTCACTCACGGTCACCCCGTCGAGCCGGGTGGTTGAATCGACATTCGCAGCCTTGACTATCGTGCGTGAATTATTCTCTTTCGTCCCGTCCCGCTGAATTTCCCCGCTTAATATCGTAGCATGAACCTCAATATTCCTCACTCCACCTCCAGGGGGAAACCCTCCGTAAACTTTGACTCCGTTTTTCAACGTAAATGAGATGGCCCGATCGTTTGGCGACGGGTAATAACTCCCCTTCGCCATGAAAATGACCGACCCCTCTTCAGCGCACCCGAGGGCGTCGTGCAGGTCGGTAAACGCCTGTTTCCAGCTCACCCCGGTTTTCGTGCCTTTTGCCGCGGAGTCGACATAGATGGTATCGAAATTGGTTACGAACACTGCGGTAACCGTCGCGTTTCCGGTGATCCGCACCGTCGTGGCGGCAGCAGTCGAGTCGGTAATCGCCGCGTTGGTATTCGACCTTCTCCACACCTTGAATGGCTGACACTCAGAGCCAGTCGACGTTGCAGTGATAGTAATTTTCTTGCCGTGATCAACGGAATCGGAAGCCGGGATCACTTCCCCGCTGCCGCTTTTCGACATGATGAGCATATACCGGTTGAGTTCGAATATCGCCTCGACTTCGGTATTGCCGTTCAGCAGGGTAACAGTGGTTGCAGCCTTTGCGGAACCGGTGATCGAGGCGGTTCCCGTTTTTACGCTCCATCCGACGAAATGGTATCCCGTGTTCGGGGTGGCGGTGATGGAGTCCGCCTCGCCGTGGTCGAGGGTGTCGGACGCGGGGCTGACGTTTCCGTTTTCATCGCAGCTGAGGGTCAGGACGTACCGGTTGACGGCAAACACTCCCTCGATTTCCGCATCTCCGTTCAGCAGCGTTACGGTGGTGGCTGATTTCGTTGAACCGGCGATTGATGCGCTGCCCTTCTTCACTCTCCAGACCACGAAGTGATGCCCGGTGTTCGGCGTTGCGGAAATGGAGTCCGCCTCGCTGTGCGTCACTGTTTGCGATGGCGGACTCACTGTCCCGTTACCGTTGTTGTCAAGGGTAAGTGTGTACCGGTTGATCGCAAACACCGCTTCAATTTCAGTGTTCCCCTTCTTAAGCGAAACGGTGGTATTGGCTTTCGTCGTGTCGGCGATGGATGCATTGCCCGATTTGACTCGCCAGGCAACGAAATACCATCCGCCCAAGGGAGTCGCATTGATTTCCTTTTCAGCGCCGTGGTTGACCGAATCGGATGCGGTGACTGTTCCGCTGCCGATTTTGTTTATGGAAAGGTAGTACCTGTTGACGCTGAAGGCGGCTTTGACGGTCGCGTCTCCGGTTTCGAGCGTAACGGTGGTGGAGTCTGCTGCGGAATTGGTGATCCTCGCGCTTCCCGAGGTGACCCACCACCCGGTAAAATGGTAGCCCGGGTCGGGTTTTGCGGTTATCGCTGCCGGCACTCCCTGGGCAACCGAGCCGGTGCCGGTGACGTTCCCTTTGTCGTCGGTGGCGACGGTGAGCCAATAGGTCCGCATGGTGAAGACCGCCTCGATGGCCGCATCGCCATTTTTCAATGTAACGGTTGTTGCAGGGGAATCGGGATGGGTGATCTCCGCCGGTATAATAATCCCCTATTCACGGATTAATCGCACAGGGTTGCACGGTTTTAATCTCGCGGCCCGCCTCTTTTACTGTTGCATAAAGCACCGCGCCCCCGGCAATGCCGGGAACGCCAACAAAGAGGAAGCCCGATTCCGCGGCCGGATATACCAGTAAAAACGGGCGCTGAAACCAACGCTCGTCACAGGTACCGCAATACCGGTACCGCGCTATTCCGCGCTCTGCAACACCTTTTTCTCTTCGGCGATGTCGTTGGTTTCGTCGCCAACCACGCTGCGTGTTTTTCTCGCGTCGTAGCCTTTAAGATCCGCGAAAAGGGCCTTGAGCCTGGCCGACTGCGCGCCTGCACGCATCAGGTAATCTGAATTGCCGAGATTGGTGAAATGGAATCCGGAACAAATGAAAACGGGATATTTACCTTTTCAGCTCACCCCCCCCTCCCCCGACCCCAGCTCCCCTCATTTCCCAGCCTGCCGAAAAGTATTTTTCCAACCTTATATTTCATCCAGTCGAATCTCTTATCCGAAAGTCTCCTGATGGAAAAAACCTACGATCCGGCGCACGTTGAAGAGAAGTGGTATGCCTTCTGGCTTGAGAAAAAGCTTTTCCATGCCGACCCGACTTCTACAAAGAGACCTTATTCCATCGTCATCCCCCCTCCCAACGTTACCGGCGTGCTTCATATGGGGCATGCGCTCAACAACACGATTCAGGATATTCTTATCCGGTATAAAAAGATGGCCGGTTTCGAAACCCTCTGGATGCCGGGGACCGACCATGCGGGTATCGCGACGCAGAACGTGGTTGAGCGCAAGCTCGCAAAAGAAAAAAAGAGCAGGCACGATCTGGGGCGCGAAGCGTTTATCGAGGAGGTATGGAAATGGAAAGAGGTTCACCATGCCACCATCACCAGCCAGCTTAAAAAGCTTGGTTGCGCCTGCGACTGGGAGCGCGAACGGTTCACCATGGATGAAGGACTTTCGCGGGCGGTCCGCAAGGTGTTTGTGGAGCTCTACAACAGGGGATTGATCTATAAGGGCAAGTATATCATCAACTGGTGCCCGCGCTGCCATACGGCGCTCTCCGACGAGGAGGCGGAGCACAAGGAGACACAGGGGAAGCTTTACCATTTCAAATACCCGTATGTCGATGGATCGGGTTTTGTCACCGTGGCCACCACCCGGCCGGAAACCATGCTCGGCGACACGGCGGTTGCCGTCAACCCGAAAGACGAGCGATATAGTGCCAGCATCGGAAAAATGCTGCTGCTGCCCCTGGTGGATCGGCCGATCCCGGTCATCACCGATGATTTTGTCGACCGGGAATTCGGCACCGGTGCGGTGAAGGTGACGCCCGCGCACGACCCGAATGATTTCCAGATGGGGTTGCGCCACGGTATGGAGCCGATCGTGGTCATGGATGAAGCGGGATGCATGACCGGCCCGGTGCCGAAACAGTATCTCGGCATCGACCGGTTTACTGCCCGTAAAATGGTCGTTGAAGAGCTCACGGCTCTCGAATTAGTTGAAAAAACCGAGGAGCATACCCATGCGGTGGGCCACTGTTACCGCTGCAGCACCGTGGTTGAACCGTATTATTCTGATCAATGGTTCGTTAAAATGAAGCCCCTTGCCGTCGAGGCGCTCAAGGCGGCAGTGGAAGACCGTGTCACGATCTTCCCGCAGCGGTGGAAACGGACGTACATCGACTGGATGGAGAATATCCGCGACTGGTGCATCTCCCGCCAGATCTGGTGGGGGCACCGCATACCGGTCTGGTACTGTACGTGCGGAAAGGCCATCGTGGCGGAAAACGCCCCGCAGAAATGTCCGCAGTGCGGTTCGTCAGCGCTTTCCCAGGATACCGATGTCCTTGACACCTGGTTCTCTTCGTGGCTCTGGCCCTTCTCCACCATGGGGTGGCCGGAAGCGACGGATACGATGAGAAAATTTTATCCAACCAACGTGCTGATCACCGCGCCGGAGATCCTCTTTTTCTGGGTCGCCCGCATGATCATGGCGGGGCTCCATTTCACCGGGAAGCTTCCCTTTACCGATGTCATCCTGCACGGCACCGTGCGCGACAAGACCGGACGTAAAATGAGCAAGTCGCTCGGCAACGCGATCGATCCGCTGGAGATCATCAAGGTGAGCGGTGCCGACGCGCTGCGTTTCTCGCTTATCATGATCACCGCCCAGGGCGCCGACGTTTTTTTAGGTAAGGACACCTTCGACATGGGTCGCAATTTTGCCAACAAGCTCTGGAATGCGGCGCGGTTCCTGCTCTCCGCGATTACCGAGCCGGTGACCTTCAAAGCCTTGCCGCAGCAGCGGTTCAAGGCTGAAGACCGCTGGATTTTAAACAAACTTCAAGTGACGATTGACGGGGTCACCCGATGTATCGAGAGCTACCGTTTCAACGAGGCTTGTCACCTGCTGTATGATTTCACCTGGCATGAGTTCTGCGACTGGTATATCGAAGCCAAGAAGGCCGACCTTTATCAGACGGAGGACCCGCAAATGCGCAGTGACGCGATTGCGCTTTCAAGTTACCTGCTGGCAACCATTCTCAAGCTGCTGCATCCCATAATGCCCTTTATTACCGAGGAGATCTATTTGCATCTTCGCACTGCCGTACTGTTTTCGGGTGTCAGCGAGGCCGAATCGATCATGGTCTCTCCCTGGCCGAAGAAGGACAATACTCTGATTGACCCTGCCATCGAGTCGCATTTTTCACTGGTCAAGGAGATCATTGTCGCGCTGCGGACGATCAAGGCGGAGAACAACATTCCGCCGGACAAATGGGGAAGCGCAGTCATTGAGACGACCGATTCCGAAACCGCGGCATGGTTGCAGTCGCAGTCGTCGCTCATCAACCGGTTTGCCAAACTCACCGATACAACCATCGCCCCCGATGCCTGCAAGCCTGAGTTCGCCGGTTCGGCGGTGGTTCGCGGAAACCAGCTGTATATCAGTTTCGAGGGACTTATCGAACGTGAAGTTGAGATCGAGCGGTTGACCAGGGAGTCGGAGCGGATACGGAAGCTGATCGACGGGACAAAAAACCGGCTCGAAAACAGAAGTTTTATTGATAAGGCGCCCTCCGAGGTTGTTGCGAAAGAGCGGAAAAAACTCAAAGGGCTCTCCCGCAACCTCGAGAAAGTCGAAGATAATTTGTCTGCGCTGGCAAAACGTTAAAAAAAAACAGACTGTACATTATCTATAATATTATAGAATAGCGGAGAATTTTTCGACGGACTTTTTTTTTAATTTATTCTTTTTTCTTAGCAAATAATTATATATACTACATAATATAATACCGAATCGTAATTATGATCGGTCCGGCCATCTTTTCCCGACGGTCGCATACCCGAAGGGAAAGTCGCCTTTAAACATCCAACGAAAGGAGATATAATGGGGCACAAAGCTATAGTATGCGAATCTATAGAGCCTCCCGGTAGTCACACCACAATGAGATCACTCACCAGCCCGTTTGCTGATACTGTTCAGGAACTGCTTCCACTTTTCGATCAAGAGCCGTATTATCATCAATCCGTCGGTGTATCATCAACAAAAGCTTCACGCATTGCTTCATTGCCTGCTAAAAAAGACAGCTGTGACGTTGTACGATTCCGCAACCATTTTTTCAGCTTGGTCGGCGATGCGGAGTGGAACGACTGGCAATGGCAGATAAGAAACCGTATCCGCTCCTTCGAACAGCTTCGCAGAATTTTTGCGTTGAGTCCGGAAGAACGTGCGGCGCAGCAGACCAGGGAAATCCATTTTCCGCTCTCGATCACACCCTATTACCTGTCACTTTTCTACGATAAGGACTCATGTCACCCGTTGCGCAAATCGATGGTGCCGCAGGTTTTTGAATGCCTGACCTCATCCGTCGAAGCGAAAGATCCGCTCGGTGAAGAGTCGCAGTCGCCGGTACCCGGCCTTGT
>JAFGIW010000203.1 GCA_016929415.1 Chitinispirillaceae bacterium | reverse complement strand
TGGTCGATGGATTTCAGCCGCCTGAACAGTAAATTACCACTGTTTTTTCACGCAAACCTCGGAGGCGTACTTGCAACGAAAAAGAGCAACAGCGCCGTTGTCGCGGCACTCGGCCTCGAGCTGCGTCCGCACCCGATGATCACGCTGTTTACCGAAATCAGCGGTGAGAGCCGCGTCAAATGGTATACCCAGGTCTTTTCGGTCAGGGATTTCATCAACGATCCCTTCTGGGTGACGCCCGGCATGCGGCTTAACTTTCCGAACGGTCTCTATATGATTTTCGCCGGCGATATCGGCGTTGCGGAGCCCGACATCGCGTTCCGGAATAATTTTACACGTGAAGGCTACGCCTATTCGACAAAGGCGGTCCCCCGTTACAACGTACAATTTACTTTCGGCTGGCAGGACATCGGCATCAAGCCCGACCGGGACAACGACGGTATTCCCGACAAGGATGACCAATGCCCCGGCGATCCGGAAGATAACGACGGCTTTGAAGACGCGGACGGCTGTCCCGACCTCGATAACGACAATGACGGCATTCCCGATGTTCGTGACACATGCCCGCTCGAACCGGCGGTCTGCTCAGGCTGTCCGGTACGGGATGCGGATAACGACGGGATTAGCGATAACATCGATCGGTGCCCGAAGGACGCTGAGGACAAGGACGGCTACCTTGACGACGACGGCTGCCCCGACCCCGACAATGACAATGACGGGATTCCCGATGATAAAGACAGGTGTCCCAACGATCCGGAAGACAAGGACGGCTTCGGAGATGACGACGGATGTCCCGATACCGATAACGACAGCGACGGCATTCCCGATATCGACGATAAATGCCCCAATCTCAAAGGCGTTTCCGAAAACAGCGGATGCCCGAAAACGGAGGAGATCAAGCGCGGCAGACTGGTGCTCGACGGCGTCAATTTCCAATCGGGGAAATCGGCGCTCACCACCGCTTCCTATGCGATCCTCGACCGCGTCTACGAATCGCTTGCCGAGTGGGAGAACGTCAAACTTGAAATACGTGGCCATACCGACAATATCGGAAGCGAGGAGCTTAACCAGCGGATCTCACAGGCCCGCGCCGACGCAGTGATGCAGTACCTCATCCAGCGGGGCATCGACTCGTCCCGGCTGCAGGCGATCGGGTTCGGAGAAACCTCCCCTATCGCCGACAACCAGACGGCGGAGGGCCGCGCCATAAACCGGCGCGTGGAGATGAGACGGATCGACTGAAAACGCGCACTTCCGCGCTTCGAGGCATATTAAAACCGCCGGTCACGTGAGACCGGCGGTTTTTTCATCGGTGGTAAAAATGCTTCCTTTGACTGAACAACCGCAGGGGAATTACGCCGGGAAACAAGCTTGTCGCAGGCCGCCTGCACCTGCTGCAGACGTTTCGGGAAGAGATCGTTCATGACCGCAGCCGTTATTTCGATGGTGCCGTCGATATTTCCCACAGGGCCCTGATGCTCGGGCCGCAGCAGAGACACTGCGGTGTCGTGTACGGATTCGCCGCATCGGGAAAATTGGTCCAGTTACGGTTGCTGAACTCGTAAAACCACTCGGGGCGGTAGAAGAGGGGAATGGTCGGTTGCTTCTCCATGAAGTAAACGTTCAACCGGCGATATACAGCTTTCACTTCATTTTCGTCGGTCATTGATGGCAGTGCCGTGAGCAGGCTGTCGATGGCGGCGATATACCCTATGGCGCCCGGTTGATTGAACCGGCCCCAGTTCTCGTACATTTTTTCACCGATCGGTTTCCAGTTGCGCGCCGTCATCGTCGCCTCGATGCGCGACCACGGTTTCGACGGGGTGGCATAGGGAGACGGTGTGTGCATCATCAGATCGAAATTGCCGACCAGCTGCCGCTGGAAATAGGAAGCCGCATCGACGAAGCCCTCTCTGATGTCAATACCTGCTGTACGCATATCCCTGACGGCTATTTTGACGGCGGTTTCCCAGTCGGTCCATCCGGCGGGAGAGGTGATGTACATGGCGGGGACCCTGTTCCCTTTCGGGTCCTTCATTTCAACGAGATTCCCGCTCTGGTCGAATACGGAGGTATACCCGGCCTCGGCAAGGATTTTTTTTGCACGCTGCGGATCATAGACGGTCCCGTATTTCCGGGCATCTTCTTCGGAAAAATACTGTTCCTCGTTGCCGAACGGGAGGATGAGCCCGGGTTTCAGCGGGGGGCTGTACCCTGTAATGGCGAGCTGATTGATATCGGTATAATTGACCGCACACGCCATTGCCCGCCGGAGCATCCTGTCCGACAGGGGGTATCTGGTCGTATTGATGAGGAACATGGTAATGGCCGCCGGCATGAAATACGGCTCCTTGTCGTACCAGGTCGCAACCATGTGCTGCTTCTTAATCCAGATTCGCGGAATGAACGACTGTGAAACGTCGATGCCGCCCTGCTGGAGTTCAATGCTGATGTGGTCATTGCTTTTATAGATCGGATGGATGATATATTCGGGTTTTGGCTTCCTGTTTCCGTAAAGCGCGGCATACCCCCAGTAGTCGTTGCGCCGCTTGAGGACGATTTTTTCGTTCGAATAGGTAAAAAGGTTGTAGGGCCCCGAAACCACCGGGTTGACGTCGACCGACAGTTTCTGTACTTCCGAGAAATCGCCGAGTGAGTCGATGAGTTTTTCGAAAATATGTTTCGGAATGATGCGGATCAGCTGCAGATAATCGAGGATGACCAGCGGATTGTTGCGCTCTTTACCGACCGCAAAAATAACCCGTTCGTACCTGCCGGTCGAATCGCTCACGCTGTCGACAGATACCTTTCCGATATGATTCCACACGTAGGAGTATGGAGCGCCCGGATAGGCCGACTGGATATCGAAGGTGAATTTGACGTCCGCGGCAGTCAGCGGCGTCCCGTCGCTCCATCGTGCGCGTGAATCCATCACCACGGTAATCCGGTCGCCTTCGTTGGTGTACGAACGGGCAAGCAGGGGTTCCATCTTCCCGTTGAGGGTATTGAACACCATCAGCGGTTCGTAGATCAGGTTGAAATAGCCGTCGATCGGCCAGGCGGGCTTGTCGATGAGCGGATTGAATGAATTGGGGTCACCCCACTGGAATCCGGCGATGTAGAGGGTCTTTTCACGGGAGAATTCGGTGTCACGCTGCTGCGTGCCGCACGACACGAGCACCGCCAGCACGGCCGCCAGGGAAAGAATCGTTGGTATTAACATTATTCACCTCGTTAAGTGGTATCCCGCCGAACATTCGTCGGAATAGGCAATTATTTAATATACTGCCGAGAAGGTCTGCCGTTCAACCGGACGTACGAAGTGTCGGATCGGGGTGAGTCTCGATTCCGCAGTAATGAACAACCGGAGAGAATAATCCTCCCTGAAACAGCGATGTATATTTTATTCGATCGGCATCACCGACTGTCGCACCACCGTGTTTCCTGAGCTGCAGCGGAGAATGAAGGTGCCGGAAAGCCCGGCGGTGGGAATTGAAACGGGAGTCCGATCGGTTGTCGGGATCATTCCGGATGACGACCGTACGAGGCGTCCGCATAGATCGTAGAGCCGGATCGATACTTTCCCGCTCACGGCAATACGGAGTTCTCCGTCTCGTCTGGAAAGATCGACCGGTGCAGTACGCATCCATTTTCGTTCACGGCGTATTGATACGGGCGGCTCGATGAATTTGCCGCCGAATATGCAGGCGATGCTCGATGTTTCCTTGATGCCGTTTTTGCCTTTGATGAGCGTTGTACCCCATGCGCTCAGTGACCCCGCATTGAAATTATTCGTGATGTCAAGCGAACCCAGACCGGAACCGTTGCCGGACCACGACCAGCCGATATATCCGAGACCGTACTCCATGCACCGGTCGAGAATCGCCTGCTCGTCGACGGGTTTGCCCGATCCGTGATCGGCGGCGAATTCACCCACGATGAGCGGCCATTTCTTCGTCACGGCGAACTGGTGAAGATAACCGTTGACCTCATTGTCACTTTTATAAACATCATACATGTGGACGCTGATCACCGTCCGGATCATCGGGTCGGCCTCGAGCACCGATCCGGACGAACCGTACGTGATTTTTTCCCAATCCTGCCCCCAGTTCGCCGCATCGACCACGAGCAGGTGCTCGAACCCGGCGCCGCGCAGGTCGGTGATCGCCTTTCTATGCTGGTCGATCCAGTCGGTTTTGGGAATGTCGTTGCCGAAAGGCTCGTTGGCGATGTTGATCCAGACGTACTTTTCCTGTCCCGAAAGCACGCTCTTTATCTCTTTCCAGTAGTCGACAGCCGTATTCAACGGAACTGATCCGCTCTGTTCGGAGTACCCGGTACAGTCGTGCACTTCGAGAATCGCGACAAGCTTGGCATCTTTACATTTCTGAATAATCTGCTGCACCGTGGCCGCGCTGGTTTTGCTCCAACGTTTCCCGTTGCTCAATACCACCCGCATACAGTTCGCCCCCGTCCCGGCGATTCCGGTAACCGATGAGTTCCAGTTGCCCGCGAACCATGCATACGGATAGTTGATTCCGCGGGCGATAAAATCACTCCCGTTGTATTCCAGTATTCTCCCATTCTTTATATAAAATCCGTTTTCCTCGGCAAGAACTTTAACCGAACCGGCAAATGGAGATAGTAGTACAAGAATGGGTAACAGGCAGATTTTTAAACGACTTCTCATCAACACTCCTTAAAACGAATAGATTTTAATCGCTTAATTACCATCAATATATATAAAAAACACCCATATCGCACCGTCGGTTTACTAAGAAAAATCGGTTTATTTGATGAAGCATGCAGGTCCAAACTCCTAAATTACGGCTATCGGCTTCAAATTCGCAAATTCCTCCATGTTGGCATCCCTGTCATCACTTTTTATTCAATTAATGTTATATACTCTCCCAACAAGAATATATTATTTAGTACATGACTTCTTTATTTGATTCTCTTGATTATCGACACTTCCTCAAGCAGCATTTCGACAATATCCGGAAGGAAAAATACTGGTTTTCCTACCGCATGATAGCTCAGAAGCTTAAAATCGATGCCGGACAGCTTGTGAAGATTCTTCAGGGGCAGAGGCATATTTCAGAGCGGCTTATCCCGGTATTTTCCACATTTCTGGGGCTTAAAAAGAGGGAACAGGAATATTTTACCTGCCTTGTCCGTTTTAATAAAGCAAAAACAGGGAGTGAGACAAAGCTCTATTTCGAAAAGCTGATGGAGATAAAAGACCTTATTCTCCCTCATGTGGATCCGAATCAGGACAAATTTTACCAGAAGTGGTATCATTCAGTCATAAGAATTTTATTAGCTTTCTATAAATTTGACGGAAATTTCAAAAAACTGGGCAACCTGCTTTGCCCCGCCATTTCGGAACGCGAAGCGAAGGCGTCGGTTGAGCTGCTGATTGATCTCGGTTTTATTGAGAAAGGATCCGACGGAGATTTTAATATCAGTGAGCGGTTTATTACCGGGGGAGGCAACTGGCGGATGCTGGCTGTTCGACATTTTCAACAGCAGACCATTCAGCTCAGTGAACGTTCACTACTAAATGATCCTCCTAATATGAGAGATATATCTTCTCTGACCATTTCCATTCCTGAGGAGACACTGGGAGAGATTCGGGAGATGCTTGCAGAGTTCAGAAAAACCGTATTACGAAGAGTTATGGAAATTACTCAGGAACCAGACACCGTTTATCAGCTCAATCTGCAGTTGATTCCCGTTGCTTCTGTTCCTAAAAAAGCTGATTCCGGTGAGGAGCGCGCATGAGACGTTTGATGATGCTTTGTTCCGGGTCGCTACTATTAGTACTAATCAATTATTCCTGCACCGGTGATCGCGTGGCCGGAACCGCTGGTTCTGAAACGGTCAATACGTTTGCGGTAGTAGTGGTTGATCACAATAAGCAGCCTGTTTCCGGTGCTTCAATAAGAATTATTGCCGAGGATTCCAGCTGGCTTGACAAGGTCGCCAAAAACGAGGATCCTCTCTTCCTGTCGGTTACCTCCGGTAAGGACGGCATTGCCAGGATACCTGCCGATTCACTCATTGAATTCAACGTTAATCTGTGTGTTGATTCAGGAACAATCGGTGCATTTGTTCCTTCTTTCCAATTTACTGAAGACTACAATGACACTCGTGATACCATTGTATTAAAGCGTGGTGCGGTATTATCAGGTTCGATAAACACCGACGACGCATACCCTTCACGAGTCATGTTACTGGGAACAGACTATTCCGCAGACGTTGATCAGTCAACGGGCGAATATGCCTTTGCCGGTGTCCCGGCGGGTGATTACCATGTAATCGCGATGAAGGATTCCACCCGGTTTGCCGGCGCCGGAAGTGTCGTACTTGCCGAAGGAGACGACGTCGAGTCGGCCTTGCAGGCGAATTTTTCGGGAGTATTCGTTGACGATTTTGACATCGCGGCTAATCTCATGTCATACTTCAAAATCGGCAACTGGTACATCGCCCATGGCGGCGCAGTTACCGTCACCTTTCCGACAAGCCGCGAAAAAACCGACAGCACTCATATACCTTACAAGGACGCGCTGGTTGCCGCCGGCGCCCGGGCGGGCAAATCATTGCATGTCAACTACAATGCCGAAAGCGCCGATTTTTATTTAATCGTCGGGGCGAAGGCGAGCACACGTCAGGCCGGGTTCACCCACATCAATACCATCACATTCTGGGCAAAAGGAAGCGGGATTCTTACGGTACGACTGCATGGTGAAGAGAACATCGATAAACCGCAGGCGCTCGCTTATGCCTATCTCGATACCATGTGGCGGCAGTTTACCGTTACTTCCGATATGTACGAAATTCTGGATCCTTCAAATAAATCAGCCACGTGGGATGATGTAAAGAAGCGGATGACATGGCTCTCGTTTATGCCCGGATCCGACGGCACCGATTTCTGGCTTGATGACATCTGGTTGAAGGGTATTGCCATGAGGGATCTGATTGTTCCGTAAGCTCCGGTATCTTCGTTTTTAATCTTCCCGACCTATCTTCTCCGTCATCACCTTTAACGTACTTTTCTTAAATTCCATACTATAAACGTGTTGGCATCAATGCCAACATTTTCCGCTGACTCATCCAGAAAAGTCACGGTTTCAGGCCACAATCGCATTATTTTATGCAGGAAGGATTACTGTGGAAAAAAAGCAGGATCGTTTATGTTATTATGTAAAGCCGTCCGGATTGTAACATACAGTATACCGTATGCCGAAATTACACTTCACGCCGCCGCTCCGGCGACACCGAATGCTTTACCTGAAGCATTCGCATTGTTGAATTATTGTTATGCGTTCCATAGCGATAAAATCCTTTAAGGACAACTGTATCGTTACCATCAGGATTTCGGGCGGCGTCAATATGAATGAAAAAATACTGCAAAGTCGGTAAGCGATAAAACGGATGGCGCATTGAAGCCCTCCGTTTGCATATCTTTTTATCCTTTCACCGCAGAAGCAATCAGAGGGAGTGATAATTTGAGATAGGCCGTGGATGATATTTCACGGTTTCCTCGGCAGAATGCGATGAAAATCCTTCGTTTGGTTAAAAAGACGGTATACCTTCAAAAGAAAGGGAACTCAGGTGAATTCCAACTCTGACGCATCGATGACAACAAGTAACGACAGTCACAATTACAGAACCGCTTTTATTGTCCTCACATCACTTTTTTTCATGTGGGGATTCATTACCGTACTGAACGGTATCCTCATTCCGTTTCTGAAAAAGGTTTTTGAACTCAACCGCTATCAGTCGATGTTTGTACAGTTCACTTTTTTCGGCGCCTACTTTGTCGGATCGGTTATCTATTTCATTATTTCGGTGCTCTGGGGTGACCCGATGAGTAAAATGGGCTATAAAAACGGGTGCATTTTCGGATTGCTTATTTCCGCGGCAGCATGCGCCGGATTCTATCCGGCAGCGGCCATCAGAGAATACAACCTATTTCTGGCCATGCTGTTTTTTCTCGGAATCGGTTTCACTCTTCTGCAGATTGCCGCGAATCCCTATATTGCACTTCTCGGGAAACCTGAAACCGCATCCAGCCGTCTGAACCTTTCACAGGCATTCAACTCATTCGGGACGACCGTGGGACCTGTCATCGGCGGATTCCTGGTATTTTATTTTTTTACGAAGATCGGCAGTCCTCTGCTCAATGCCGCGGGAGAACCCATCCTGACCGATAAGGGACTCACCATGACCGCGATGAGTGTTCAGCTGCCCTATCTGGTATTTGCTGGAATTTTTCTGCTGCTTGCCATAATTGTGAAGATGACCCATCTTCCACAGTTTATCAGCCACGAACAGATAGAAAAAGGGATCGGAGCGCTTCGTTATCCTCATCTGGTTCTCGGCGGCATCGCGATTTTCGTTTATGTCGGCGCCGAGGTGAGTATTGGAAGTTTATTAATCAATTTCGCCGGTGAGATCGTGAAGATGCCTGAAATCACTGCAAAATCCTATCTTGCATTCTATTGGGGAGGAGCGATGATCGGCCGGTTTCTCGGCGCCATTTCACTGGGTGAAAATAAAAACACCTCATCAATGTATATCAGGATGCTGATCACGTTGCTGGTGGCGTATGGTTTTATCTACGGCATCATCTACTTTGAGAGCGTCCAGAGCGGAGAAGTGCTAGGATTTACAAGTACACTACCGTATATCATCTTTTTGGCTGTCCAGTATTTAGGTTTCATTATCGGGAAATCTCATGCAGGCAGGACACTCGGCGTGTTTGCGCTGATCGTCATAGGCTTGCTGACAATTACCACTTTTTCATCGGGATATGTCGCACTGTGGAGTGTTATCGCCGTGGGTCTGTTCAACTCGATCATGTGGTCGAACATCTTCACCCTTGCCATCAAAGATCTCGGTCAGCACACGTCGCAGGGCTCGTCGCTGCTGGTCATGATGATTCTCGGCGGCGCAATCGTCCCGCTCGTGCAAGGCAGGGTCGCCGATATGATGGGCGGTTATCAGATGTCGTTTTTCATCCCGATAGTATGTTATGTGTACCTTGCGTTCTACGGGCTCAAGGGACATGCGGTGAAGAGTATAAATTCGGGCGACTGAGGTAGTGACAACGGGTTGCACCGTACCATTTTAATTGAGACGCAACACCGTTGTACCGGCGGATGTGGGGTTGATCACCACTATGTCGGAGGCTACGGAGTAATGAAATTATAGCAACATTTTTTTCAGGAGCCGGTATGATATTTTTGAGAAGGTTGGCAATCGCCGGGCTGATGACTGGTCTTATAATGGTAACGGCGACACCGGCGGAGCAGGGGGAGCAGGATACCTCAAAAATTCGTTTCAAGAAACTTGCCGGGCTTGAGATACGTCCGTTCGGGATGGGATCTTTTGAATTCGGCCAGATCGTCCATGGGCAGTATCGTCGTGCTCCAGCGCCGCATATTTCCGAACTCTACCGATACTGGATGGAAAAAACTCTCCTGCAAATCGGCCTTGAAGCCAAACAGGACAACGGCCTCGACATTCTTCTTGCCGGTGAAGGGATGCTGTATTTTCCTTATGCGCTCCCGGATGATGGATCCAACGGTGGATTCGATTCCTATCTTCCCCGCTTCAATTGGTACATCCATTATGCACTGGCACAATATGCTTTCGGTGACCCGGAAAAGCCCTATCTGAATATCGGGGCGGGTTTCTTTCCCTTCAAATACAATCCCGACGGGCATAATTTCGGGGATTATCTGTTCCGGACCTCATCGTACCCGCAATATTTTCCGACAAGTTTCGATACGCCGTATCAACGACTGGTCGGACTGCATTTGAACGGATGGATCACAAAGCGGTTCAAGCATGACCTTCTTTTGACAAGTGAAATTTACCTCTGGCCGCTCAGGGACTTTTCGCTGACGTATCTGTGCGACGGCAATCTGTTCGACATTGCACATGTCGGAATCGGCATTATGGGCCACAAACTGATCTCCGTTGATAACTCGCTGACAACACCTCCCGCGTCCTATAATCCCAATCATTTCACCTCCCGAAGCATAAAAACGACCTTCATGTTGTCAATCAACCCGAAGCGATTCATCACCTCCGATTTCTTCGGCGAAAAAGATCTCCGTCTTTATACCGAACAATTCGTGAACGGATGGGAAAATTATCCCATAAACGACTCAACCAATGCACGTTATCCGGGATACGACGACGTCGCCAAACGGGTGATAAGCCTCTATGGGTTCAACTGGCCCACGCATCCGCTTGCTTCGTATACGGTGATTCCCGGAGTTTTGGCGTTTTTTTATAATGGGAGCAAGATAAACGGACCAACGCTTGTCGCAGAAGGCGCGGGAATAATTTCCGGCGTCGGAATGTGGCTGCTTGAACGATTCGTCGATAAAAAATTCCGTCCCGACGTCATTTCAATTGAAGCTGAACGCTGGAAAAACGATTTCGCCAACAGTTATACGATCGTCTTTCTGGATGGTTATGCGTCACCCCCCGAACCGGTGAAATATTCCAATAGCGGACATCTGCAGCCATATGGTGGTCCATGGCACTGGTCGATTTTCGCTGAAAAAACCATTCTGGACCGGCTTTCCTTCAAGGCACAGATCGCGCGTGATCACAGCGTTATACAAACCGCACGACAGGTATCGTCCACCGGCGATCCGCAGGAGGCAATGGACGGTATCGGCAACTGGGGTTGGATGTTCAAAATCCAATATGGGTTTTAGGGGTTGAAATACTAGAATGTTAGCACCGTTTTTCCTATGATAAAGGTATCGTTGTATCCATTTAGAAAAGGAGTATCGTGAAAATGAAAATATGTAAAGTGTTAATGATGCTTGCGCTGGTAATTTCCGCCGTATTCGCGCAACAGGATATCGTCGTCACGGGGTGGACAATGCAGGACAGCGCCGACGTAGCTTCCGCGACGGGTGAGTCGATCGCCTCCGCAACGTTTGATGCAACCGGCTGGTTGTCGGCAACCGTCCCGGGAACGGTACTCAGTACGCTCGTGGACCAGAAAGCCGCCGGATTTACATTGGATCCGCTGGTCGGAAAAAACATGTCCCTGCTAGCCGATATCGCCAAAGCGCAAAAACGGTATTGGTATCGTGCGAAATTCGATGTCTCACCCGCCGCGGGGCAACGGGTATGGCTCCATATCGACGGCATCAATTACTATGCATTCATTTATCTTAATGGTAAATCAGTCGGTACGATGAAAGGTGCTTTCAAGGCAGGTAAATTCGATATTACCGATCTGGTCACCGCCGGCGCCAATTATTGCGCGATACGTATCCGGGGAAACGCCAACCCGGGCAATTACCATACAAAAGAGAGCGGAACGTGCGGCGATAACGGCGGTGTAATGACGCAGGACGGTCCGACCTTCATCGCCTCACAGGGGTGGGACTGGATACCAACCGTCGCCGATCGCGACATGGGAATATGGAAGCCGGTTCATGTCAGGGTAACCGGTCCGGTGGTTATCAGAAATCCGTGGATCAAAACAACCGCCGTTAGCGCGGCAAGTGCTACCGTACCACTGGAGGTGACTCTTCAGAATACCACTGCCGCGGCCGTTACCGGATCGCTGAAAGCCACCATCAACGGGATTACTGAATTCGCCGCGCAGGCAGTGACCATCGACGCGAACGGTTCCAAGACCGTACCGTTTCCCGCACTGACAATGAGCACTCCGAAGCTCTGGTGGCCGAACGGTTACGGAGAACCGAATCTTTACGATTGTAACATCACGTTTACCGTCGACGGCGCCGCGGTTCCTTCGGATACGTCAACGTTCAAATTCGGCGTACGTGAATTCACCTTTCAACGCGGAGAAGGGTGCGGCCTCATCATCAAGTGCAACGGCCAGCGTATTCTGTGCCGGGGCGGCAACTGGGGAATGGATGATATGATGAAGCGGTGGGATCTGCATAAGCTCGAGAAAAAAATCCGTTACCATAAAGAGATGAATTTCAACATGATCCGTGACTGGATCGGCATGACCGACAACGAGCCGTTTTACAGTTTCTGCGACCAATACGGAATCATGGTGTGGTCCGATTTCTGGCAGCCGCACTCGGCCGACGGAACCGATCCGAAGGACCTCGATCTTTACAAAGATAATATGCTGGACAAAATACTGCGGGTAAGAAATCATGCATGCGTAACACTGTGGTGCGCGCGTAATGAGACGGCTCCCAATGGTACTCTTCTGTCGGCGCTGCAGGAGTATTACACTGCCTACGACGGAACCCGTCTGGTTCAGCCGTCATCGGGGAGTAAGGACTGCCACAGCGGAGGCCCTTACACGTGGACGGATATCCCGACATGCAATTCGAAAGTCATTGGTTTTCATACTGAAATCGGGTCGCCTACCGTGCCGTCATACGAAAGCCTGATCAAGTTTCTGCCCGCCGAGGCCGATCAGATGCCGATGGGCAACAAGACATGGTCATTTCACGATTATTGCTCGGGAAACGGAAATCCGACCAATTACACCAATGCCATGACCGCGATGTGGGGCGCGCAGTCGAGCATTCAGAATGTTTGTAAAGTAGCCCAGCTCATGAATTACGACGAATACCGGGCCTATATGGAGTCGCTTCAGGCAAAACGGTTTGCAAGCAACGGCGCATCGGGCCTTTTATTGTGGATGTCGAACTGCGTGTGGCCGAGCCTGATGTGGCAAACCTACGATTATTACATGGAAGGGACGGGCGCATTTTACGGATGCATGGAAGGAGCGGAGCCGGTTCATGTGATGTATTACGGCGGCACCAACGTTCAGGTGATCAATAATACCATTCAGGACATCGCAAATTATACCGTCGATGCGGCGACCTACAACCTTGACGGGAGCAAAGCCTGGAGCAGTTCCAAGGCAACTAGCGTGAGTGCCGACAATACGACGGACGTGTTCGAGATCACCAAAGGCACCTCCACGCCCTATTTCCTGGATCTCAAACTGAGGGACGCTTCCGGGAAACTCGTTTCAAAGAATTTTTACTGGCTGCCGAACGACCGTACCAACAAAGCGTTAATGTTGACAATGGCGAAGACGACCCTCGCCGTGACGCCGGCCGCGCTGTCCATGACGCGCAGCAACGACGAAAACGTCATCGAATTCAAACTCGTCAACACCGGCACCGTCTGCGCGGTCGCCTGCCGTTTGAAATTGACGGGAGAAACCAGCGGGGAGCGCATTCTGCCGTGTCATTACAACGATAACTATTTTTCGCTCGCCCCCGGCGACACGCAGGATGTGGTGATCAGGTTCGACGAGGTTGACCGTAAGAACGAAAATCCTAAATTGTTGATAAGCGGTATCAACATCGATGAACAGGGAAGCGCCGTAGCAATAACTTCCAAACGACGAAACGTAAATGCGGCCATTCCTGCGGCGGCGAATCTTGTCGGCGGCAGAATCATTCTCGGGAACCTCGCCTCAGGTTCACCGTGGTCACTTACCCTGCTCGACATGCGGGGAAGAGTGGTGAGTGCTGCGCATGGCCTCGGTAATGGGGGTATGCAGAATATCGCAGTGCCGAAACTGCGGTCGGGCATCTACGTTACCATGCTGAAATACAACGGACTGCAGCAACAGACGGTGGTGACGATTGCACGGTAACGACTTTTGAACAAACGAAAATCAACAACGGGCGGGCATCGTTCCTGTGCCCGTTTTCATCTCCGATCCGGCACCACCGTTACGGTTATGACGAACCCGTGCGGTAGCCGTAAGTGCAACCGCCATGTTCTTCAACGCGGTTTCCCTGATCGCAAGCCCATAACCACATCCCGACAGGAGTCATAGCATGAGCACGTTCATCTTCCGGAGTCTGTTCATCACCGTCGCCGTACTCGTCTCCATTGCGGAGAGTACCGTCTATTCGGGAAGAGTGGTTGACGGAGGGAATCCGGCGGTTCCCGTTGCCAACGCCACCATCTCGCTGAAAGGGACGGAGACGTATTCCGATACAGCCGGCCGTTTTTCCCTCACCACCGAGACTGCGGTGTTCGAAAAGCAGCCGGTCGGCCGCAGCAGCGGCATTACCTTTTCGAATGGTATAATCTTCTTTTCCTGCGACCGCCGCCAGACCGTTCGCGCCGAACTCTTCTCTCTTGCCGGTCGCCGGGTGTTCACGCTGTTCAATACCGCGTATGAGGCCGGCGAACACCGCGTCGCGCTGCCCGATCTGCTGCGACGAAAAACAGGAAACGGCGCGTTCATCGCCCTTTTTGAAAAGGGAGGCACCCGTTTCCGCGTCAAAGTGTTTTCGACCAACCTGCATTCGTCAACTATCGGCGCGGGCGCCGGACTTCACGGGATCCTTCGCAATGCGCGGACGAAAGGCGTCAATGCAGCGACCGATTCGCTGATGGTCAGCCGGAAAGGATTTGTCTCCACTGCGGTCGCCGCCATTGCCGCCGATGTAGGTGATGTCGTCCTCATGCGCGATCCGCGTGAAATCGAAATCGACCGCAAAGCTGATTCCATCATCGCGCTCATGACCATCGAAGAAAAGGCCGGACAGATGTGCCAGGCCCAGATCAATTTCACCAATACCTATGCCAGGCGACTCAAGGATGCCGATGTCGCAGCGAAGGGAATCGGCTCCGTGTTCAACGGCGGAAGCGATCAATCGGCGATCGGCAAGGGCAACACCCCAACGGCATGGGCCGCGGCTATTGACAGAGTTCAAACCGCCGTGCTCACCTCGTCGCGGCTGAAAATTCCCGTCATTTACGGTCAGGATTGCGTGCACGGCATCGCCGAACTCGACAGCGCGACGGTATTCCCCCACAATATCGGACTCGGATGCACACATGACAGCGCACTTGTCGCAAAGGTCGGCCGCATCACCGCGGCCGAATGTGCCGGAGTCGGCGTTCGTCTCAATTTCGCGCCGTGCATTTCCGCGGTCCGCAACGAACGCTGGGGCCGCACATACGAAGGATTCGGCGAAACTCCTGAAATCAATACCCTGATGGGTGTCGCCTACATCAGAGGGCTGCAGGGTGACGGCGACCTTTCCAAAGTCAATGCCATCGCCGCCTGCACGAAGCATCTGGTCGGCGACGGCGGCACCGACAACGGCATCAACAACGGAAAGGCCACCATCTCCGAAGCCACTATGAGAGCCGTCCATCTTCCACCGTATGCGGCGTGCGCGCGTGAACAGATGGCGACCGTCATGCCGTCGTATCATTCCTGGACCCGCAACGGTAAGGACTGGATTCAGACGATCGATCCGCTGACAGTCACCTCCATGCTTAAAAAGGAACTCGGTTTCGACGGATTCTGCGTGAGCGACTGGGATGCGGTGCTTGCCGCTTGCGGCGCCTATAACGAAGCCTGCGTCGCGCAGGCCGTCAATGCGGGACTCGACATGGCCATGATCGTGGGTGATACCAACTGCACGAATTTCATACAATCGGTAGTTTCTGGTGTCAACAACGCCACGATTCCGATCAGCCGTGTCGACGACGCGGTGAAGCGGATTCTCCGCATCAAATTTCGCCTCGGTCTGTTCGATCATCCGTTCTCCGATGCCGACCTCAGAGCAAAGATCGGCAGCGTGGAAAACAGGGCGGTCGCCCGCGAATGCGTCCGAAAATCGCTGGTGCTGCTTAAAAATGATGACAATGTCCTGCCTTTGAAAAAAACCGAGAACATCGTGGTTGTGGGGCCGTATGCGAATAATCTCGGCGCTCAGTGCGGCGGCTGGACAATCAGCTGGCAGGGAAGCATCAGTCCGTCGGGGTACCGGGGCATCGCGGGTCAGACCATTCTTGACGGGCTGAAATCACTCGGGACGAACGTCACTTTCGATGAAAAAGGGGCGGACCTCGTAAATGCCGACAAGATTGTGGTGGTCGTGGGCGAAAAGCCCTACGCCGAAGGCTCGGGAGATGTCACGGTTCCCGATCTTTCATCAAACTCGCTCTGCCCCAACAACGGGCTGATCCAGACCTGTTTCAACAGCGGCAAACCGGTCATCCTGGTTTTGCTGTCGGGAAGACCGATGATCATCGATACCGAACTTCCATGGTGCAAGGCCATCATCGCCGCGTGGCTGCCCGGTTCGGAAGGAGGGGGTATCGCCGACGTGCTTTTCGGGGATTACAACTTCACCGGAACCTTGACGCATACATGGCCCGTATCCGCGAACCAGATTCCGATCAACGCCGGGCCGGTGTACGGCGACGAGCAGCACGGCGGCGGCGGTGCGCCGCTTTTCCCTTATGGATTCAGTTTGAAATACAATCAGTGACTCTTGTCGAAGGAGATCGGTATCATGAAGCATATAGGAAAACATTGCGGTACAACTGTTCTGATCCTGCTTGGGGCAGTCTGGGCGCACGCGCAGACGTTTCCGCCGACCGTCGTGGCCGGCCCTTTTCCGAAGGGAACCGAAGACCGACGAAACGACGCTCCCGTCGACAGTCTCCGGACCCCGAGTCCGATGATCTACCACGAGTATACCTGCTATAAAGTGAAGAACCCGCCTATTATCGATGGGGTGATCGACAGCACTGATTCCGTCTGGTCGAAGATTCCCTGGACCCTTATGACCTTCTGGGAAGCCCAGACGACCGAGCGGACGATTACTGTTTTTTCCGGGGATACGACCGACACCTGGAACGGGCCAAAGGATTGCACCGGCTACTTCAAGCTGCTGTGGGATGACACCAGTGTCTATGTTGCCGTCAAGGTGTATGACGACATCATCAACATGGTCACCGATACCGAGGATCTCTATTCAACCGAATGCCGGATGTACCAGCACGACTGCATCCAGCTGGCCATTAATACGACGACGCCCGAGGCGCAGGTCGATCTGGCGGTTGACCCGTATGCCGGATGCGAACTCGGTGTGGCACTCGCGACCGTATTTCCCATTGATACCGTGAGGGATACCCTTGACACAACACTGTATACAATAGTTCCGGATACGACAAAAGCGGCCGATACGACCGAAGTCTTCACCTCCTGGCAGCCGAGCAATGCAAACTCTGTTCTGTTGCCGGCGCCCGGAGACAACAATCGGGCAAACAGTACGGTCAATGGCAAGGCAATCCATATCTCGGTTGAAAAGATTGACGATTACTCCATTACCCGTTACGAGTTTGCACTCCGTCGCGACGATTCCACATCAGGGTTTCTGTGGTCTCCCTTTATCCGCGACAATGCCGTCGGACGGTTCTCGATCATGGCGATGGACCATGACAACAGCGCCGTCGACTCGCTGGAAGCCGTGAGCTGGGCCTCGGGAATCCTTACAAAAAATTTCAACCTGTTCGGCAGCATCAAATGGAGCTTCATGACGCCGGATGGCGAAGAATTTCCCACTGCCATTGACACCAGAATACGACCACGGTCAGCCGCATCGGTACTCGGGTTACCCCTGGTAAAACAGGCCTCCGTCCTCATCGAGTATACCACCACCGGAAGCGGCTGGGTGCTGATCGAATTGTTTGATTGCACGGGAAGAAAGGTCGTTTCGCTTGTCGACCGGGATCAGGTACCGGGAACCTATCATGTCAATCACACGACCGCCGGTCTTGCCGTGGGAACCTATTTCTACCGGATGAAAATAAACTCGTCGGAATTGATCCGTAAACTGACGGTAGTACGATGAATTTCACTCTTTCAGTCCGGGCAGAGGAGAAAAGACGGAGTTGCCACGAAACGAATGTCACTACTTTCAAGGGAGTACTATGATGGAATCAACGACAAGAATCTCTCGCACAGGTATCATTGTCTCCGCCCTGCTGACAATCATGGGTGCAACAGCTTCCGTCGCAATGCCCGCCAATCCCCTCGTATCACGAGGAAAACCGGTCAAAGCGTCGAACGGCACTGCGGCAGGGTTGGTGGACGGCAAATACGGTGCGGGTGTATTCAGTTTCAGTGCGAATTCCTGGTTCGCAATCGATGTGGGTACCGGACCGACTGAAATTTTCATAACATGGAATACGACGTCCTACACATGGTCGGACAAGATTGCCGATCCGGGCAGGTCCGACTGCAAGCAGACACCATCCTACCCGGTGAATTATACCATCCAGACATCGGCCAATTCCACGGACGGTACCGACGGAGACTGGACAACCGTAGCCGCCGTCACCGACAACAAAGTGACCGCGCGCGGCCACGATATCGATTTCACCGGCATGCGGTGGGTCAAAATGGTGATCTCCTCGAGCAACAAAACCAATGATAAAATCGATGAGGTGGAAGTCTTCAACACGTCAAACGGCGCGGAAGATACCTGGTTTTTCGCCGGGACGAGCATTTCGGCCAATGCCTATAAGTCATTCCCCACGCTCAAAACGTTCCCGGCCTGGGTAAGTGAGACCCACAACGACTACAATCCGGCCATGATCAGAGGCGGAATCCCCTGCATCACCAGTACCCATTTCGCACGCGATATATCGATGTATCTCGATGCCGCGGGAAGCTGCCACTACTGGGCCATCGAGATGGGGACCAACGATGCATGGGGCGGCAAGGCCGACGGCGTGGCGGCATTTAAAAAAAATTTTCAGGTTGTCATTGATTCCTGCAAAGCCCGCGGCATCCAGCCGATCATCGCCAGCGTCCTTGCGACCGACAGCGCGAAGGCCGGCTGGCAGGTGAATCCGGAGTACGCGAAAGCGATTTCCGATCTGACAACCAGCAACGACCTCATCGAAGGTCCCGATTATTTTGCCGCCTTCAAGGCGAATCCGGCCTATCTCGGCAGTGACGGCGTTCATCCGAGCAATGCCGGCGGGGCGGCCATGCACAAGCTCTGGGCGGAAAAGATGGACGGTTTGTTCAAAGCCTCGGCGGTAAATTCTGCGGCGCGCGGGGTGAAAACCAGCGCACGTCAATCGTTGGTGAAAGTCGCTTCCGGGTCACCGCAGCTGTTGCTGTCGGTAAATGAGCCCGGGATGCTGTCGGTTTTCACTCTGAACGGGCGACTGCTGAGTCGCGTCATTTTTCGATCGGCGGGAAGATATTCACCGGCACGCCACGACGGGTGTGCAGTCCTGCAATTCAGAACACGACAAGGGAACACGACCGTCAGTTTGATGAAACTGCCGGTGCAATGACGTGGGGGCCCGATGGTGATCGTCCGTACCTACAAACGGAATCAGCAAATTGAAATCACTGAAGTATGCGTCTACATCAATTAATCACTTGAAGGAGGAGTTATACTATGAGGTATTTTCAAACAACCACCGCCGCTATCCGCAGGACCGGCATTGTAATCGCGGCAATGTGCTGCACCGGCGTATTCGCGTCATCCGAACCGGACCTGGTGAAAAACGGGAATTTCAGCTCGTCAACCCTGACGAACTGGACGCTTGCCCGCAAGGACAGCGCGAATGTGAGCGGCGTGATTACCGGCGGGCAGTATGTCGTCACCAGAGCGGCGGATGCCGCGGTGGATGACACCGACTCCTGGAACATCCAGTTCAGCCACAAGGCCATAAGCATGGAAAAAGGAAAAAACTATACCGTTTCCTTTAAAGTCAAGGCCGATTCAACATTCGTGATGGAGGTGAATGTCGGAATGAACAGGGACCCGTGGGAATCGTATTCAGGGTACCAGCAGTATACGGTTAAGAATACCTGGGACAGCCTGTCGTTCGAATTCACCATGACCGACAGTTCCGATGCCGCCGCCCGGCTCGTGTTCGATATGGGACGCATGCGCAAAAAGGGAACCATATCACTTGACGATATCAGCATGAAGGCGGCTTCCACCGTCGCAACGGGAGAACTTGTCAGAAACGGCGATTTCAGTTCGACCTCCGTCACGAGCTGGACGCTCAACCTGCAGAAGGGCGCCGCCGCAACGCGGTCGGTTGTCGATGGGCAACTTGTGGTGGATATCACGAAATTCGCCGCTCCCGATTCAATCCCCGAACGTTATTTCATCCAGCTGCAGCAGACGGGAATAAAACTGCAGAAAGGTCTTGAATACGAGATAAAATTCCATGCCAAATCCGATTCCATTTATCAGATAATGGCGTACCTCGGACAAAACAAAGACCCGTGGGCGAATTATTCGGGATGGGGTTTCAGCCCGATGCTCAGCCCCGAATGGGATACCAGCTACAGTTACACCTTTATAATGGATTCCACTGATGATGTGGGCGCCCGCCTCGTATTCGACATCGGCGACCCGGCGGGCGAGGGCGTGCGAAAAGTCTATCTTGACAATATAAGCGTCAAGTCCATCGGCGGTGTCGGCGCGGAACGGAATAAAATCGCGCCGGTTGCTGCGCCGGCGGCCGGATTCAGGAAGGTACTAAAAAACGGGAATCTTGAAATCGGAGGCGTTTCGGCACCGGTGTCGGCTGAACTGTTCAACGCCTCGGGGAAAGTGGTCGCGACGTTCAGTACCATTTGCCCCGTTGACGGAACTGTTTCATTCGCGATCAACCGGGCATTCGTCAAAGGTTTGTACATCATACGGATGACGGAGAAGACCGGCCGGAATTCCGTGCGGTTGAGCACCTTCCGGTTCATCAACCGGTAACTTTTGCTGTAGTTATTCAGTGTAGTTAATGCACGCTACTTTCACCACAAGGAGGCGAGGCGATGAACCTCAGCAGCGATCCGCGTATCGTTCTTACGCTTGATGCGGGCGGGACCAATTTTGTCTTTTCCGCAGTCCGCTCGAACGCGCACATCGTCGAACCGGTCACCCGCTCCTCTTCAGGCGACGATCTTGACAGATGTCTCGCCGTCATCGAACGCGGTTTCAGAGCGGTCATGGAGAAGCTGGATGAGTCTCCGGTTGCGATCAGTTTCGCATTCCCCGGCCCCGCCGATTATCCGCGGGGTATCATCGGCGACCTGAAGAATCTTCCCGCTTTCAAGGGCGGCGTCCCGCTCGGACCGATCCTCCGGAACAGGTTCGATCTGCCGGTGTTCATCAACAACGACGGCGACCTGTACGCTTACGGCGAGGCGCTTTCAGGCTTCCTTCCTTATGTCAACGAACTGCTGCGCGCCGCGGGCAACCCGAAACACTACCGGAATCTCCTCGGCGTGACGCTCGGCACCGGTTTCGGCGGAGGGATCGTGCGCAACGAGACGCTCTTCACCGGGGACAACGCCATGGCGGGCGAGGTCTGGCTGCTGCGCAACCGGTTGAATCCGGCTACCAATGCGGAAGAGGGAATAAGCATCAGGGCGGTGAAGCGGGTATATGCCGAAAAAACGGGGCTAAAAAGTGAAGTGCCGGAACCGGAGGTGATCTGCAATATCGCCGCAGATAAGCGTCCCGGCGACCGTGATGCAGCGCGTGAAGCTTTCAGGCAGCTCGGTATCGTGCTCGGGGACGCCCTCGCCGAGGTGCTCACCCTGATCGACGGGCTTGCGGTCATCGGCGGCGGTATTGCCGGTGCAATGGAATTTATCTACCCCTCCATGATGGCGGAACTCCGGTCCACCTTCACCGACGCGGAAGGTGCCGAGTATCCCCGGATTGTCCAGCGGATTCTGAATCTCGACGATGAGGATGAACGCGCTTTATTTCTCAATGAGAAGGGGACTGAAGTTGTCGTACCCGGCACCGGAGAAACGCTGGTCTTTTACCCGAAGCCGCATCTCGGTATCGGGACGTCGCGCCTCGGCACGAGCAAGGCTATTGCACTCGGCGCCTATGCCTTCGCGCTCATGCAGCTTGACGGCAGGGCCGGCAATGAATGAATTGTTTGCTGTAAAGAAGCGCCGGAACCGATCCGGCGTCATCGCACTGCAAGTCGGTATGAAAGAAAGTCCGCATACCGTGTAAATAGTATGTATTTCATTGAAAGGGGGATTATACGATGTTCCACATTTTACCGGTACCTCTCCTGCCGCGCGTCACAGTGCGACGATGCCGTAAGTTGTACGTCACGACGGGGGCGTGCCAACAGTCGCAACCCAACGTTGTTACACTGCCGCAGCATCGCGTCGGCTTCGGAAGGCTGTTGAAGTAATACCGGTAAAGATCCGTTGTTACTGAATAGGAAGGTTGCTTCCTCCCCATACCTCTCACATCATTAACGTAGCTTCGGTCCCATATACGCGGGTTGCATTACATTGCGGAAAGCATTGCTAAACAGAGACATACGATTACGCATTTATTCCGGGGGCGCCGGCGGAATCTAAACATTATAGTTCCTTGGGTAATGTCACCGGAGGACAATTTTCTGCTGCGGTCCCTGAAAACGATATGGGCTTTCCCCGGTTTTCAAGAGGCATCGCTCGGTATACGCATTTTCTGATACCTAAATTGAGCGATTCTTTTTGATGTTGATGCATAAGATGCCGAGGAGAGACGACATGCGAAAAGCGCAGTCCCGCAGGGCGGGACCGGGGAGGTATTTTGAGCATTGTTGTCATATCCATTCCTTAAGCGTTAGGTTTCCGGTGCTTTGCACCGTTTCCACTATGCCGCTTTCGCAGTGGCGTATT
>JAFGIW010000202.1 GCA_016929415.1 Chitinispirillaceae bacterium | reverse complement strand
CGGTCGATTTCATCGTAGTTATGGAGAGTCGCGTTTCTGATGGTGGTACCGGCAAGCACTACCGGAGTCAATCGGGCGATCGGCGTGATGACCCCCGTCCTGCCGACCTGGGCGTCGATTTTCTCGAGGCGCGTGACGGCCCGCTCGGGCGGATATTTGAAGGCAATCACCCACCGCGGGGATTTTGCCGTCGCCCCCAGTTCCTTTTGTAAAACAATCGAATCCACTTTAATGACAACACCGTCCACCGGGAAGGGAAGGCCGAACCGTTTACTCTTCCATTGTCTGCAGAATGCAAACAGCGCATCGGGCGTTGCGATGGGCTCCGAATGGGTAACCGTCGGCAGTCCGATAGTGTTCAGGAATGAAAGATTCGCCGCATGGGTATCCGTATACCGGTCGCTGATAAGATAATGAGCGATAAACGATAATCCGCGCTCCGCCACCTCACCGCTGTCCTGCAGCTTGAGCGTTCCGGCAGTGGTATTACGGGGATTCTGCATCGGCTTTTCACCGTTCTCGACAAGCCGGTCGTTGAGCCTCGCGAAGGCGTCGAACGTCATGTGAATTTCACCGCGGACCTCAAACGGATGCGGGTAATTGACGGCAAGTGGCACACTGCGGATGGTCCTGACGTTGGCGGTGACATCGTCGCCGACGACGCCGTCGCCCCGCGTAACACCGCGGACGAGATGTCCGTTTTCGTATATTAACGAAACCGCCACACCGTCGACCTTGAGCTCGCCGATAAAGGAGAGGGCCGCCGAAGGCACCGCCCGCCGTAACCGTTCTACCCATGCGCCGATCTCCTCTTCGGAATAGGTGTTTTCAATGCTCATCATGGGGGTACGGTGGCTGACTTTAGGGAACTCTTTCGTCAGGTCGTTGCCGATACGTTGTGTGGGCGAATCGGCCGTGGCGAACTGCGGATGCTTCTGTTCGAGGTTTACGAGTTCGCGGTAGAGCGCATCATACTCCCGATCGGAAATCTCGGAAATTCCCTGAACGTAGTAAAGGGCGTCATACCTTCTGATTTTTTCCCTGAGCTCTTCGATTTTTTTTTCAATATGCGGCTGCGTCATTTCTCCAAAATAATTTCCGGAGACTTGGCCATACCGGGCCATTCAGAAAAAAGCAACTGATAAAAAGATGCAGATTCATGCTGACTCTTCAATGAACACGGTATATTTTTTACCTTCTCAACCATGAGTGCATTTTTGGAAAGGAATCTCTATGAGTGGATTTTTCGGCGTTATCTCACATGAATCGTGTGTGCCGGATCTTTTTTACGGCACTGACTATCACTCGCATCTTGGCACCCGCCGGGGAGGCCTTGCCGTTTTAAATCCGGATGGAATTTTCCGTTTCATCCATGACATCACCAATGCACAATTCCGGAGTAAATTTGATGATGATGTCCAGAAGCTTTCAGGAAACAGCGGGATCGGCGTCATCAGTGACTTTGAAGATCAGCCTCTGATTATCGGTTCGCATCTGGGGATCTATGCAATCGTCACAGTCGGTGTGATTAAAAACGCCGAACAACTCGCACAAAAGGCTTCAAAAGAGCGTTGTATACATTTCAGCGAGATGAGCGGTAACGAAATCAATCCTACGGAACTCGTCGCAATGCTCATTAATCAGGAGCAGACTTTCGAAGCGGGGATCCGGCACGTTCAGGATTCAATCGAAGGATCCTGTTCGATGCTTCTGCTTACCCAAGCCGGTATTTACGCCGCCCGCGACCGCTATGGCCGCACGCCGATGATTATCGGCAAGGGGCCTAAAGGATTTTCCGTTACCATGGAAACCTGTGCGTTTCCCAACCTGAGCTATGAAATCGAGCATGAACTCGGTCCCGGAGAGGTGATTTTCATCACTGCCGACGGTTATGAACAACGCTGTAAGCCCGGACCCGTCATGCAGATATGCTCTTTTTTATGGGTCTATTACGGTTATCCTGCTTCACAGTATGAGGGAATCAATGTTGAGGCCGCCCGATATCGCAGCGGCGCGAAACTCGCGAAAAACGAAACAGTAAAAGTCGATTACGTTTCCGGCATCCCCGATTCCGGCATTGCACACGCTCTCGGGTACGCCGACAAGGCCCGAATTACCTACCGTCGCCCTTTTGTAAAGTATACGCCGACCTGGCCGCGCAGTTTCATGCCGCAGCAGCAGAGCATCAGGGAGCTTGTGGCCAAGATGAAGCTGATCCCGATCCGTGAACTCACCGAGGGACTGCGGCTGCTCTTCTGCGATGATTCGATCGTCCGCGGGACCCAGCTGCGCGACACGATGCAGCGGCTGTGGAACTACGGCGCAAAGGAGCTTCATATGCGGCCTGCCTGCCCGCCACTTATTTACGGATGCAAATACCTCAATTTCTCGCGGTCGCGTTCCGAACTCGATCTGGCCGGGCGCCGGGCGATCGAGGAGATCGAAGGAAATAAAGAGCCCGACCTCGAAGCGTATGCTGACTGTACCAGCGTGAAATACTGCGCCATGGTCGAAAAAATACGTAGCCGCATCGGGTTGACGTCGCTCAAGTACCAGCGCCTTGAAGATATGATCGACGCCATCGGCCTGCCTGCCGAAAAACTATGCACCTACTGCTGGAACGGAAAAAGTGTCGGGTAAGCGGAATGCGCATCTTCACCCGCAGCAGGTGTCGACCGCATGATTGTGAATGCCCGAACCAGCTCTATTAGGTAATGAAATGAATAATTACCGGTCGGTCGTGATTTCAATCTTCCTATCCCCTCTTCTTGTGTGCCCCTATCACTGCTCTCCTCCCCCGGTTACGGTGGAAGGGAGAGTGTGACTTCACTCTCCCACTACAAATTGTGGCGGCAGCAGGGGCGGGACTCTAAATATTGAAAATAACATGAACCTTTTCAATCTTCACCCCCTACTAATTAACAAAATGTGCTTCACCCCATCTTCGTTTTTACATTTGCCGGAAGCTAGTAATCCAAAGGTAAAAAATAGTTAAAAAACAATTTCCCTTTTAAGCGATTAATGATATAATATAGGTAGATCATGGAGCATTTCAAGGAGGTTCGGTATGAAAATGTTTATGCTTTTAGTGATCTGCGTTGTCCTCTCCTCATGCACCACGCGGCAGACCCTTAAAACCGACGGCCCCATGGAAGTCGCTTCCGCCACCTTTTCAAATGACAAAGGGGAATCATTTCATGACGCCGTGGTGGTGGGTGGCGTGAAAAACCCTTATGAGGGAGTTGCCGCTGAATACCGGTATATTTCCGGTCTCCACGGCCAGCGTGGACAGGACTGGTTCCTGGTGGGACAGACGGTCATCCAGAACCAGAACAGGATTGTCGATGTCGTTGAAATTCAGCTCAACGACCCGGCGTTTCGCAAGGTAATATTTTTTGATGCGACAAGCTATCTGTTGAGGGACTGAAGGGGTTGTCGCTCGGCTGAATTGCAGGACCGACGGTTCCCTCAACATGATAGGTAAGCGGAATCATCACCATCATGATGGGCCTCCTGTCGAACTACCCCATTTCACTCGCCCCCGGCATGGAGATCAACGCCTTTTTAGCCTATACGATCTGTAAGGCAACGGGCATCGACTGGCGGATAGGGCCGGGATTTTTTTTCATTGAAGGATGCATCATCGTCATCATCACCCTGACGAAGCTCCGAGAAACGATCATTCATTCGATCCCGCTGTCGCTCAAATGCGCCGTGAGCGTTGGAATCGGGCTGTTTCTTGCATTTATAGGCTTCGAAAACGCGGGATTCATTTCAGGATCGCCCACCACCCTGGTAACCATCTGTCAACATTCACCAGCCGTTGTCGCCTCCGGGCTGAGGTGATCTTCCGTGCAACGGCTGCTTGAAACATCGAACCTGATCCTCTTTTTCTCGCTGCCGTTCAAGCCGGTCGGTAAAGTCAATTTTTTCTACAACGGCCATATCGCCCTGGCGCTCGACCGGACCGTTTACCAGATCATCAACCCTTACCTTTTAAGGACCGATTTTCTTATCTCAATCATGCCGGCAGCATCATGGTTGTTCGGCGACGGCGGGCAATGGGTCGAGCGGGACCCGGCCTCACCCCGGTACCGGCATGTCTACCTGTATAAAAGGAGCGAAACTACACGTACGGTTGTTTACGGCGCCGGGGCTCTCGTCGAACCGCAGGTTGTCGAGGGCATCAGGAACCGTTTCAATGCCGAGGATAGAAGTTTCAGGGAGGGATCGACACGGTATGATTTTTTGCGGTACAACTGCTCTTCAATAATCGCCGATGCGCTCTCCGAGGCGGGATTGGTGAGGAGAAGCCTTTTGAATACCATACCGGCACTTTTTTTCAGACGATTTGTCGATACCCGACGACATGCAATCACCCTCCGGAGCACTGATCACTACGACCGGACGCGCTTTTCGATCCATCGAATCTGTTTCGGCCTCTGGGGACTCGACCCAAAGGAAATGATGGACCGTTGGGCAGCCTCGAGAGAGATCGATTGATATAACGGGGCCGCCGGGTTGAGCGGCCTCCCTCAAGAGCTGCCTGGTTTCAGAGCATCGAGACAAGCTGACGTGCGGAACCGGTTCGTCCCGAAAAATTGACGATATAGACTCCCTGCGGCACCATTACCGGCAGCGTGAGCGTCGCACTCTTCAGGAACGTTTCGCGGGTGACCGGCATCGACCATACCCTGCGTCCGTGCAGGTCGATGAGGGTGAGCGTGCCCTCAGACGGGACGGTGATTGACAACTGCCGTATCGCACGGAAGAAACGGAGGGCAATCCGGCATCCGGACGAGGCGCCGCACACCCTTTTTCCGGGGAAGGGTTCGATGACGCCCATGGGATATCCGCCGGCTTCTTCAAATTCCGCCACATTCTGCGCCTCAAGCTGCTCGTGCTGCGTGCGGCGTGCCAGCCGTTGCGAATAAGCAGTCGCCAGCTCCTCCGACATCCCTTCCGTATAAGCTCCATAGGGAATGCCCAGATCGATCCATGCATAGAGTTTTGCCCTTTGAACTTCCGATAAAACAACGTCTTTATGACCGGCACGGAGCTTGGCGACAAGCACGCTCTTCGACGAACCAAACGTATAGGGGCGCAATCCTTCGGCGGGAGAATTGCCGGGAATATAATTGATGTAATTTTTCGCCGGATCGGTCAGGTTGTAATACGACCTGCACCAGGAGCGGTTCGCCTCTTTATTATCAGGATCGGCAAGCGTTCCGGTCTGGATCAGATCGCCGCGCAGGTCGAGCCCCTTCTCATGGCTCTCATTATGACAGGAGATGCACTTCTCGTCCAAAATCGGTTGAATGTGCTTCGGATAGGAGAGATAATCGTAACTGATGTCATAAAACGGGTCGAGCGCCCTCGGATCGTCCGCGATGGGGAGCCGGCCTGGCGGAGTGCCTTGATTCTTGTTCTCATGGCAACCGACGCAATCATAACGTTCGCCGGGCTGGATCATGAAGAAACTTCGCATCGACTGGATCACGCACCCGTTTGCATCGATCATCTGTAAATAGACCGGGGTACGGGCAGGCAGGTAAAAAGCCGCTGAGCCGTCAATTTCAACCGGTGTTTCGCCCAGAATCCGTTTCGCCACTCTTGATCCGGGCCACCGGGCGGCCGGGGTCATGCAGTATTCACTCGATCCCGTATTGCCGAAGGCGGGATCTGTCGGATACTCCAGCGCAATGAGCCGCAATTTTCTGATTGTATATGCAGCAGAATCCACGGTGGAATCAACCCCCATTCCAAAATAGGTGTTATACAGCTTGCTTCTTCCCATCGTTACCTGATAATCCGCCTGGTACGCCTTTCCCGCTGGCGGATCCTGCTTCACAAGCAATAAAGGCTGACTTACCGACTGCGTACTGTTCCATGCGAGAAGCTCCCGTTCTCCGTCGACGTTCATAAAATAGATATTGAATTTTTCCTTATACGGAGACTGGGCGGAAGGCCGCCATGACACAAGAAAATCAATATCATCAATGGGGAATGGATTTTGAAAAAACGGTTTCGCCCCGTCGATGATATTGGACGTATCGGCAGGTGCGCGTTCCGGTACGATGAGTTTAACCGCCCTCGAACCGGCTTTCGAAACCTCCGCGTTAATAATTGCGAGTTCACCTGCGTACGGCGAATGGTGCACACTGATAATCGCCAATAATGTTGCCGTCTCGGGAATCCTGCGGGCCTGGAAAATCGTGCCCGGCCATGTCGATTGATTGCCGAAAAATTCGTACTGATACGCCCCATCCATATTCATGGACATCAGAGGAAAACAGGCATAAATGTTTCGGTCATTCGCTTCCCAGCGCGAATAAAGCACTTTGCCGTCTTCCATTACCGAGGGTGAAAAGTCGGAGAACTGATCATAGGTGATCCGTCGCAGGTACTTGCCGTCTTTATTGATAATAAACAGGTTGCTATTATGGCTGCCGTTAGCGCTGTTAAGTTCCAAACACCGTGTGGAGTTGAACAGGATGTTGCTGTCGGGAAGATAGCAGGGTTCAAAGTCCGAAACAGTCAGTCCCTCGGGATCTTTTGTCAATTGCCGGATTTTGTCGACGCTGTCGATCGGCATTTCGTAGAGATGGTAGCCGTTGTTGTCTTTCGACCAAGCGAAGACCACCCTCGTTCCGTCGAACCAGACAGTGGGATCCCTGATCACTCCGCCGGTATCGGTAATGAGGTCGACAGGCATCGAATAGTAATTTTTCATTTCAAGCAGACAAAGCGCCGAACCTTTTTCATAATTCGTACCCTTGCTCGACGATGTTTGCCAGGAACCTATCCCGCTTTTAAATCCGTCGGAATCGAGGTCGGCAAGATATCCCGGAGTAGGTCCGCCGAGATTATAATGGCGCGCGAAAATGATTCGCTTAAGCTTGGAAGCGTTATATTCCATCCTCGAGACGCGACGCCAGTGGCAGGCGATGATGTAAGCCTCTTTGGTGGTGCCGGCAGCCACTTTCGATTTGTATTTCGCTGATAAGCCACTGATAATTTTATCTATTGCAGCAGCATAGACCCCGCTTGAAATTTCATCCTGAGCCTCCCAGTCGGCAACAATCTCCGGTGGAACAGATGCGGGAAGTGTTGTATCGATTGCATCAGCGGCGGACTGTACCGCTGTCGGCATGAATGCAACAAGCGAAAGAAGACCCGTCACCACAACACACCTCCCCTGCATGCGAAATGCAGGCCGTACAAACTTATGCAAAGCAGATCGTTTCATACACTCCCCTTTTAAAGATCACCTGTTTCTCCATCTGCAGGCAGCAGAAAATATTCAATTGAATTCCGGTTCAGCTTTTAACCAAGAATAGCTAAAACACTGAAATTGCCCTCTCTTTCTATCCTGATGGGGTGATTGTTCTAATAATATATACTCCGGAAGGAAATTTAACCTCAATATTCAGGGAAGTATTCTGTAAAAATGTTGTCCGTGAGATCCACTGAAAATAGACCAAACGTCCGAGCGGATCGATTACGGAAATGGTCCTTTCAGAGGATAATTTCACCGACAGACGCCGCGTTCCCGGTGAAATTATCCACTCACTACCCCTCCATTTCCCTTCCCGTCTCGCAGTATTCCCTCTGGAAACAATCCTCGCATCCGCCGTAACAACCATCAAGCACCCAGGTAAATCCGGCATCCACCGACGAAGATACCGAGTCCTTGGCAATGCAATCCCTCACAAGGTAGTCATAAAGCACTTGATCGGGCAGGTCATTGGCGAAACCGAATTCAATGTTGTGTTCGGAAAGTATCCGGCTGATGTCATCAACCTTGTCGGAAAGCTCTTCCTGGGACATCGACTCCTTCGGAGGAAATAGGTAGCCTTCAGGGAAAAAGGACCGCATCGGAATCGGTTCCTCCTTATCCGCCTCCTCAAAGGCGAGAACGTTTTTAAGGAATTGGTTTTCAAGGCGGGGATCGATATCCTCCGACTTTTGAATCTCCCCGCCACCCCTTATGGTGATTTCTTCTTCCAATCCTTTGTTTTCCAACGCCAGAAGGTGCAGGAATCGATGATCAGGTTGCTCCCGCGGTTCAGGATCGCGCCGCCGTTGCTTGTACGGTTGCCCGTGAAGGTGCATCGATGGAAAAGCACCTTGTCGAGACCCCCGGCAAATACCGCTCCACCGCCGAATTCCGGACCGCGCGTTGTGCACCGGTTATTGATGAATGCCACATTGTGGCACGCAATCGTTCCATACCAGGGATGCAGCAACGCACCCCCCGAACTGTCGGCGCGCCCATTGACAATACGGATGTTTTTCACGATCAGAACGCTGTAATAACCCGCTCCACTGTTCCGGCAAGCCCTTTGAACTTGACAACATACACTCCTGCCGGGAAAAAAGCGGGTATCAGCGACGTTCCGTTTTCCCGGAAATCCCGCTGCCCCACGGCCCTCTTCACCATTTGCCGCCCGGAAAGATCCACGACCGTGACGACCCCATCGGAGGGCAATCCTAATAGACCGACAGCCTGCCGCAGAATCATTGCCGGGAAGAAAGACCGCGGGCGAATTCCCGGTTTTTCGCATCCAGGAACCGCAGCTGGTCGTACATCATCGAGACGCGGGGCAGGGTGGCTCCTGCATTCAAAGCTGCACGGAGGGGATTGCTATAAATCGCTTCGATCTCCATGGGTCGTTTCTCATCGAAATCGATTTTCATGCTCGGATGGTAGGGGATCATGCTCTCGGTTGCATCGAGCATCTGAGGGATAATTTCCTCTTCGATGGAATAGCCGCATGCCGCCGCGCCGGCAATTACCTCTTTCATCAGGTCGATGATCATTGATCGCCCCGATGGAAGGGATATGAGTTGATCGGTGGTTGTTTTCAATACCACGGAAAGTCCATTGTACGGTATGTTCCACACAAGCTTTTTCCATCGGACGATTCCCAGATTTTCCGCAAGATGTACGGTGATTCCGGCATTCTCGAAATCACGGGCTGTTTCCTCCATGCGGGGAGTGATTCCCGCGCCTGATTTATCGGAAGAATACTCCGCCAGCGTGACATGGCCATAGTCAAGATGCCTGATGTGGCCCGGACCGGCTTTGTTCGAACAGATGAAGCAGAGGCCGCCCATGACCGGATGATCGCCGGCATAGGCGCCGACCTCCTCTTCGACACCCAGACCGTTCTGCATGATGACGACCGCGCCGTTCTCTTTCAAAAGAGAAGGAATGACTTTAGGCAGAAGCGCGTTCTGCGTGGTTTTAAGGGCGACCAGCACGACATCGCACTTCGGCATGGTCTCCGGTGATCGGTGGGCATTGACATGCGGCAGGACGAAATTTCCCCTGACCGAATCGACTTTCAGGCCGTGTTCGCGCACGTGGTCGTAGTCCCGGTGGAGCAGGAAATGGACCTCGCATTCGCTTCGAGCAAGAAGCGCGCCGTAATACCCGCCGATCGCACCGGTCCCGATGACGGCGTAGGTGCGTTTCTCTGCGCTTTTCGTCGTGCTTTCCATAAGTGATTATCCCGGAAATACGGAAGGTTTTTGCTCGCCCATAAGCAGACTACAGTCGCACAATTACACCGCCGTCAATCCGCATCCCCCCGTAAAGACGCCGCGTGTCGACTCCGGCCTCTTCACTCTTTCCCGAACCGTCCGATCCGTTTGAAATCGCGATCGGCAGGATCTGCTGAAAAGAAATAAACATTTCGTGCGTTCTCAAGGTGTAAGAATAGTGTAATGCGGCTTTGATAACGGCATATTTACTGTCGACAAAAACACTCGTTTCGTGGTTTTCATATATCGGCATCGGCATGAAGCCCCAGATTTGCGTCCGTTCGGCAGTTTCAATCGAGCCGTAGAGACGGCAGCCGGAGAGCGCCAGACCGGTTTTCACGGTATGGTTTCTCCACAGCCGCCATTCGCGTTTGCCTGAAAGACCACCCTCGGTTACCATAAATGTCGCATCGTATAATTTATACCCCTCGGGAAGTCCGAGCACATGAAGCAAACCGGAAAATGTGTATAAGTCAACCTTGCCGTTGTCGGCTTTTATCCGGACGAACGAACCGAGCGGTCCGAAACTGCCGCGTTTACCGGGATGCAGTTCGACCGCTCCTTCAATGAATGAAAAGGAACCGCCGTCCACCCTCAGAAACCGCGTCCCGGAAACGTCAAATCCTTCTGCATTAAATTGACGGTATTCTCCCGAAAGGCGAAGTTGCGGCCTCAGGGGAAGCCGCCTTGCGCCGATCGCGGCATTCACCGAACCGCCGTAGCCGTTTATGGAGAGGGGAAGATCGTTGGATTTTCCGGGATCGGCGTCACCGCCCAGAAGATTGAATGCGCCATCAAATTGCAGGATAATTGCATCCCATGAAAACAGTGCCGCAATCCCGAAACGGTTCTCATCCATCACCAGAGGAAGGCGCCGCCGGCCGCTGTTTGATTTATTGGCGATCGTGTGATACCCTGCAAACGGCGTACTGTTTCGGTAATAATATTCGATTACAATGTCCGGATAAGTAAGGGTAAGCCCGGCGGACAGGTCTACACCAGGGGATTTCCAGGCCGAAGCCACCTTTTCTCGGTAGAGATTATTATCAAGGTTCGCGCTGCTGCAATATCCCGGATCAACACCGATCATGCAGTTGAGCGCAGTGTGCCGCCAATATCGCCATCCGCCAAACAGCAGCCGATTGAAAGACCGGACGGAATTTTCACTGAAGTCGTAGTCCTCCCCCGTCCACGCACTGGTTAACCGGCTGCAGTCCCATCCACCCTGCAGTCCCCAGCCCTTTTGTGCGGTTCGTATCAGCACCGTACCGTCGAAAGCATGCGTACGGGAGTCTTTCAGCCTGGCGAGCGACGAATCGACGACCTTTTCGCGAAACACCGGATCATACCCTCCGGTTCCGATTATCGTGGTCAAAGGCAATGAATCGTCGGAAACGGTCGGCCCCGGGCAGCGTCCGAACGGGGTTGACCATAATAGACGCGCCGTATATTCAGGCAATGTGAGGTCGAATGCGGCCGGTTCGCCACTATTCCCTATAAAAACAAAAAGACAGGTGAGTAGACCCACCCGCCCCGTTATGGTATCCAAACAACCGGCCATCGATCACTCGTCGGCCCAGATCAGATCGAGCCATTTCCCCCGTGTCATACCAGGGAAGAGTCCATGGAACGTGTAATCGTCAAAATAGGGGAAAAACATCCTGTTCTCGACAAGCTCGTCGATGGTTTCATTGCCCATGACCGCGCCGGTTTCATCGGTCAAACGGAGGGCGTCGAAATAATAGGAGGAATCGATAGAGACCCGATAGCGGATCGGCGTTCCGATATAATAGATCGTTTCTCCCCACTCGGTGGTACCTATCGAATCAATCAGGGAAGGATTGATTTTCATCTCGACCCCTTCTTCATCATACACATAGATATAGTACAGTGTATCATAACTTCCCGCGGCTGCATTATACACTACTCGCCGGTTGTATGACGAGCTGCTCCACGAGAAGGTATCGGCTTTCACCCACTCCGCCTCGTTCGTCCAAACATACTTCGGAAGGAGGGTGCGCAGGTCGGTCACCGGATCGTTGAACCAGGCCGGCAGGTCGACCGTCGCCGTTATATGCGTTCCGTCAATGGTTTCGTTGAAGGTATAGGGGCCGTTGAGGAGTGATGTTATGAAATCCATGAGCTTGTCGATTGATGAAAAATTTTCGGCGAACGATGCCGAAAAACCCTCGTCACGGAGGTCCCCCGAAAAATCGAGCATATCGCCCTCGGCCGAATTGACGTCGGATAATTTCATCAGGTCGTTTTCCTGGTCGTCGGTTTCGGCCTTGATCGCCGCGAGACCTGCCTTAATTTTCGCCGGGATCGCCTTCAAACTGTTGAATGCCGCAGAGTGGTACGGACGCCGGATCGTCATGAAAGAGCCTCGCTGCTCAATATTATAATGCAGCAAGCTCACCATCGTCAGGATCTCTTCCTTTTCCCCCTGCCACGACGAGATCTCATAAAGGGTATCGCCCGACAATGTATACATACGTTTCGAGCCCCCGTCGTTATTCACCAGGCTGTCGATCCATGAATAATCCTGCCGGTCGGGGGCGGTAAACAGGTCCATATCGTACACGCAGAGCATGTACATGGATGCCTGCATCAGATTCATGTACGCATCGAACAGATAAATTTCTCCTTTGTCTATTTCATACTCGTCGCCGTCGACGGTAACGAGCATCGAAGCGTCGCCAAGCGCCTCAATGCGCTCCGCTGCCTCCAGTATCGGACCTATGACGGGGATCAGATCCGACTCGATAAGGTTCTGGATATAGCCGATGGTCAGGAATTTCGGGAACGATGGCTTCTGCGCCGCGGCAAGGAGCAGTTCCGGGGTTTTCGCCGCAAGCGCTTTTCCGAGCGTCGCTATGCCGCCCCGCTTCATAGCCCGTTTCATGAGAAGCGGACCTTCGCTGCTCGCGCTCCCCGATTCCAGATCCTCATCCAGCGCATCAAAATAGGCATCGAGAGAATCGGCGATCTTCCAGATTTTCGGATTGGTATTGAGCGAGGCAAGCGCCGAGAGCATATAACCGATATTCGACTTAATCCGTGTATCGTTTATTTCGAGGATAGCCTCAAAACCGTTGCGCAGGGAGATGAAATCAATTGACTTGAGTTCATCGGGCCCTTCCAGGTTTTCGATCGATTGAATCCGCTCGACAAAGAGGTTGACAAGGGAATCTTCAACGGCCGCAATGGCATCCGCTCCTTCGAGCACTGATGATTTTTCAAGAATGATCACTCCAAGATCCTGCTGATAATTTTCCACGGAGAGCGATTTGGAAACATATCCCAGTTTGCTTATTGTTACAGTGTCAACAGACGACAGCTGCCTTGCGAGGCGTGGAGACGTGAGCGCACCCTCCATCCGCCGCAGCACGAAAGCCGACCGGTCCCCCGACCGGTGCGCGACCTTACCTGATACCTTCCGGGTGCCGATCATCGAAGAAACGATATAGGTGCCACTGCCCAGAGGTGACGGGATGAGCCCTTCCAAATCAACGCTGTACGATCCTGCCGACAACGCATCGATCCGTTTTTTCGCGCATAGTTGTCCATGAAGGTTGTAAATTGAAAAGACAACCAGCTCCTTGCCCCCAACGGAAAAGTAAAGCGCGCCCCGGTCGATACGCAGGTTATCGAATGTCTGATGCGTTATTTGACGGGGTTGAACCGGAGAGCTGCTTGTGAGTTCGAATCCGCCTCCGGCTGAGCTGACGGTAACATAGCCGAGATTTTCAAAACGGATCAGGGCATTTTCAACGGCATTCCCATTGCCGTCTTTAATGGTTCCTTTAACGGCGATTTCTTGACTGACACAGGGATACACAACCAGAAGCAGCAGAACAATTACTTGGTGCAGACGCATACAACCTCCCGCGGGTGAATTGTCGGTGTTGATGATACACCTACCGTAAAATTTGTTATGAAAGACGGTAAATTGAAAACCGGCACTACTTTCTGATATATATCTATATATCGATTGTACGACCTCGGTGAAGCCCTCTTCCCTCTTCATGGCAATATATATATGCCGGAGAAAAGAGTCGACTCGCCGCAGGCGGCTTAACAACCAGTTCTAATGATACACTCCGGGTGGTGACAATTCAATAGGGCTTTTCCGGTTGTGGCCGTGAAAACCACGCAACTTATCCGCTGGTAATGGATTACAGAAGGCCCCTTCTGTATCCCCGGGACGAACGTGGGCCGACTCGATCGACGCAACCTCAGTACACGTCCAGATAGACCTCGCCGATCAGGCCCGATGGACGTCCGTTCATTCTCAATATCGTATCGATGCTGTTGACAACGCCGATGACCAGCTCGTTTCGTTTCGGCTCGCAGACCGAGGTGATATCGACTTCTATTGGTTGCCAACTGAAAATTCCGAGGTTTTTATTGTTCAAGGTAATGTCAATAGTCCCCGACACCTGTGAAAACCGCAGTACCAGACGTTTATACTCATTAGGTACCTCGAATGATTGACTGTAGAGGCCTTTCCCGCACAGATAGGGGAAACCGTTGGTAATCCATGAATTGTTGCCGATCTCCTCACCCAGCTTATCGATGGCCCAGCCGTTCTGCCCCTTCACCAGCGTAAAATCACCGAAGAGCAGCGGCGGATAATGGATCGTATCCGGATCGAGGACCTGCCCCGTCGTACGGATCGAAATCCGGTTGAACCCGCGAACAAGAAGTTCACCGATTGAAAAAGCGCGTGCAGATTCGCTGAAATGTAAAGGTATCGAATCATCGTATACCTTTTCTTCTGCGGATGCTGCGGATGGTTCCGCCCCCTCCCCCTCGGGAGACGCGGGTTGTTGAACGGTTTCGGGTATCAAATCCACCCGTGAGCCGTTGACCGTTATTTCCATGGGCGGCACATCGGCCCCGCCGGAGGCGGAGCGCCGTATACCGGGCGTAGTGAGGACAAGTTTGCAGACGGAAGGAAGCGACTTGGCCTGGAAGTGCGATTCGTAAAAGTGGGAAAAACCGCCGGACTCCCGGCTGAGGCCGATACGGACGTTCCAGTTTGCCAGAGGAAGCGCGTTGAGCGATGAAGTCGAGAAAACCCATTGGTCTTTCAGGACAATCCGGTATCCCCGCTCTGAAATGACAAACGGATTGCAGCGTTCCTGCTTTGCCGCCTCCCGTGAACCATGCACAAGCGAAGCGGACGAGGCAACCATGATCGCGGTCGTTTTAGGATACGCGTTGAACTGAAACCGCCGGTAACCGTTATCACTTTGCATGAGCGGGATTTCACTCATTTCCCCGTTCTTGCAATCGATTATGGTATAATGCTTATTTTCTGCAAGCTCAATTATCGCCGAGTACTCTTTCGTCTCAGAAGTATTATGAAACAGATACATTTCATACCCCTCGCCGGAACCGAAGGCATGATAGATATCTGATCCCGTTCTGCCGTTCACCAGAACACGGACATGCGGTGTAATCGATTGAAGCGCATCATCAAGCGCGGCGAGTTTGATAATACCGGTGCGTTTGTGCCGGTCTGCAAGGATTTTATCAATACGCCCGGACATGGTCGGTGAAATTCCATCCTCGATCGTTCCGCAGGGAGCATTCTCAACAAAAAAGACACATCCCTCTTTTTGTACGAGTTTTTCTATAAATATCAATACATTTCGCGAAATATCAGGCGCATAGGGAATAATAAACGCCTGATAATTTCCTTTCCGTATGCGGTCGGCGGTACCGAATTCTCCGTTGCTGCGGACTGCACAGTTTGACAGGAGGTTTTCACTCACCAGATCATAGCTGACCCCGCACCGATCAAGCGCCCGGATGGTCTTATCCAGCCGCTCGAGACCGACGGTGGATGCATTTCCTTCTCCGGGAAGGTACGCCGCCATTATTTCCGATGTGGAGGCGAAAACGGCAACCTGCCGGTTCCAGTGAATGTTTTTTATAATTTCCTGACTGCGCGTAATATAGGTACAGAGCTCTCCGACATGCCCGTTCCCCGGTGAATACCACCCGGGATTAAAGGGCGTTTTGGCGTAACTGCGCTGATCAAGATTGAAATAACAACCGTCGATTATCACCTTTGACGGTCCTGAAAGCAACAGCGTGTCGAAATCGCTTTTAAGCGACTGGATCGTCGCACCAATACCGTTGCGGTTGCGGCCCATCACCGAGATGGTTTCACGCCGGAACTCATTGGTGTTGGCATCAGCCATGATGCGCAGCAATGCATAGTTCTCGGCGACACCGTCAATATTCTGATAACCGACGGCGGACAGGTCGGTTTCCGGCGGGACAGAGCCGTCGGCAAGGACGGTTGTTGACAAATATACAGACCGCTCCGGGGCGAGTACCCATTGGGAAAACCGGTTCTTTTTCGCCCAGGCTTCAAGCGGTGCGACAAAACGTTCGTATATTGATTCATGGATAAAGGTATAGATCTGTTGACGGTTTTTCTGCGCCGAAGGATAAAAATCACAAAAAAGCGCCGGAAGCAGCTTTATGAGGTTCTTTTTTGATTTGCTTCGGAATTTTACCACAAGATCATCATCCCACGGTATGGTCGAATTTCCCGGACGACACGACGGCAACTCGCTGATAAATCCTTCAAACGTTGCAGGCATATACTTTGAAAAGCGGGCCTTGAAAACATCCAATACCTTCTGGATATAAACTGAAGCCACCTTAGGGTTGAAAACATTAGGAATAAAACCATTCGACGGATCGATAATGAACTCTTTCCGAAAAACCATAAGCCTCCATTCACCTTCAGGAGCCTGCCATTTAATTGATGACGAGGTGCCGCTGCAGGTCAATTCATGGACTGAAGCCGGATCGATCGAACCGTTATGGTAGCGGACCGTCATGGCAATCTCATTTTGAGGTTTATACTCCAGAAACAATTCTTCCCGGCCGGATAACAGCCGATTTTCGACCAGCCGTAAATGCTGCGCACGCATCTGCATCGATTGTGCCATTTCATTGGAGAAACATCCGCTCCAAGGAAGAGAAAAATCATCGGCGATCCTTACACAGATTCCCTGTTTTTGCGCATTACGAAGCACCAGTGCGAACAGATCGATAAATTCTTCGGAAAGGTAGGTCGGCACCATGTCCCGGCTGGGGCGAACGGCAATGCCTCCGAAACCGTTTTCAACAAACCATTCCAACTGTTTCATCAATTGAGAACGAGTGATGGCAAGGTTCCAGATCCACATAGCCCACGGCTGTGATTCCCGACTCGGTTTCTTGAGCAGTTCTTTAAAATTTTTCAAACCGGTCTCCTGTCTGCATGTGTGGTGTATCTCTAATATATATATGTCTGAACTTATGATGGTGCCAACCATATAAATGGTGATGCCACCATTTGATCAGCTAAAACAGATGGATAAAATCCCCTCAATACCATAAGAAATTAAATCGTGTAATTACCTTCGTCAATTCATTTTTTTGGAATAGGGCAGATATGGGTTATTATAACATATTCAATTTCAACTTATTAAATAAATAATTTGATTAATTACATTAGTGGTGATTAAACGTTTAATTGATTAGGCGGCACTGTGTTATCCGGAGGACGTGGCAAATTCCGCACGAGTGATCCATCGGCATCTATATTGCAGGACATTACGACGGCTTCGGGGAACATTACGACGGCTTCGGGATACTTAAAAATCGCAAAAACTCATCCCAGCGCCACGTCAAGCATCATCATGATCGCGAAGCCGAACATGGCGCCCGAGGTGGCGATGTCGGTGTTGCCTTCCTGCTGGGATTCGGGGATCAGTTCTTCGACGACCACGAAGATCATGGCTCCGGCGGCGAAAGAGAGGGCGTACGGCAGTATCGGCCGCATGATCAGGACGGCGGCGGCACCGACGACGCCGGCAATTGGTTCGACAATTCCGGATAACTGACCATACCAGAAGCTTTTAAATCGGCTCAATCCCTCCCGGCGTAACGGTACCGAGACTGCCGCGCCTTCCGGAAAATTCTGAATCCCGATTCCAAGCGCCAGCGCGACGGCGGCGCCCATGGAGGCGGAGGGCAAACCGGCTGCGACCGCTCCGAAGGCGACACCCACGGCGAGTCCCTCGGGGATGTTATGGAGGGTGATGGCCAGAACGAGCAGAATGCTCCTCTTCCAGTTCGTCTGAATCCCTTCGGCCTGTTCGATGGGCAGTCCCAGATGGAGATGGGGAAGGATCTTATCCGTTGCCCATAAGAAAAGCCCGCCCGACAGAAAACCGATCAGGGCCGGAATCCAGGGTACGCCTCCCTCGTCTTCAACCATCTCAATTGCGGGCGCCAGCAGCGACCAGTAGCTTGCGGCAATCATTACTCCGGCGGCAAAGCCGAGCATTCCGTCGAGTATCTTGCGGTTGATGGTCTTGAAAAGAAATACGGCGGCCGCGCCGAGCGCCGTTACCGACCAGGTAAAGAGCGTGGCGACAAGCGCCTGCAGTACGGGGTTGAGACTCTGGAGCCGATCGATCATAGCCGGACCTTTCGATTATTGCCGGTTCAGTGGAAAATAATACAATAACGAGGCTGCGGTCACTTTCAGAAGCTCCACTGGAGATTGCCGAAGATGATGTGCTCCTTGCCGCCGTACTGATCGCCGGATCGGCCAATCTTGATCTGCGCCTGAAATGTCACCTGCGCATTGTCGCTCAGCGAAAAGGAGATAAGCGGCATGAGCATTGCGGAACCGTCTGCGGGATTGATGACCGCCGAGCAGTCGGTGGTGATAAGGGGAGTAACGGGGCAGGAGGCCTGCACGAATAACTGGAACATCGCTTCCGACAGATGCTGCGCGCTCAGGCGGGTGGAAATCCGCGACTCGAACCCTCCGGCGGGGCTTTTTCTGCCCTCGCTGTTGAAGAGACTCGACAGGTGTACCCATATCTGCCGGGGAAACGTGTACTCCGCCGACAGGCTCACCACCGCCTGCGGCCGGGAATCGAATGAATCAGCCGCAAAGACGGACGCTTCGCCCCTCAGCGCAGCACCGCCGACCTGGCCGGAATAGCCGGCGCCGCCCACAACGGTATGGCGCATCCATCCGGCAAGCAGCTGCATGTCGAATCCTCCGTAACTGATCTGCCCCAGCGCCGCCGCAGTGACGCTGTCGATGTCGCGCGCTCCGGCGACGACCATTTCGACATTCGCCATGGGCCCGAGATACCGTCTGACAAGCAGCGCGTCGGTCCCCGGTCCTTCACGGTACGCAACGTCGAATATCGAGCGGGCATTGAAAATATCGTTGGGGTTCCAGATCAGGTTCTTTCCCCAGTTGATCCGGTGACGACCGAGGCGAAACTGCCACTCTCCCGGGGAAAAATCGAGGTACAGCCGGTCGGACATCACATTGAAGAGCGCGGAACTGTCGTGCCAGAGGTTTGCCGATAAATCCATGAGACCGGCATCGTTGCCCAAGGCCTTGTCATATCCCGATTGAATGATCCGCTCGTAGAGGTTGCCGTAGAGCAGGCGGGAGCGCAGTGCCGCGGAGACGGTGAGCGTTTGCAGGGGGTAGAGTGACAATTCGATCCGGTTCTGGGCGATGGCCCCGGTGGTCCACCAGGGTGACTTCTGCGAAACAACAATCAGTTCGGTATAATCGACGTACCCCTTGCAATCCATCCATGAAGGAAGTCCTGTCGAAGCGCTGAGGGGCGGAAGCCCGACGGTAAGAAGTGATGCCGTCATGACGAGGGCCTTGCCGCTAACAGTCAACCGGCGGGCCGTTCCTGTTGCATGAATCCCCGGCCGTCGCTTCGGATCATCAACGCCCTCACCCATGCACCGCCCGCTCTTCCGGCATCCGCTTATCGGAAGCGACGGCGCCGTCTTCAATGGTAATGACCCGTCGCGCCTTTTTGACGACCCGCGGATCGTGCGTGGAGAAGAGGAACGTGGCATTTTCCTCTCTGTTAAGCCGTGCCATGATTTCGAGCAGGTTCTCGGCCGAGTGTGAATCGAGGTTCGCGGTGGGCTCGTCGGCAAGGATGAAACGGGGACGGGGCGCCAGTGCGCGGGCGACGGCCACGCGCTGCTGCTGCCCGCCCGACAGACGCGACGGGCGGCTTTCCAGCCGGTCGCCGAGACCGACTTCGTCGAGCAATCGGCGCACCCGCCGGTCCCTTTCCGCCGCCGGGTCGCCCCGCAGCTCCATGATGAATCCGGCATTTTCGTAGACGGTAAGCACCGGGATGAGATTATACGATTGAAAGACGAATCCGATGTTGCGCAGGCGGAAGCGGGTGCGTTCCCCCGGCTTCAGGCGTGTGATATCGGTTCCGTCGATAATGATGCTTCCGGAGGTCGGTTCGTCGAGCCCGCCGATCAGGTTGAGCAGCGTGGTTTTTCCCGACCCCGAAGGGCCGACGATCGCGGCGAATTCCCCCTCGTCTATGGTGAGGTCTACGCCCCCGACCGCGTGAATCGGAACAGTCGCCGCATTGAACGTTTTCGTGACGTCTTTCAGCTCGATGATACTCATGTCAGCACCTCGCAGGTTTTTTCTTTTTTCATTTTCCGAATCGGTTCATGTCTCGCTCCTGACCGCATCGGCGGGATTGAGACCGAGTGCCTTTACTGCCGGATAGATCGATGCAACGATTCCGGAGACAATCACCAGGAGGCAGAGTCCGCCGAAAAAACCCGCGTCGATATACGGATACACGAGGGGACTGTACCCTATTGCCGCAAGACCCTTGCCGAGCGAGCTCAGGTTTATGCCGGTTTTCGCCGTTGCCGCAACCGCCCCCTCGCCGAGCGCCATTCCCAGAACACCGCCGGCGATTGACAGGAGTACGGTTTCGATCATCACCATCGAGAAAATGCGCCGGTTGCTCATCCCGACCGCCATCAGCATGCCGAATTCCCTCCGACGTTCGAGTACCGCCATGAGCATGGTGTTGACAATGCCGAACGAGAGCGCGAAAAGAATCACCAGCACGAACAGATACATCATTTGCCGCATCAGGCTCTCCATCATGCCGACTTCAGGCTGGATCTCTTTCCATGTTCTCACGCTGAGGCCGGGATAGGCGTTCTTCACCATGGCGGCCATGCTGTCGGTTGATTCATTGCGTTTGAGAAGCAGCACAATTTCGTGGATCGCGTCGCCCTCTGCCCCGATCAGGCGCGACAGGTCGCTCCTTTTGACAAACACGGTGTTTTCGTCGAAGGTCGAGTTTGATGTCTCGAATATGCCCACTACCGCGAAGGCGCCGCCGGTCAGTTCGCCTTCACGGTTCTGAGTGGTCAGCACGATGCGCGTTTTCAATTTCGCGGCGAGCTTTTCGGCAAGTTTACCGCCAATAACGGCGGCGTTGCGCCGGTTGCCTTCAAACCAGTTTCCCGTGATGATGTCGTCGGGAAGTCGGCTGATACGCCGTTCCTCGACGGGATCGACCCCTTTGACCACGACACCGGCTCCCGTTTTCGCGGTGGCGGCCATGGCGGTAACTCCGGTGCGGGCGGCAACGGCCTTGACCGACGTGTCGGCGCGAAGGGCGGCAAAAATCGAATCGGCTCCGGGAATCACCCGCGAGGGCAACGGCTCCTCGACAAACGAAGGTTCGTGCAGCTGGATGTTCGCCAGTTCACGCGTCACGGCGTTATCAACGGTTTGACGACCCATGCCGTTCATGAAAGCGGTGGCGAATATGCCGCAGAAGAGCCCGAGGGCGATCGAGGCGATCACCACGGCGCTTCGCAGCGGGTTGCGCCAGATATTTTTCCAGCTGAGTGCAAAGAGCATTGTGCAACACTTCCTTTCAGCGGCGCATGGCGGAGACCGGTTTGAGCGATTTCAACACGAAGAGCGGGTAGAGCATCGTTACCGCGGTCATGGCGACGACAATCAGTATCTGGACAAGAAAGAGCCGCCAGTCGAGCAGAAACGGCAGCACCGGCTCCACCCCGAAGTTGATCATGGCCCTGGCCCCCTCACCCGTAAGCCGGATCGGATGAACATTGAAATAATACACGACCGGCAATGCTATTGCGCTTCCGGAAAGTGCGGCAAGCAGCGACAGCAGCATCGTCTCGATACCCGTCATGACGGCAAGTCTTCCGCATGACAATCCCACCGCATTGACGATGCCGAACTCTCTGATTCGTTCGTCGGTCATCATGAGTATGGTGCCGAAAATGCCGAATGCCACCACCAGATAGAGAATCGCGAGCATGATGATCCCGCCCGCGTTGTCGCCCTGAATCTGCTGCACCAGTTCCGGGAGCAGCTCGCGCCAGGTAAGCACCTCGTACGTTTCCCGGTCCAGAATCGACCTCAGAGTACGGACGGTCTCATCCGTCATGGCACGCTTTTCCGGTTCGACAACCGCCGACGTCAAGTGTCGGTCGGCGGAGAAAAGCGACTGCGCCGCCCCGAGGTCGAGATACACGAAGCTGCGGTTGAGTTCGGGCGTTGCAAAACGAACGATGCCCCTGATGCGAAACGCCCCCGCGGCGCTTACACCGTGGTATCCCTGACCAAGCAGCACGATCGAATCACCCACACCCACCATGAGGAACTTTGCAAGCCCCTCGGCGACAAGGGCTCCGTCGTCATGAGCTTTCAGATAATCTCCTTCGATCAATCGCTTGCGCAGGCCGGTCAGACGATGCTCTTTTTCCGGATCGATACCCACGATAAATGATCCGCGTGAGCGGTCGGCGCCCGCGGCGAGCGCAAATGATTCGAGCCGGGGGACAACGACGGTCACCCCCTTGATGGCAGCAATTGCTTCGAGAAGCGAGTCGGATGCCGCAAAAGTGTTGTTGATCGTCTTGTCGTTCCAATATCCCCGGGCGTGCACCTGGAGAAGACCGGTGTAGGTTCCGACCACGTTGTCGATCATTTTTCCGTAGCTGCCGAGCTGCATCGACCGCATGATGATCGACAGGACGATCGCGCAGACGATCGAAGACATGGTGATGATCGTACGACGACGGTTGCGCCAGATGTTGCGCCATGCCATTCGGAAAATCAGCTTCATACCGAACACGGATTTACAATTAGAATTCCGGAAAAATGGGCGGCGGCCCCGTTATCCATATCACCTTACCCGTTTTAGGTTCTGCTGCGAAAAGAACGACTCCGCGATCGGCCGGTCAAACTGCATTGCGCCGATTTCGAGAACGGTCCGGTTCCCTTTCTTGTCGGCGGGCAGCATCTCCATCCGGGTGGGAATGATCCGGTCGTCCACTTTTTTGATATTGTCCGCCATCTCGACGCTCATCAGCTCATCGTCTTCATCGTACCGTTCGGCCCTGATGATGTCGTCATTCTCCTTCGTAATCCAGAGGATCATTTTCCCCCATACCACCGCGGCCTCCTCCTTCGGCAGCAATTCGACCTTGAAGCACTCGATGTCGTCGAGGGTTTCCGTTCCTTTGAGGGTGTGGGTGTAATCGCCGCTCAACGACGACTCCTTGAGAAGATCGTCATTGGTAAAGTCGGAACCCATCCACGCCTGCCCCATCATCGACGGAGGAAGTTTGATGACGCGGTCGATTGACGGGATATAGTTCCACATTTCGTTTTCCCGTTTCAGGAACGCCTGCCCCTTCTCCTTTGCCGGCGCGGTGATAACGATAAGACTGTATGCCGTTCCGAGCGACCATACCTTCATCGACACCGTCCGTTTCCAGCCCGGACGTTCAACCGTTATGCTCATGGTTCCCGAAGAGGTTTTACCCCGGCGTTTCATATCAGCCCTTCGGACCAGTTCGGTCGCGTCAATCGCCTGCTGTGCGAAAAGGCTGCCGGCAAGGACGATTACCGGAAGAAACCGTGCCAAAGGTCTTATCATTGATTGTTCCCCCCTCTTGATTGTGCCATTCTTCGGGCGGAAAAGCAGTTTATCGATTGCCACTTACCCCAGCCGGCAATTACAATCCGGCTATTTCATTATAAATGGTTTGAGCGGCGATACCCGGATCATCAGCCGCGGTCACCGCCCTGCCGAGAACCAGAATGGTTGCACCGGCCTGTATCGCGGTAGCGGGTGTGGCGATCCGTTTCTGATCGTGAGCGTCTCTTCCGGCGGGACGGATGCCGGGGGTGATGACGGTATAATGATCCGGCAGAACAGGTGCGACGACTGAAAGATCCGCTGCGGAACAGACGATCCCGTCAATTCCAGCCTCAACCGCCTGCAGCGCAAGATGCCGGACATACTCCTGCAGAGTAATTTCAACCTTCAGCCCGTTTCTGAGCATATCCGCGCCGATGCTGGTGAGGAGGGTTACGCCGATGATTGCAGGCCGTCCGTCGCCGGAATGCTCATTGCGGGACTTTATCGCCGCTTTAAGCATCTCGGAACCGCCCTGTGTGTGCACCGTCAGGTAATCCACCCCGAGGTCACATGCCGAGCGGACTGCCTGAGCAACGGTATTCGGAATATCGTGCAGTTTCAGATCAAGAAAAATCTTCCGCCGCGCATTACGGACAAGGTTAAGAATCGGCGGTCCGAAACGGATATATTGTTCCAGGCCGATCTTGAAGACCCCTGTCCATGGAGCAGTCGCAGCAATAAGGGATTCAATCTTTTCTATATCGCTTTGGTTATCGACAGCTAACGCAATTTTATTTCTGATTTCTTCCGCCATGGTTTAAAAATGGTAAAAAGGAATTACTGAAGCAAGTGACGGTCGACCTTTATCGACTTTCGCGGGCAATAATGAAGAGAATGTTTAGGCTGCAACCACTTCATGTTTTATATTTACTGCGCCTTCGTTTCCATTTACGATTGAGGGGAGGAAGAATGGAACTTTGTCCGTGCGGATCCCGGCTAAGTTATGCTGATTGCTGCGAACCGTTCATTTCGGGAGCTGCTCTTGCGCCTACCGCAGAGAAACTGATGCGCGCCCGCTACAGTGCCTATGCCAAAACCGCCGTTGATTTCATCATCGCAACGATGATCGAAGAAAAGCGAAAAGAGTGTGATGAAAAAGCGATTCGCACCTGGTCTGAACTCTCGACCTGGCATAAGCTTGAAATTGTCACGACGGAAAAAGGTTCTCCGGATGACACTGAAGGGGTGGTTGAATTCATCGCACATTTCTCGGAGGACGGCATACGGAAAAATTATCATGAAAAAGGGACCTTTAGAAAAGTTAATGGCGCCTGGCTCTATCTTGACGGTGAAATTCAGAAACAGAAACCATATGTCCGCTCAGACGTAAAACCGTCACGCAATGACCTCTGTTCCTGTGGAAGCGGGAAGAAGTATAAGCGCTGTTGCGGTAAATAAGAACTCCCACTGCCCGGATGATCCTGCACTACTACCCGTGTCATCGGTGACCGCGCCGCCACGCGCTCACCCTTGCACCTCTTGTCCCATCATGTCATACTTACTGGATACCACCAGACCGGAGGACCGCTATCAGCCTGTGTTGGGGGGCAATGCTGAAACCGTAACGATAACGGGCAGAAGTGTATGACCAGTTCGATTTTCCTGACAACCGCGCTGTGGGGCGTGTTTTTTTCGGGAGTCACCTTTTTGATTACCCGTTATTTTTACCGGCACAGGGTTATCCCCTTATCGAAAAACCATTTTTCTCCGGCGGATGCCGCCTCTGTTTCGACCCTTCAACTCCAGATAAGCAAAAAGGAACTCGAACTGGTCTTCGATACCATTCAGGAACAAATCTGCACTCTCGACCGGAATTACACGATCATCAGAGCGAATAAAAGTTATGCCGAATGTGTCGGACAGGCGATCACAAAGGTGCCGGGAAAAAAGTGTTATCATCTGTATTGGAAACGGGAGGGTCAATGCGATGATTGTCCGGTCGAAAGGACGTTTGAAAAGGGGATTGCGGTTATCAGGCAAAAAGTCTCCCGGACCATTGGAGATGCGGTCAGAAACTTCGAAATCAGTTCGTTCCCCGTGGTTGATGAAAAGGGGCGGGTCATCCATGTGATTGAATTTACAAAAGATATTACCGACGAAAAGCGGATGGTCGAACAACTCATCCGTTCGGAGAAACTGGCGAGTATCGGAAACATGACCGCGGGCATCGCCCATGAAATGAACAATCCGCTCTCCGGTATCAGTGGAAACGCCGCAAACCTTTTGAAGATGCCGCAAAAATACGGTCTTAATGAAAAGGGAATCAGCCGCGTGACCACCATTTTGAACTCAGCGGCGCACGCAACCGCCATCATGGGTGACCTGCTCCACCTTTCTCATCGTCCCGAACAAACCAGCGTTTTGGTCAACATCAACGCGTTGATCGTCAAAACCGCCAACGCCTTACACATCAACGGTTCACAGGAAATCGAGCGCCGGTTTAATATCGACGAAAAAATGCCTCCTGTAAATTGTGACCCCTCGAAAATTCAACAGGTTATTGTTCATATCGTCACCAATGCCATGCAGTCCATACTTGACAAAAAGAAGAGCCTCCCCGACGACGCCTCCTATAAGGGGCTCCTGGTCGTCTCAACGCAACAGAAAGATGGCCATGTGCTTATCACGGTTGCCGATAACGGCATCGGTATTGCCGATGAGCATCGCTCAAAAATCTTCGACCCGTTTTTCAGCACTCGCCCTACCGGGCAGGGTACCGGTCTTGGGTTGAGTGTTTCAAATAAAATTGTGGAAGAGCACGGCGGAAAAATCTTTTTTGAGTGTACCGATTCGACGACGCTGTTTTCAATACTTCTGCCTTTCCAACGTGAACAAGAGATTATTTCAACCATTTTTCAATAAGTGAGTACGTTATGATGGAACAACATGATAACAAGTCGTACCGGATCCTCATCGTTGATGATGAAAAAGCCATCCGGATGATGTTGCTCGACTACCTTGAAAACAACTATACCATGGAAACCGCGGAGACGGGTGAGGCTGCGCTGGAAATTTTGAAAGAGCGGTCTTTTGATCTTGTCATCTCTGATATCAATATGCCCGGGATGAACGGGCCCCAACTCCTTACGGAAATCCGCGGCAGGTATCCGCACACAAAGACCGCACTTATTACCGCTTATAATATCGATGAATATATCCGGGCGGCAAAGGAGTATTCCATCACGAATATCATTCCAAAAACAGTACCCTTCAATTTCACCGAACTCGATTTCATCGTGCGCGGTCTGGTTACCGGAAAGATCTTCGGACTCGGCCGCTATCTACTTGAAGATGGAACGATTATTGAGAAGCACGTTATTACCTCCACCACCGACGCCCGCCGTATTCAGGACCATCTCATAGGGCTTTTTAAAGAAAAGTTCGGCACCGCGGGCGATATGAAATTAATCCTCGACGAGATTATTACCAATGCCATTTACCATGCCCCGGTGCATGCCGACGGCACTGAAAAATATCAGGAATTCAGCGACATCACCCTCGAACCGCATGAATATATTACCATTGAATGCGGATTCGATTCGGAAAAATATGCAGTGTCGATCACCGACAGTCAAGGCCGCCTCACCAAGGAGACGGTACTTTACAAAATCGAACGCCAGATTACCGGGAAGGGTCTTCTCGACGACTCAGGCAGAGGGATCCATATGAGCCGTCTGTTTGCCGACCGGATGATCATCAACATCGATCCGAATAAAAAGACCGAAGTCATTCTCATAAATTATTTTTCCAACAAATATCGCGGGTATAAACCCCTGTATATTAACGAGCTGTAATACTGCATGCATCAGTCGTGACGGGAAGTGGATTATTCCTCCAAAAAAAAACAGCCGAAGGGAGGCGGTATAATCCACCGGCGATCCTTCGCATTACTTATTTTAATCCAAGTTGAGCGATTCTTTTTAATGGTGAGATGGAAGATGTCGAGTGAAGACGACATGCAAAATGCGCAAACATACCCGGGGAGGTATGTTGAGCATTTTTACAGTGGCATATTCACCGGCGGCTTATATCTCACCGCGAAGGAGAATCACTCAACGTGGGTTTAATTCAGGCACCACCGGATGAATGCGAAATTTATTTTTCCTGCACAGTATCCGGCAGTTGGGGGGTGAGCGATGATCAACCGTTGCCGCGGGCGAAAAATAAAACTGAAGGGTTTCAACAATCTGACCAAGTCCCTCAGTTTCAACATCTACGACATCTGTTATGCCCGCTCGAAGGCGTCGCAGATAGACTACCTGGAATATATCGATGAAGTCTATAATTCCGAAAAACTGCGCTCGATCATCGAAGTGGTCACCAACATTGTTCAGGCGCGGATTGTTAATATTTCATCGCAGGACTACGATCCGCGCGGGGCATCGGTAACGGTACTTATCAACGAAGGTCACCATCCCCGCGACTTGGAGCTTGCACACCTCGACAAAAGCCACATCGCCGCCCACACCTACCCCGAAAACAACATCGCTACCGGCATCGCGACCTTCCGGGTCGACATCGATGTTTCGACCTGCGGGATGATTTCACCCCTGCGCGCGCTCGATTTTCTTATCGACAGCTTCGATTCCGACGTCGTCCTGATGGACTATAAAGTGCGGGGTTTTACACGGGATGTCAATGGTCGGAAAATTTATATCGACCATGATATCGCCTCCATTCAGGATTACATCTCCGATGAACTTCTCGAAAAATACACTGCCTACGACATCAACATCGTTTCGGACAATATCTTCCACACCAAGATGATGCTGAAAAACCTCAAACTCGAAAATTATCTCTTCGGCCCCGAGAGTGCGACGCTTAAAAAGAACGAACGTGCACGCATCAGAACGTTGCTTAAACAGGAAATACAGGAGATTTTTGAATGCAGAAATCTATTCGACCGGGAGTAGTTTCCATCAACCGTATCTCGCCGCGGCGGCGGATTTTTTTCGAAGCACTCAATCCGTATTTCGGCTATTTCTATACGGTTAAAAAATCTATACGCAAAGCGGCGTCCCTTTTCCAGGATATCGAGCTGGTTGAAACCGATGAATTCGGGAAGGTCCTTTTGATTGATAATATTACGCAGATCGGCGAACGAGACGATTGCAGCTACCATGAGCCGATGGTACATCCCGCCCTCTGCTGCCATCCGAAACCGGAATCGGTGCTGGTAATCGGCGGCGGCGACGGGTGCCTTCTGCGTGAAGTACTCAAGTATCCAACCGTCACAAGGGTCGAACTCGCCGAAATCGATCACGGCGTCATTCAATTCTCAAAGAAGTATCTCGCCGCCATCCACCGCAACGCCTTCGACAGCGAACGCCTGCACATCAACATCACCGACGGCAGAAAATACACCGGGGAACATCCGGGAGAATTCGATGTCATCATCATGGATATGACGGATCCGTTCGGTCCGTCGAAAATGCTCTACACCAGCAATTTTTTCCGTCTCGTCCGCCGCGCATTTCGCAATGAGAAGGGGATTTTCGTCATGCACAGCGAATCCCCGGTTTCCCGGCCCGCCGCCTTTTCCTGCATCGGCAGGACATTACGGTCGGTTTTTTCTCACGTCAACCAACTGTACCTTTATATCCAGATGTACGGTGTATTATGGTCGGTTGCCGTCTGTTCGACCACCGTCGATATCTCGCTTGTAAAACAGTCCTCAATCGACCGTACGTTGAAAAAATACGGGATCGACGATCTGCAGGTGTATAACGGGGCGACCCACGCCGCCATGCAGATCCCGTACCCTTACATCAAGAAACTTCTTCAAAAGCCGGCACGCATCATTACCGACAACCATCCCGATTTTCCCGACGATTTCATCTTCTGAACGAAAGATATTTTCCACGATGGATTATAAAACGATTCAAAACCTCGTCACCGTTCACGGCACACCCACGCTGTTTTTATCCGAGAACCTGCTTCGTGAAAGTTACCGGTCGCTGCGAACGGCACTTCCCGGCGTATCGCTTTATTATGCGGTAAAATCAAACGCCGCCCCCCAGATCGTTTCCATTCTCTCCAACGAAGGCGTTTTTTTTGATATCTGCTCCAACGGAGAAATCGACGTATTGAAAGAATGCGCCGTCGCGCCGCAGCGGTGCATTCACACCCATCCGATCAAGCGCGATTCGGACATTACCTATGCGCTCGATTACGGCGTCACGACGTTCATCGCCGATAACGAACATGAATTGAACAAATTCATTCCCTACAGGGAGAGGGTGCGGCTCCTCATTCGCATGAGCATTCAGAACCCCGGCTGTCTGGTTAATTTGTCGCATAAGTTCGGCGTTGCTCCCGAAAAAACCTGGCCGCTCATCCGTAAAGCTCATAAGCTCGGCCTGACGGTCGCGGGCATCAGTTTCCATGCCGGTTCCCAGAATGAAAACGCGCTCAAGTACATCGAAGCGCTTGAATACTGCCGCGACATTTATCGCAAAGCCGCATTGCGCGGCCTCAATTTCGACACCATCGACATCGGCGGCGGATTTCCGATAAGTTATCTCACATCGGTAATCCCCATGGTTCAATTCTGCCAGCCGATCAACGAGTATCTTGACCGTTTTTTCTCTAAATACCATATTATTGCCGAACCCGGACGCGTCATAAGCGGTCCTTCCATGTCACTGGCGACCCGAGTCATGGGGAAATCCCTTCGCAATGGTCTCTGGTGGTACTATCTCGATGATGGTTTGTACGGATCCTTTTCGGGAAAAATGTACGATCATGCCGACTATCCCATGTGGGTAGAACGGGACGGGCCACGATACTCCTCAGTGCTCGCCGGTCCGACCTGCGATTCGATTGATATCGTCTACGACGACATCAGTCTTCCCCGTCTGGAGATCGGAGATCTTCTTATTTTCAAATCGATGGGGGCCTATACATCGGCAAGCGCATCGAATTTCAACGGATTTCCCCAGGTAAAAATCGTCCTGATCAACAGCCAGAACGAATCGAAGCCTGTTATCTGTAAATCATGATCCGGTTACGGGCCGGCTGCATCAGACATCTTGAATCGCGAGGTTTATATGAACGACGTGAGTCTCTACCCCGAAAGCATCTCCTCCCTCTGGATCCAGAACCTGATCAACGGTCTCTCCGGTCTTGCCATCAAGGCGAAACATGCAGTTTTCTGCGGTGCAAGCCCGTTTCAGAAAGTCGAGGTTTTCGAAACCTACAGCTTCGGAAAAGTACTCTGTCTCGGTGGAAATATCGTTTTAACCGAATTCGAAGACACCTATCACGAAATGATGGTCCACCCGGCGATGCTCATGCACCATGAACCCCGACAGGTCTGTTGTATCGGCGGCGGAGATGGAAGTTGCCTTAAAGAGGTCCTCAAACACCCCTCCGTTGAAAAAATCGTTGTTGTCGAAATAGATCAGCTTGTCCCGGAAACAATCCGGAATTATTTCCCGTCGTTCGCCGCGGGATTCAACGACCCCCGGACTGAACTCGTTATTGATGACGGATACAATTTCCTGAAGTCCGCCGAACGGACATATGATAGTATCCTGGTCGATTCTTATGATCCGGGAGGTCCGGTCCAGTCACTTGAAACCGCGGATTTTCACCGCATCGTTTCGGAGCGATTGGACGATAAAGGAATTGCGGTGTTTCAAACCGACTCCCCGCTTATCAGAAGTAAGTTTATTCAAACGACCATACAGAGTCTATCACCGTTCTTCAGCCGCATCAGACCATACATCTGCTCAATCCGCTCATTTCCCGACGGCATCTGCAGCTTCCTTGCCTGTGCCCGTCAGAATAATGTTCTTGATCGATTCGATCAACAACGGTATAATAATCTTGCACTGCTTTGTAATTATTACAACAGCGATATTCATACCGGGGCTTTTTTGCTGCCGCAATATATTAAAAACATTATCAATGCATGAAAATGAAATTACCCTTGCACCATCAACAAACCTTTTTCTATTTTTATCAACATCGCAGCCGCCCTGCCTGAGTTCCCCATGGAATATATAACCATTTTATGGAGTTCAGTTTTTTTTCTTTTTTCTCTATGCCTGATTTTTATCTGGAGCAAGACATTGGTTCTCTTCAAACGCGCTTCGGCTATTGAGACGTTACTGAAACGATTTGATCAACTCGCCGGAAATGAATCTCAATCGGCCTGAGTGCGCTGCAGGTTTTTGTTCTTTGACAAATAATATCCTTGACGCCGTACCTGTTCAGCCGTTCCCACCCGCGGTACGAAATACCGCGCCATTACCGGAAAATAGAGAAGGAGGTATCATCGGCAGCCTTTACACCCACATCATGCGGAAAACTCATCTTTAAATCAACATCGCGTGCATGATTCACTAAAATAAGCTTTTGATAATGTGCCGCTTTTGCCGGTCGATTCCTGAAGGGTCGGACCGCTGCGTGCCAATTACCAACGACAGTGAGCGTCGGTCGTAACGTTGCATCGTAAACGACTCATCTCACCCCTGCCCTTTCCAGCGGGAGAATGCGGTGGTGCGGGGGGTTACGATAAGAACAATCACGTTATCCAAGCCGCTGACTACATTATGCACAGCCAATACCAACATTATGGAGAAGTAAACTTATGGAATTTGCAGTTATCATACTTGCGACTTTATCAGTCATTTTATTGTTGCAGATCATCATCCTGGTCAACCAGCAGAAAAACGGAAAAATGGTCCGTGAACTCATGGCGCAGAGAGCCAAGCCCTTTCAGTCCGACCGGGAACGTTTTCATGATCGAAAAGAGAATAATTTCAGGCAGAACCGGCAACACCAGCAGGATTTACGTTCGAAACAACCGCAGGGGCCATCGGCATCAGCGCCGGCCGGCAATGTCGACAACGTGGAAAAATCCCTGCGCGACATCAACCTTAAGCTGAAAAATGCCGAACGTGACCAGGAGGTGGCACGCCGCAGGATCCAGGACAATATAGGCAACAGAGACCATTCGCGTCGCCGTCACCATAACGACAACAACCGCGGCGGAAGAGATGACGGCAGGGACCACCGGCGTGACCGTCACAGCCGCAACAACTGGCGCAACCGAAACAATGAGGAAAAGCCGTATCAGGAATCGGACCGTCCGGGAAAACAGCCCGATGATCCCGCTCCGACAACGGCACCGGTCATTACCGAGATGTCGGCGGTATCATCAGCGCCATCCCTTCCCGATCTGAATCCATCGGATTTTGACACCGACACCACTGAACATGGACGTAAATTCATGGTGAAGCGGCGTCTTCTTAAAGAAGAGCTTCCGGGGGAAAGCCCGCCGGATCACTCGGAGGGCGGCCCGGCAGAACCTTTCACGACGTCGCTTCCCGTTGCGGATTCAACGGCAACGGCGCCATCTGATACAAGCGGGCAACCGGAACAGACAAACGATAATGAAATCAGTTTCGGGCGCAGGTAAATAATCTAAAAAAAAGAAGGCCGGGAGTTCTCCCGGCCTTCTTTTTTCTTGTTTCACGACGTCGCTTCCCACGTACATTTTTCCGCGCTCTTTACCGCCATCTGATCAGGGGCTATTTCCTTCTGATAAAACCCCCCAATGATTCTTTGAATCGCTGCAGTCCCATCCGATCATAAAGAAAGAAAATAAGACCTAACATCGGCAGTGCAACGCCGGTAACGATACACCCATTTCTAAGAAACGCATTTTCAAATGTTATGTGTGACGCCACCCATTGTCGCATCAACAGCGCGGGGATGGCCGCCAGTGCGGTAACAACAATAATTTTCGTTAAAAGTACCAGTTCCTCACCCACCCCCTGCCGGGAACCGTGTTTCCAGGACCAGATACCGTAGAGAATACCGCATTGCAGGGTGATACCGAGAATTGCGGCGAGAGCAATCCCCCGTGCTCCAAGAACCCGGCTGAAAACGAGGTACAGCGGGATTGTTACAAGGGATATGCCTGTACTCACCACCATGGGGATAACCATATTCTGCATCGCATAGAAAGACCGCGCGACGATCATTGCAGCGCTGAATGAAAAACTGCCGATCAGATAGATGGTAAATACCGGTGCAGTCTCAATGCTCGATTGAGCGTTAAAGCGTCCCCGCTCATAGAGCAGTGCTATTACCGGACGGGAAAGGACCATCAATACCGCGGAAAGGGGAATCAGATAGAGCGCAATATTTCTCAGAAAGGTATTAAGCAACGACCCCATCGCATCAAACTTCTTTTCTGCCGCCAATTGCGAAAGAAAAGGGTAAAAGGCGACGCCCGAAGCCTGTCCGAACACGGCGACAATCATCATCATCGTACGAAGGGCATAGTTCACGCTCGATGTCCCCCCTTCCGGAAGAAAAGAGCCGAAAAACCGGAAAAACACCTCATTTGAAAATACCATGCTGAGGCCCAGAATCAGCGGGACGGTTTTTTTGACATAACAGATCACATCGGGGTGCAGGACATCGAATCGCGGGATGAATTTCATGCCGCACCCGATCGCACCAGGCAACTGGAGCACGACATTGCCGAAAAAGGCGCCGAAAAGCACTCCCCATGCGAATCCCTCGATTCCCATCCGTGGTCCCAGCAAGATTCCGCCGAGGATTATTCCCCCGTTATAACCGAGCGGCGCCAGTGCCGGCAGAAAAAAACGTTTATGGCTCATCTGTACGGCGCTCAAGAAGGCTCCCCAGTAAAAAAAGAGCTGTGCGGGAAGAATGATCCGTGTCAATTTTACCGTAAGCAGATAGCTTTTCGGTTCCCTGATGTGCGGCCCCAGCATTGAAAGAATATCCGGCGCCGTAATCATCGTAACCGGTATCACCATCAGGAAAAGCAGCGACCCGATGCAGAGCAGGTTTGAAAACGATTCCCAGGCTTTGTCATGCCGGTTATCAATAAGATGCCGTTGGAAAATCGGAATAAACGTTATTGAAAGAAAACCGCCCGCGAGAAAATGGTTGAGAAGTTCCGGAATGATGAAGGCGGTGACATAGGCATCCATCTCGAAAGACGTGCCGCCGTATTTTGCAAGAAATACCTCCCTGAACAGGCCGATGACCCTGCTTAACAGCACCGATCCCATCATGATAACCGTCGCGATAGACAATGACCGGTCCCCGGAAGCCGCGGGCTTCGCCTTTCGTGAATTATACATCAGGTCGGTCGTTTTCTCGGACATAGCGTATCGTATGGTTATCCCGCAACGGATCCGTCATCGTTGCCGAATTCCATAAAATAGAAAAGGGACTTGCGACGATAATCGCAAATCCCCTGTTGCGTCAACTCAAAAAACTATTTTTTCCTTTTTTTCTTTGCCGCTTTTTTTACGGCTTTTTTTACGACTTTTTTTGCCGCTTTTTTTACGGCTTTTTTCTTCGGCGCCTTCTTTACCGAAGCCTTCTTTACGGCCTTCTTCGCTTTCTTTTTTGACTCGTTAATAATGCGATACGTCTGGGAAATAGACAATTTGTACTTTTTCGCCAGAGCCGTTCCCGATGCGCCCTTCCCATACATCGTGACAATCTCAGCATTGCGCTGCGGATTATCGGCGAGGGACGAATCGATGCCATACTTTTT
>JAFGIW010000201.1 GCA_016929415.1 Chitinispirillaceae bacterium | reverse complement strand
TTTCGGTTTCGACCCCGACTGCCATTTCTTCAACTCCGGCGTTCGTCTCGAAATAACAACCGAAAAGCAATCCGTTCCCGAACCGTCGATTATCTCTCTTCTAGGCCTGGGTCTTGTAAGTCTTCCTTTCTTTCGTCGGAAGAAAACATAACTTCATCGGTTTTTCCACCTAGTCAGATTGCAGGGCCGGTTTTATTACCGGCCCTTTTTATTGACTGCAGGTTGCGTGTCGCACACAGGCGCCATGTATGATATGGGAGAGACCCGGTATCGCTGAAAATATCGTCAAAGCTTTCGTTGGCATGAAAGATACCTCGTCGAACGAGTTTGTTGCATTGACAAAATAACGGTTAAGCGCTTATTGCCGTTTTTAAGAAAGACATTCTTATAAATGAGAAGTTTTATGCTCCAATCGGGTCGGCTTAAGAGAAGATCTTCGGAGGAACTCTCGTCCGTCAGGTAATAAGTGCGGTAGTATCGCCCGGCATGCACATTAACGACCCGTATATGAAAATAAACCTGCGAAAACAAGAAAAACCGTTCCGGCCCGATTATTGCTTTATATAAGCATACTTATGACCATACTTGAAAGCCGGTAAAAAGGCCTGTCACAAATATGGTTTGTAAACATTTGCCATGGTAGAAAGGATTGCGGCAGTTATTCATGTTTCAGGGAATCCCGCTTACCTGAATATACTCAAACCGGTCGTTACGTGAGCGGTGATTTCGAGTCAGCAAACCTTCAACCATCCTCCCGCCGGAATTGTCGGCGAGGATGTTTTCGGGGTGCGAGCCGAGTCAAGGAAGTGATCAACGACCCGGCCAAGCGTTTCAATGTCACCTTTCCTAATCAAAAGGAGTTCGTATGTTACGTTCAAATTCGATCATGTCAAAATTCTGCGCGGGAACGCTGTTCCTCGCATTCTGCCTGTTTCCATCGATGCAGACGGTCAGGGCGGAATCAGACGGCTCTACCTCCGTGTATTCGCCGGTGGTTAACGGTGAAGCTTTGCGGGGTTTGAGTTCCGTCGGCTCAGCCGAATCCATGGGCGCAGGACGTATTACGTTCGGCGTGATGTCGCCATGGTACCGGCAACAAAAAGGGTACCTCAACACACCGAACACCGGTGCAAACCTCTATACCGCGGCAGGATCATTTTCATACGGCGTCAATTCCTATGTCGACCTGTTCGCGTCTATAGCTGGATTCGCCTCGAATAATTATGTCAACACCAACAGGAATGCCGGTCTGGGGACGATTCGCGCGGGAGCCCAGGGATCGCTGCCTTTTCCCCGGCTTGCTTTTTTGCGTATGGGAGGCCAGACTACCATTATCGGCGGCACATCCCGAAACCAGATCAACACCTACAGGGCCGACGGCTACAATTATTTCGAAACCCGTACGGGCTATGGTTTTATGGGTAAACTCCTGCAAACCATTCAGTTCGGCAGTGAAGACTGGGGCTTCAAGGCGCATTTAAATGAAGCGGGAGTCATGGGCATTAACAATAAAGAACCGGTATTATTGCTGCTGGGCACCGGGTTGCAGGCAAACCTTGGCTTCGCCGTTATTGGCACGGAATTAAACTCCCGTACCCAATTCAGCGATGTGTCTTTTCTAACCGATCCGTTGTGGTTCACGCCGTCGCTCATCATCAGATCGCCGTTCAATATGAATGCAATGGCGGGAGTGGACATTTCAATTTCCAAGAACCGGTCCGGCGGCGATCCTCGGGCCCTCGAACCCTATCGCGTTTTCGGCGCGCTGGCATTCTCATTGGACATGCTGGCGGGCAGAAGAGCCGCGGAGTTCGCGGCACAGGAAAAAGCGGTACAGGAGAAAGCCGCCATGGAGCTGGAAGCCGACCGGTCGGCGAAAGAAGTCCGGTCCCTCACCTTAAAATCGACGAACGATTCCATTGCGCTTGTTAATGAGAAGCAATATGCTCGTGTGGAAATGGATTTCATGCAAAAAAATGCAGATGTGATGGCGAACCAGGCTACCGCGGATTCGCTTGCGCTCATTCAGGCCGCGGGCGATCTTGCCGAGGAGAAGGAGAAGCGAAGCGACGCGGAAAAGCAGTTGCTGTCGACCGGCGAGCTGCTCCTTGACGCTGTTTTTTTTGCTACCGACAAAACTATCTTAACTATCAATTCGAAACCGTATCTTAACATTATCGGGAAAATGCTGCTTAAGTATCCCAAATTGCAGATTGAAGTAGCGGGATTTACCGATAATATCGGCGCTGTCGATTACAATGTTATTCTCAGCCAGGGCAGGGCCGACGCAGTACGCAGCTATTTAATCGAGATCGCACCCGCTTTAAGCTCATATCTGGGTGCGCACGGATACGGCATGAGCATGCCCAGGGCGGACAACGACACGAAGGAAGGCAGACAGGCAAACCGCAGGGTCGAGTTGCATGTATTAAACAGGAGTGTTCTTCAGGAGTACGGGTACAACCAGATGGAGTAGTTTCATTCATTCATCCGGATCATCCGGATCGTGAAAGTGCGGCGCAAGTGCGCCGTTACTTTACACAAAACAGATTTGAAAGGATGATGATCATGCTTTACATTATTGCAGCGGTTCTATTAACATTATGGCTTCTGGGGTTGATCACTTCATACACCATGGGCGGATTCGTTCATATTCTTCTTGTAATTGCGGTAGTTGTTGTATTAGTGCGAATCATCAGCGGCAGGAAACTCGCATAACCGATCCCGCCCGGTGCTCTGCAAACAACCGCGAAACAATAGAAGCGGGAGAAAAAGAATTGACGGCAACATCAATTTAACACTTACAAATGAGTTTATATGCACCGTATAGTCCTGCGGATACAAAAAATTTTGGAATACGGGACCGAAAATAAACGGGTAATACTGTAAAACAGTCAGGCGCCGTAAGGTTCATATCAATCGCGAGTGCGAAAACGACCGATGATGAGTACGGCAATAGTTTATTTATTGCATTTAAAGTGCTGAGCTATTTCCGATATGGTGTTGCTTTTACTGTTTCTTGACGCGCACTCGACCCAAAGAGGATAAGAGTAAGATATTCACGTTAAGGAGACCGTGATGGATGCGATAAAAGATACCTACGAACTCTACAAAGAGAAATATTTCGAAGATTTATTGTTCAAAGAGCGCAAGCGAACCGAGCGATCGAAAAGACCGTTTGTTTTGATAATAATCAGGATTAACCATAATTTTCAAAATAAAGATGACACCGGGCTTCACGCCCTTTTCGGTATTCTTGATGAATGCTTCCGAAAGAGCGACATTATAGGGTGGTACAAAAGCCGGTCGGTTATCGGAATCATCTGTCCTGAAGTGCCGGGTTCCATGGTCGAAGCGCTGCGGGAAAAAGTTGATAATGTTGTTGAAAGGACATCTCCACTGGCATTCCGTCAAGCCCTGGCCGTATCATATATCCGCTTTCCGCAAAATGAATCGTCTACTACTCAGAAATTAAGCCATATTGTATACGGTGAACTGAAGGAGAAACGTTTGATAAGAATCGGTTCTGATTTTTGCAAACGCACCATGGACATAATTATTGCTTCATTAATGCTTGTGATCTTCCTGCCGGTCATGCTGGTTGCGGCGATTGCCGTTAAGCTTACTTCTCCCGGGCTTGTATTTTTCAGGCAGGAGCGTGTGGGTTTCAGGGGTTGTACTTTTACCTTTCTGAAATTCAGGTCAATGTATGCCGACAACGACAATTCGGTTCATAAAGAGTTCGTGATAAATTTTATCAAGGCCCGGAATAAGGAAATGTGTGAAAATGCCGGTGCATTCAAAATCGTTAATGACCGACGCATTACCTCGGTGGGCCGTATCTTGCGTAAATTGAGTATCGATGAATTACCGCAACTTATCAATGTTTTACTCGGCGACATGTCGCTGGTGGGGCCGCGACCGCCTATCCGGTATGAGTTCGATGCCTACGATATATGGCACCGAAGGCGGGTAATGGAGTCGAAACCGGGTATCACCGGTTTCTGGCAGGTGCACGGACGAAGCAGCACCTCCTTCGAAAATATGGTTCGTATGGATATTAATTACAGCAAGTATCGTAATATGTTTTTTGATATTGTCTTACTGCTGAAAACACCACTTGCCCTTTTGAAGGGGGCTTATTGAAAGCGAGGGAACCATGTTTAACATGCAAAAATATCTAGATGAAGTATTAACGGATACCAAGAAGACGCTTGAAATGGCGACCGACTTCATTCAGCGTGCTTTACACCATGCAAATTAAATAAAAACGGATACGGCACTCTATTCGAGGTTGTGCATACCCGGAACGGAATGTACATTACAAATCATATCAATACAGATACCGCACCCGGTATGCGGAAATAGATCGGACATGTCCTTTTGAATGCGCGGCAAAATATCTTCCGGGACGGTGAGATAACTTTTCACGGCACGCCGCTTACCGCGGGAATCGCCCGGGGAAAAGCCTACCTGTTAAAAAAAGTGGATCTTAAGCGACTTCAAAACGACAGGCGTACCGTAAACCTCGTATCATCAGAGGTGGCCCGACTTGAATTTGCGGTAATCAGAAGCAAAGATCAGATAGCCCGTTTTATAAACGACGGTCTGCACGGCATGGAAGACGAATCATATCCGATATTCGAAGCGGAACTTCGGCTCTTGAATGACCCGGCCATCGTTTCATCCATAAAGAAAACCATTGAACGTACCACCTTGCACGGAGAATACGTGCTCGCAAAAGAGATCGCACGATTGCGGAACAAAGCCTCGGCAAGCGCCGATGAGTTGACGGAAAAGGGTTTGATTACCATGCAGGATCTGTATTACCGGATCCTTTACAATATGCGGTTTACCGATGAAGACCGTGTCTCGGCAATCATGAAAATACCCGCGGGCTCGATACTCGTTGCGGACCGCCTGACTCCGGTCGAGGTTGCCGTTATTCCCATGAACAGGGTGGCAGGGATACTCATCGAAGAGAGCACGCGGAGTTCACATGCGTCAATAATGACGCAAACGATTGGCGTGCCGGTCATTATCGACTTCCCGGGCATCGGTGCATTGCTCGATGAATCGACCGACGTGCTGATCGACGCGTACCGCGGCAATGTGTTCCTTAATCCTTCGGAGGCGACCCTAAAAGAGTGTCATGACATGGAAATTAGGCGCAATGCCGCGGCAAAGCCCGTCGAATCTTCCGGCGATGCTTCAGCGGTGCATTCCGCCGACGGTCTGGAGATGCACCTCTTATGCAACGCCTCCAACCTTGCGGATATACTGCATGCACATACTCAGGGAATTAAAGAGATCGGCCTATTCCGCAGCGAAATACGGTATCTTGCCGGCACAGTGTTACCTTCCGCTGAACAGGAGGCAGCATACTATACGGGAATTTTCGGCGTGGAAGGAATCGTGGGTATGACGTTCCGCCTTCTTGATATGGGCGGTGACAAACTTCCGGTATATATGGAAATGGAAAAAGAAACCGATCCGCAATTAGGGTGCAGGGGAATTCGCTTCCTGCTGTCACGTCCCGACTTGATGAAAAAGCAAATTTACGCTATTCTGACCGAGCGTGGCACGTTTCGCGTACAACTGCTTTTACCATTCATCACAACAGTTGATGATCTTATAAAGGCCCGGGGAATTATTGATGAAGTTATGGCTGAAATGAACGTAACCGTTGATTCTCCGCACGTCGGCATTATGGTGGAAGTCCCCTCCGTTGCATTGTCGATAGAACGGTTTTTACCGAAAGTCGATTTCGTCTGCCTGGGGACGAACGATCTTGTTCAATATCTCTTTGCCGTCAATAGAGAGCAGACCGGATTGCGGAAGTATAACAGATTCTCACACCCGGCCTTTTTAAAAATGATTAACGACGTGATCGCCTCCTGCAAAAATCACGACAAGCATCTTACGGTCTGCGGCGAGATGGCTTCGGATCCGGCAGGGTGCTGCCTGCTTGCGGCATCAGGCGCTACTACTCTATCGGTTCAGCCCGACGCCATAACGGTCGTGCGCAACGCCATTTTGAAACTCGAAGCGACCGCACTGCGGACTATGTTGCCGGACCTCTTTGTTTTGGAAAGCGCCGATGAAGTGGAACAAAAAATACGGACGCTCGGCATTTAATGATATACGGCGGCGTTGAGCAAACTGAACAAGCCCGTCATATCAGTGAGCGGGAATTCGCACCGACGAAGAACCGTCGATCGCCGGGAGGAATAGGCATAGCATACTTGCCAAAATCACGTTTACGAGATATGCATGATGGTGACCATCCCAAGAAAACCCTCGAACTCGAATATACCGAGGTTTCTGAAAATACTGTTACTCATTTGTTCGGTTTTTGGCATTAGTCAATCTGCAATCGTGCATGCTTCTCACGCTAAGCAGGATTCATCCAAAGTCTACAGTAAAATTGAAGGATTTTCAAAGAAAAGTAGGTTCACACGGTTTATATACGGCATGGTTTTCAAGCCGGTCGATTCAACCGCATTTAAAAATAAACATCCTACAACACTTCAACTGCCGTATGGTAATTTTAAAGGTAAAATCATCAGGAATATAAACATCGTCACCCTTGATCCGTTCGGTTATTCGATAAACGACACTGCGGCCATACCGAATAAAATAGTATTTAAAATCGGGAATAAGCTGCATATTAAAACACGGCACTTTACCATTAAAAACGTTTTACTTTTCCGTGAAAACGCCCCTTTCGATTTATTACTTGTTAAAGAGTCGGAGCGGTTGATCCGCAGCCTGTACTATATGCGTGAAGTTGCATTCCTTTTTGTGCCCGTGGAAAAAACAGTCGATTCGGTTGATATGTATATCCGTGTAGCGGATAAGTGGAGCATCATTCCGAACGGCAATCCTTTCTCCGTGCACCGTACGGTCGGCTTAACTGAAAATAATTTTATCGGATTCGGACATAAGTTTCAAAGCGCTTTTTCCTGGAATCGTTCCACTACGGATAAAGTCTTTACTTCAAATTATTTTATTCCGAACTTTCGCAACTCCCATATAAGCTCCGCACTGCATTTTAACATTGACGAAAATAACTGTTTCGACAGGAACATAGCGGTTGAACGCCCGTTTTATTCGCCCCTTGCACGGTGGGCGGCGGGGTTGGATTTTGTTCAGCAGTTCCACAAAGCTACGATTGACGATACCGTACAGGTGCAAAGCAGCATGCGGCAGAATGTTAAATGTTACACTCAGGATTATTGGGCCGGCTATGCAAAAGGAATTTTAAAAGGAAATACTGAGGATAAGCGTATAACCAATGCCATTGTCGCCGCGCGTTATTTACGCATACGATATCCTGAAAAACCGGACGAACTGCACGACTCAATGCATGTTTATTCCAATGAAGATCTCTATTTAGCGGGCATTGGAATATCGATGCGGAAATATCTGAGGGATAATTACATTTTCAATTTTGGCGTTATCGAAGATGTGCCTGTCGGCAAAACATACGGAATAACTGGCGGTTACCAGATAAGAAACAATACCGGTCGTTTATATTTAGGCGCACGTATCTCCTTCGGCGACTATATCAAATGGGGAAATTTAAGCTGCACTTTCGAATACGGGACGTTCTTTCACGGTCAGTCGTCACAACAGGGCGTTTTTTCGGCAAGCGCACGATATTTCAGCAATTTGCTCGAAATAGGGAACTGGCGAATCCGGCAGTTCGTAAAACCGCAGGTTACTTTGGGAATGAATCGATTTCCCTATGACAGCCTGACCATCAACGATGAAAACGGGATTCGAGGTTTCAACAGTTCTTTGCGGGGCACGAAAAAAATCGTTTTCACGCATCAGACACAATCCTATGCTCCGTGGAAGGTACTGGGATTCAGGTTCGGACCGTATCTGATTTGTTCGCTCGGCATGCTGGGCAATGCACCGTCAGGATTCAAAAACAGCCCGGTGTATTCACAACTCGGTATAGGCGCTTTGATTAGAAACGACTATCTGGTCTTCAGCAACATTCAACTGTCCATATCTTATTATCCATCAATCCCCGGCGACGGCTACAACATTTTCAAATTCAATTCATTCATGACGACCGATTTCGGGTTCCGGGATTTTGTCTTCGGGAAACCCGAAATCGCGGCTTTTCAATAAAAAGGCAGTGCGGTATCGCCGAACAGTATTACCGCAAAATGACATAACACAATTCCCGTTTTTAAGAAAACCATTCTCACAAACAAGAATTAATCCTGAACGCACGGGTATCGCATCGATTCAGCCTCCAATAATAATGGCACCGCAATTGCTTCTTATTCAAAGCATGTTACTGTTCTTCAAAGGTTGAACGGGCGAATATCTTTTCATGACAACACGGTCCATCTTGGCCCCAAGGTTGATCTTACCTTTCACACCGCTTACGACTAATTGCAAAATCGGCCCGCTGCCGGTTCAGTTCAACTCGTTTATAGGGTTTGAAGTAGTAATGTATGTTATCACCGGGGAAGATAATGACGGCTTTCAGAGAATGGTGCAATAGTAACGATGGAAAAAAAGGAGTGATATGCAACAACCTTTAGGCGGTATGATCGGCTATGCAATCCGGGCCACCGACGGTGACCTGGGAAAAGTGCGGGGGTTTTACTTCGACGACGTAACATGGACAATCCGCTATATGGTTGCGGAAACAGGAACCTGGTTATCCGGCCGCAAGGTGCTTATCGGGCTTGTTGCCCTGGGAAAACCTGATTGGGAGGCAGGTACTTTTTCAGTAAACCTTACCAGTTCACAAGTCAGGAACAGCCCCGCTATCGATACGGAGCGTCCTGTCTATCGTCAGCATGAGGTCGAGCTGCATGCGTATTATCAGTGGCCAACCTATTGGGATGGATCTTATGGAGGCACTTTCGGAATAACACCGTACCCCCTCTTTGAGAATCCTCCGGTGCAGGAACCTTCCGAACCAGCGCAACAGGAAGATACGCATTTGCGCAGCACACGGCAAATCATCGGCTATCATATTCACGCTAACGACGGGGAAATCGGACATGTTACCGATTTTATTGTTGACGAAGAAAATTGGGCGCTGACCTATATGGTTGTCGATACGGGTAATTGGCTTTTAGAAAGAAAAGTGCTCATTGCGGTAAAATGGATCAAGAAGGTGAATTGGGACGATACCGGCGTCTATCTGGATCGCTCGCGGGAATCGATAAAAAACAGTCCCGATTTCGATCCGTCGAAGACCATTCTGCGAAATTATATCGGAAATCCTTAAGTGGGAGCGGGCATTATCGCAATAGAAAAATAAAAAAGGAGTTCATATGTCAGGTTCAAATTCCAACATGTCCGGATTTTACGCGGGAACGCTGTTCTTTACATTCTGCCTGTTTCCCTCGATCCGGACGGTCGGGGCGGAAACCGACAACAGGACACCCATGTACTCACCGGTGGTTAACGGTGAGGCTTTGCGCGGGTTAAGCTCCGTCGGCTCAGCCGAGTCCATGGGCGCCGGCCGTATGGCGTTCGGCTTTATGTCGCCGTGGTATAAACAACAAAAAGGATACCTCAACACACCGAACGCCGGTGCAAACCTGTATACCGCCGCGGGGGCTTATTCTTACGGCATCAATTCTTACGTCGACTTGTTCGCGTCAATAGCGGGATTCGCGTCGAGTAATTATGTCAACACCAACAGGAGTGCCGGTCTGGGCACGATTCGCACGGGAGCTCAGGGCTCGCTTTCTTTTCCCCGGCATGCTTTTTTGCGCATGGGAGGCCAGACTGTCCTTATCGGCGGCACGTCCCGAAACCAGATCAACACGTACAGGGCCGACGGCTACAATTATTTCGAAACCCGTACCGGATATGATCTTATGGGTAAACTTTTACAAACGATCCAGTTCGGCGGCGAAGACTGGGGCTTCAAGGCGCATTTAAACGAGGCGGGAGTCGTCAACATTTCCGGAAAAGAAGCGGTGTTATTGCTCCTGGGCGTCGGTGTGCAGGCAAACCTGAGCTTCGCCGTTCTTGGTGCTGAAATAAACTCCCGTACCAGGTTAAAAAGCGTATCATTTGGAACCGATCCGCTGTGGTTTACGCCGTCGCTCAGCATCCGATCGCCGAATAATATGAATGCCATGGCGGGTGTCGATATTTCACTTTCCGCGGACCGATCCGGAAACAAACCGCGGGCACTCGAACCCTATCGTGTTTTCGGCGCGCTGGCATTCTCGCTTGACATGACAGCACAAAGAAGAAACGCGGAGTTCGCGGAGAAGGGAAAAGCGATAAAACCTGTTTTTATGCAAATACTACGCTGAAATCGGATCGTTCACGGCAGGTTCGCCGAACCGTGAACGGCCTGTTTTCTTCGACCGATCAAATACCATTCAACGTTATGAATACCGGAAGGAGGCTGCCATGTTTGGAAAGAAATTCAAGGTATTTACCCTGCTTGGTTTTGACGTGAGCATTGATTTAATTTGGGGTTTTCTGGCATTGCTGATCGTATGGTCGCTGGCCACGGGTGTGTTTCCCCATTATCTTGCCGGTCGTTCGCCGCAGGCGTACTGGTGGTTGGCGATCGCCGGTGCGCTGGGTCTGTTTGCGTCGATTATCGTGCATGAATTTTCCCATTCCCTGGTTGCGAGGCGGTTCGGGCTTCCCATGGAAGGTATTACCCTTTTCATCTTCGGCGGCGTCGCGAAAATAAACGATGAACCGCCCGGCCCGAAGGCGGGAATGCTGCAATTTTTCGCGCGATGTTATCTCCATCAAGAAAGCTCATGATATGCGATCCATTGGCAATAAGTTCTATCTTCGCATGAGGGACAAAGGTTGTTATTGATGAGGTGTCTTTGACGGGAAAGAGTTCATCGTGTGTCCCCAGCAGCACCAGCATCGGGCAGGCAATGCACCGGGCATCATCCCCGGCATTGTATCCCGCGGTGGATGCAATGACCTCTCGATAGTAATCCGGGTGTTTGATGCGAAAAAGCGGAGATAATTCCCTGCGGGTCTGAGCGGGGAAATTCTTGACGAATCGATCGGTCATTTTTTCCATCAACCAGTAGACCTGGTAGTCCTTCAGCTTTGCAACCCATTGAGCGGTCGACCGGCTTCGTTTCCGCTGCGCGGCATCCGTTCCGACAATACCGCTTGACACCAATATTACTTTGTCAATAATACTGCCGGTCGCATGGGCCGCCCAGTGGACCGCAACAACCCCGCCGAACGAAATCCCTGCAACCGACAACTGCGAAATGCCTTGCCGGGCAAGAAAATCACTGATAAGCGCCGAAAAATCATCAAGCTTGCCGGTGTAATAGGGTGACTGATCGGGAAAATCGTAGGCGATCAGCCGGTAGTGAGAAGCGAGTGCGCGAAGATTTACAAAATTCCGGCCGTCGAGGTTGAGTCCGTGAATAAACAGAAATACGGGTGCATCGGGATGAGGACCGGGGAAGTTGTAGTAGCGGTGAACACGGCCGGGCAACGATGCGTCGACAGTGCGGTATTCCCAGCCTTTAAGGTCAAAACCGTCGTTCTTGCGCTCCGGTGGAACTATAACATTGATCGCCTGAGTGTATTTGTGCTGATGAGCAAACGCCACCCCTATTTTGAGGAAAAGGAACGTCAGTTGAAGAAAAAGGGCTCCCATGAGGATGCACCTGGAAAAAATTGAGAAATAGGGTCGAATCATTAAAATAAGCAATTACCATGCCGATGCGGCCTGCTATCACTTGACGCTCATCCCTTAGTGCCCGCAACTTTATGGGACGCAACAAACCAGGCATTCTAATTTTGCATTGTGCCGATCACACCGTGCCGAACCTGTAGGTTTACAGAGGATAACAAGATTGTACGTCGCCCGATGGAATATCTCCGTAAGAATAACACGAATTAATTCGCAAATATAAGAAAGTCCTTCTCATAAACGATAATTTCTTCTGATCGTGCGTATAAGGCATCAATTGAATATCCATAATGGCCATGGCATTGCAATTGCTTTCTACCATAGTAAACCGTGGTATTTCACTTCTTAATTAAGTCTTAAAAAAGAGAAGTTAAAATCATATCTTGATATATTCCACGGAAAACTTAAAAAGGTTATGAATTCCGTTCAGCCCATTTATATGATCCAACAAAAACCTAAAGGGCTGCGCCAAATGCGTGTCCGGGAAGGCATTGTATGAATATCCTGATGATCTACCCGGAGTTCCCGGATACGTTCTGGAGTTTTAAACATGCGCTCGAGTTCATAGGCAAGAGGCGGTATTGCCGCCGTTGGGGCTGTTGACCGTCGCGTCCATGCTGCCGACGGAATGGGCGGTACGCCTTGTTGATACGAATGTGCAGGACCTCACAAAGATTGAAAAGAAAAACCATGAAAAAACCTACCCGTATCAGCCACCCGATATACGGTTTGCTCCCCACGGAAGTCGAGGGATTCGATTCCCTGGCCGAACTTGCCCTGGATATGCGTTCTACGAGAAGAGGCCGTTTACTCCCGCTCAGTTCCGGAAATTCATATTCGCCCAGTCGAAGCCGTATTCCGACATGATCATGTTAGTCCGTCGGCTCAAGGAACGATATGGATTGAAAATCATCGTCGTCAGCAACGAAGGGCGCGGACTTAACGAGTACCGGATCCGGAAGTTCAGGCTGGACGAATTCGTGGATTCTTTTATTTCTTCCTGTTACGTCCGGTTGCGTAAGCCTGACGCGGATATCTTTCGTGTTGCGCTCGATACCGCGCAGGTTCAGGTCAATCAGGTAATCTATATCGATAATACCTTGATGTTCGTCGAAGTCGCGGAAAGTATGGGAATTCGGAGCATTCTTCACAAGGATTACCGATCCACATGCGCGCAACTGGCTTCGTTCGGATTGAGGATGGCTAAATGACGAAAGAGTCATCTTTGGAACCGGTTAGGACATGCATACTTTCGATCAATGGCGGCTCATCAAGCATCAAGTTCGCGCTGTTTTGCTATCAGGCCAAGAAATGGACCGGAGCACTCGCTGCCGCACTCGGTGGACTTGGCACATTGGCATTCGCCGGAGGCATTGGAGAAAATGCCCCCGCTGTCCGCACCCGGATTTGCGATGGACTGGGATTTCTTGGTATCGAACTCAACGAGGCGCGAAACGCGAAGAATGCGCCGAATCGACATCACGATATAACTTACATCCTTAAAGACAAAAGGAGTGCCACCATGTTGATCAAAACCAAAACATTAACGGGATACAAATTAAACTGCCTCGATGGAGAAATAGGAAAAGTCGATGAATTCTACTTCGATGACAAGCACTGGACCATTCGTTATCTGGTTGCCAACACAGGAAACTGGCTGACAGGCAGGCAGGTATTGATTTCCCCTTACGCCCTAAAGGCCGTGGATCAGGACGGGCAAACCATCGCCGTTAATTTGACTAAAAAGCAGATTGAGGAAAGCCCTTCCCTTGGTACCGACAAACCCGTCTCGCGGCAATTTGAGATGAGTTATTACGGGTATTATGGTTGGCCGATGTATTGGAGCGGCTCATACATGTGGGGGAATTATCCCTCTATTTTGCGCGACCCTGAACAATGGAAAATAACCACCCAGGAAAAGAAAACGTGGGATCTCAATTTACGTAGTACTAACGAGGTGAGAGGTTATCACATCCAAGCCACCGATGGCGAGATCGGCCACGTTGAGGATTTTATTATTGATGATGAGACGTGGGCAATCCGTTATCTCGTTATCGATAATCAGAACTGGTGGCCGGGGAAAAAGGTCCTGGCTGCCCCGCAATGGATCAATCGCGTCAGTTGTAGCGAGTCGAAAGCCTTTGTCAATCTTCCGCGCAAGACCATCAAACGGTCGCCGGAATATACGGATGGGGCCCTGCTGTCTCGGGATTATGAGACGGAACTGCACCACCATTATAAGAGAAAGGGATATTGGATTGGTGAATCCGCAGCAATTGCTCAAGCGGGCCCATCCGACTGGTCGGTGTACATGGAAGCACCGGAGTACCACTTTATTCGTGCCAGAAAATACCTTGAGAGCGGGGAATCCTCGAAAGCGGCTGCTGAATTGAGGCGAGGGAATACATTCCTGGTTTTTAAGACGAAACGGCTTTCTGAAGCATCCAGAAAAATTGAAGCGCTCTCAATCGCCCTGTCAACCGGTAAATCAGGAAGTCTCGCCAGACTCGATACAATAACACTCACTGCTTTAAATGTCATCAAAAACAAGTTCGCTATGCTTCCGGTCGAAATCGAAGCACTTTCAGTTTTCGGAGAAGCATACAAATATCACTATGATATAGCAAAATCAAAACTGCTCAAAAAGGAGTATTCCGACGCCTCGTATGCGATATGGACTGCCGGTTCATTCCTTAAACTTGTAAAAGTCAGTTGGCCGGATACATCAGTAGCAGAACTATATATGGCCGGAACCGAGCTGCAGGAACTGGCGCCCAAAGTAAAATCCGGTGCTGTCACCGACACCACACCGCTCGACGAGATAAACAATAAAATTACTCCAATTGTTACCAGGAGTAAATGAGTGTACGGAAGCATTCATGCCCAAGGCTGCAACCAGTACTATAGCAGTTTACAATAATATGTTCTGGAAAAAATTAAAACTATGTAAGATACAACTAGTTGCTTTTACAGGTTAAATCGTTCTCGAACTTTTCGGATAAATCGAGGATGAGAAGAAGTAGAAAGGACGAAGAGGATAAAGACAACATTCTACTTATCAGGCAATTTACTGAAAATAAGTGAACTTATTTTTAATAATCACTATAATGAGGTAGTGAAATCCGCTGATGGCCAGAAGCCCGCAAGCCGGGCATGAATATTGCTACACTACGTTGGAGGGTTGCAATGTACAACAATATCTTAGGTACATTGCTTGAAACGAATCAATAACTATCTATTAACCGGGAGAAAGAAGGTTCAAATGAAAACGACCAGCAAATCAAGCACAAAAAACCAGACGGAAGGTGCGGTTCACCAGGTTAAGGGCTCTATCAAAGAAGCTGCCGGTAATCTCAGCGACAATCCCAAATTGAAAGCAAAAGGCATCGTCGAAAAGATTGCCGGTAAAATTCAGAAAAAAAACGGCCAGGTCGAGAAGGTATTCGGGAAGTAGGCTATTCCTGTTAAATATCTTATAACTTAGTCTAACGTTAAAAGGTGTTATATGTTAGGTTCAAATTCCATGGAAAGTGAAGTTTACGGCGCATAAACATCATTACTTGTCATACAATTACAATAAATGGAAAGGGGTTTTCATTTACATTTAAATGTATTTATAAAAAGACTATTATCTCTTAACAATCAACAATTAAACATGCCTCAAGGGAGCTACATATGTGTAAAAACAATTCAACAAAATTCGGTTCAGATATTCACCAGAACACAGATTTAACCGACGTGGGAAAAATAATTTATTTTTCTATAGCAAAGACACGAAATTTCATTGCATTTATATTCATGGTTATAGTAATCAGTTTGTTGTCAGTATCTTGCGTTTCAAGCAATAAATTTGCGGCTTCTGAAGCCAGAGTTGATGAATTACAAAAAGACAGCCTCGAAACCCATCGTCTACTGAATGCGAGTAATGTGCAAAGAGGAAATCTCAATGTAGCCAAAAATGCACTGCAGAAAGAAAATGAGATGACTCAGAATGATCTGGATGCCCTTACCACCAAATCAAACATGACCATTGCCGACCAGGAAAAGCAGTTAAAAGCCTTTCATGATATAGTTCAATCTCAAAAGGAAGTATTGGAAAAGCTTAAAAATTCAATAGCTGATGCGCTCATGAATTATAAAACGGATGAGCTTAGTGTTTATATGCAAGATGGAAAAGTGTATGTTTCCCTCGCAGAGAAATTGCTGTTCGGGTCGGGAAGCGATGTAGTTGATCCTAAAGGGAAAGAAGCCCTTACAACTCTTGCCAATGTGTTAAATACTACAGAAGACATCACTGTTACAATTGAAGGCCATACAGATGATGTCCCCATTAAAACAAAACAGTTTGAAGATAATTGGGATCTTAGTACGGCAAGGGCTACATCAATTGTCCGCATATTAACAACAGATAATAGCTTTGATCCGAGTCGTATTACCGCATCGGGTAAAAGCCAGTTTCACCCTTTAACACCAAATGCAACAGTTGAAGGCCGTGCGGGTAATCGTAGGACCGAAGTTGTCCTGTCTCCCGACTTGAATGAGATTTATACCCTCTTGTATCAATAAATATGCTTAAGTGAACCATCTAATGGTAATTATTGACATCTTAATTGGTTTCTGTTCAAAATAGATATGTATAGGATAACCGTGGATCCCCGCGGAGGCGGGGACCCACGGTTTTAAAAACAAAAATGACGAATTGTCATATTATTCCTTAAACGCAAAGTATCCGGTATTTTCAATACCGTTTCTATTGTATCGTTTACCCGCCTTCGCGGGAATGACATTTTCCATTTTCCATCCTATTCTGAACATAGACGATAAACAGCTATAACTTCTTATCGGTTATTTTGTTACTAGTGGAGGATCAGATAATGGTTGATGATTCTAACGCAGAAACATGGACTCTTGACGATGGAAAAAGGTTAACACTTCGCCATATAGCACACGGTGATGCCGGCATAGAACAAACATTCGTACGAAAGCTTTCCGTTCAGTCGCGTTACCTACGCTTTCACGGATCAATCAAAGAACTGAATAATAAGAATTTGGAGACGTTTACAAATCCCGACCCGCTCAACGCAGAAGCCCTGATTATTCTGTATAGAGGAAAAATAAATGAAGAAGAAATTGGCGTTGGACGATTCATAATTGATTCGGATGACAAGAGCTGCGAATTTGCAGTTGTCGTTGCTGATGAATGGCAAAAACGTGGCATTGGGACAAAACTGATGAAAGCGTTGATACGTCATGCCCAATCACGCGGGATAAAAAAAATCCATGGCTCTGTACTCAAAAATAACTCGGGTATGCTTCATTTCGTCAAAGGGTTGGGTTTTGAAGAAACTACTACCCCTGATGATCCCTCGGTTGTGCTGGTTACAAAAGGTCTGAGGGATTAATCAAGAGTATGTTTGATCGACGGGTTGGCCACTGGCCCGGATCGTTAAGCATACTGATGCCTAACGCGATAGAAAACCACAAAAACATAAAGAAAGGAGGTGATACCTATGCCAAATAACGATGGGAAAGGCCCAAAGGGCCAAGGACCAAAAGATGGGCACGGCGGAGGAAAAGGGATAGGAAAAAGTAAACCCGCTGGTTCGAAAAAGGGCGGGAAAAAGGGCGGATGCTAATCGCCGAACCAGTCTTTGCAGGCGACGTTGCCCACCGTGATGATTTTTCGTAGTCCTAAAACAATTCGCGTATAAATACGCGAGAAGCCCGCGTGCCAAAAAGCAATAAAATCAAGAACGGCGCAAAAAAGAAATACGCTATGGTAGCAGCGTAAAAATGCATTCGCAAGCCAATTCTAGACTTTAAGTTGTAAAATCCATGCCTTGGCAACCTTCTCACTTATCGAATTCTGTCAGCGATGGCGCGAGATTTGCGAAGTATAAGCTGAGACTCCCGTTTGCGTGAGGATAGAGTTAAAAAGAATGTTCAATGGAAAAACCGAGGGAGAAAACCAGAAGAAGGATTGGCTCTGGTATCATTTGCTCGCTTAAGGGGGGAGGTTTTCCGGTTTTTAAGAATATGCTTCGCAGAAACAAGAAACGTACCCTGCGAGAACGCCGACAACGGTGGAGGCAGGTGGTATCACTATTCAAAGGTACCGGAGAATCTAAACCCGGAAGATAAAAAGGACTGGTATGAGACCCGAATAAAATTTTGCACGCGCAATCATCAGCATGGGCCTCTATACCGGGGCTGTATCTCGAACATTTTCAAAAAGTAACAGTAGCGATAACAATCATTTCTCACTATGACGCACATTTTCAAAAATGAAAGAGGTACTACCATGTTGATCAAAACAAAAACACTCGCAGGATGCACCTTGCACAGTCTCGACGGAGAAATTGGAAAAGTCGAGGAATTCTTCTTCGATGACAAACACTGGACCATTCGTTATCTGGTTGCCAATACGGGAAACTGGCTGACGGGCAGGCAGGTATTGATTTCCCCCTATGCGCTGAAGGTCGTGAACAAAGAGGAACAGCACATCTCCGTTAATTTGACTAAAAAGCAGATTGAGGAAAGTCCTTCCCTGGATACCGACAAACCCGTCTCACGACAATTTGAGGTGAACTATTATGGATATTATGGATGGCCTATATATTGGGGCGGCTCATACATGTGGGGAAATTATCCCTCAATCGTGCGTGATCCCAAACAATGGAAAATAGCTGACCGGGAAAAGAAAACATGGGACCTTAATCTGCGCAGCACTCACGAAGTGACTGGTTATCACCTCCAGGCCAAAGACGGCGAGATCGGCCACATCGAGGATTTTATTATTGATGAGGAGAAGTGGGCAATTCGTTATCTCATCATCGATACTCAAAACTGGTGGCCGGGGAAAAAGGTCCTGCTTTCCCCGAAATGGATCCATCGGGTCAGTTGGGATGAGTCAAAAGCCTTTATCGATCTTCCACGTGAGACCATCAAACAGTCGCCGGAATACACAGATGGATCCTTGCTGTCCCGTAATTTTGAGACGGAACTGCACCACCATTATAATTGCCAGGGATACTGGACTGAAGAATGAATCAAACGCCCTTATATCCTCTGCGATTCAGACCGATCTATCAGTACCGACTCTGGGGCGGCAGGCGCTTGTCCGACCTGCTATCTGCTCCGCTGCCCGGCAATGACCCTATCGGCGAAGCCTGGCTCCTAAGCGACCGCGACGACCATCCAAGCCTCGTCGCCAATGGACCGCTCAAGGGGTTGATCCTCAATCAACTGCTCAACCAGTGGCCGGAGCAGTTGTTGGGAAAACTCGCCGGGCGCTTCAGCCGGTTCCCGCTGCTGCTGAAGTTCCTCGATGCCCGCGATGTGCTCTCGGTCCAGGTGCATCCATCGGATCGGCAAACGAAGTATCTACCCGCGGGTGAGAGCGGCAAGACCGAAGCCTGGGTCGTTCTGAAGGCCGAGCCTGAAAGCCGTATCTACGCAGGCTTGAAACCCGGCGCCACGGCAGAAGGTTTGCGGAAGGCGGTTTCGGAAGGAACGGTGGCGGATCACCTGGCCAGTTTTCACCCAAAGCCCGGTGACGGCGTCCTCATCCAAGCCGGGACGGTCCACTCGCTGGGCGACGTGGTGGTTTTCGAAGTGCAGGAAAACAGCGATGTGACATTTCGGCTTTATGACTGGGACCACGTTGATGGCAAGACCGGCCGGCCCCGGCCTTTGCAAGTGGAGCAAGCCATGGCCTGCCTTGATTTTGCGCAAGGTGTTGTTGGGCCGGTCGTGCCTGTGGTGGAAGAGGTGAAGCCGGTGCTGCGGGAGCGGCTTTTTCTTTGTGAACATTTCGGGCTGTGGCGACACCGAGGAGATTCTCCGTTTACTGTCGGGGCAGAGGGAATGCCGCATGTTCTGGTCTGTATCGCCGGTAACGGCCGGTTGGAGTACAATGGCGCCGATTACCACATTGGTAAAGGTGACGTGATGCTTTTGCCGGCCATGGTCGGAGCGTGTCTCTGCCGAACGCGCACGCCTATTACCATGTTGGAAATTTCACTGCCGGAAGGGATGAAACCGTGAAAAAACTCATTGTCTTCGACCTGGACGGTACGCTTGCTGAAAGTAAATCAGCTTTCGATACCGAGATGGCCGCATTGTTTAGCGCTCTTTTAAGTATTGTAAAGGTGGCGGTGATTTCCGGAGGCGATTGGCCGCAGTTTGAGAAACAAGTGCTCTCCAATCTTCCGCATGATGAACACCTGAAGAATCTGTCTCTCCTTCCTACCTGTGGAACAAAGTTTTACCAGTACACCGTTGATTGGAAAAAAATCTATTCCGAAGATTTCACCGCTGAAGAGAGAGAAAAGATTTTCAGTTCATTGAAACAGGCGATTGGGTCATCGGGCTTCAAGGTCGAAAAAGTCTGGGGAGAGGCAATTGAAGACCGGGGAAGCCAGATTACGTTCTCCGCATTGGGGCAGCAAGCACCCATCGAAGAAAAGAAAAAATGGGACCCTGATTTTACCAAGCGGAAAAAGATAAAAGGGCTCCTTGATAAGCTTATTCCCGAGTTTTCCGTCCGCCTGGGCGGCACAACATCCGTCGACATCACCAAGCCCGGAATCGATAAGGCTTACGGTATTAGAAAACTGCGCGACATCCTTGGCATCAGCATTGAGGAAATGATTTTTATCGGGGATGCTTTGTTCCCAGGTGGGAATGACTATCCGGCCAAAGAAGCGGGTGTTGTTTCCATCCAAGTAAGAGATCCTCAAGAATCGAAACGCGTGATTGAAGCAATCGTCGCTTGTTTAAGTTGAGTTCAACACACAAAACTTTCTAAGAAGGAGAACCGATGAGTGGATTTAAGTTGAAGCGCCTTGGGCAGATGATGGAGCCGGAGTTAGGCAATCCCATGGAAGCCGAAGGCGTCCTGAATCCTGCTGCCGCACGTGGCCCCGATGGCAAGCTTTACCTGTTTCCACGACTCGCCGCGAAGGGTAATTATTCGCGCATCGGCATTGCCCGGGTACGGTTTAATGAGGCGGGCGACCCGTCCGGAGTCGAACGGCTCGGCATTGCGCTTGAGCCGGAAGCCGATTACGAACTGCGGCCCGACGGTAGCGGAGGCTGCGAGGATCCCCGTATCACATTCGTAGAGTCGATCAAGCGCTACATGATGACCTACACGGCGCTTTCACCTATCGGCCCCCGGATTGCCCTGGCCGTTTCGGAGGACCTGTTTCATTGGAAGAGACTGGGGCTTGCGACCTTTGATGCTTTTCAGGGCATCGATTTCGGCCACGTTGACAACAAAGACGCCAGTCTTTTCCCCATCGCCATTCCCAATCATGCCGGGAAATTGCAGATGGCCATCCTCCACCGCCCCCTTTTCCCCGGCACTCGTCCCGAAGAAACCATCAACCAGTCCGCATCGCGTGAAGTAGACCTCGATCATGAGAGCATCTGGATTTCTTACTGCCCAATGCCTTTGGATGACCCCGAACCGCAGCACCCCGGACTGTTTAATTCGCATCACCGGCTGGTGACACCCGTGTCGCCCTGGGAGCGGCTCAAGATCGGCGGCGGCACTCCGCCCATCATAACTAAACATGGCTGGCTGATCGTTTACCATGGTGTAAGCGAAATGGAGGTGCCGAACAAAGATGAACATCAATTATGCTACTCGGCCGGGGTGATGGTGCTCTCCAAGAAACATCCTCAAACGATCCACTATCGTTCTGTAAAGCCGGTATTGATGCCGGAGCTGCCGCAAGAACGCCACGGGACTATCGCCAATGTCGTGTTCCCTACCGGAATCGACCGACGCGACGATATTGGTTCACCGAACCGTTTGGACGTTTATTACGGGATGGCCGACAACCGGATTGGCGCGGCACGTCTTGATTTGCCGGATTTTTTACCCCCTGGAGGAGTCGCCGATCCGCTGGAACCAAAGGCGTGACATGCCCGATTCCTTGAATTTAAAAATCTGAAAGGATACCCCTTATGAATCCCAATTCCGATAAGCCCAAGGCTCCCAAAGCAAAGCCCGGTGCCAAGGCAGATTTTCAAACCATACCCCTGGAAGAACTGAAGAAAAAACTGGGATCGTCGTCTGACGGCCTCACCCAAGCCGAGGCGCAGGAACGGCTGACCCGCTATGGGCCTAACGAGATTGAAGAAAAGAAAACCAACACCTTACTGAAATTCCTCTCCTATTTCTGGGGCCCGATCCCCTGGATGATCGAGGTTGCGGTGATTCTGTCGGGCGTAGTCGGACACTGGCCGGATTTTTTCATCATCCTTCTTTTGCTCGTTGCGAACGCCGTTGTGGGGTTCTGGGAAGAACGCGAGGCAGGCAACGCCATTGCCGCGTTAAAGTCCAAGCTGGCGGTCAGGGCCCGGGTGAAACGCGATGGAAAGTGGGTCACTCCGGCGGCGCGTGAGCTGGTACCGGGCGACGTCATACGCCTGCGCCTGGGGGACATTGTGCCGGCGGATGCGCGTTTGCTTGACGGCGACCCGGTGGAGGTGGACCAGTCCGCCTTGACGGGAGAGTCATTGCCCGCCACACGCAAATCCGGCGAGGCGGTGTTTTCCGGGTCGATCATTCGCCAGGGAGAAATCGGCGCATTCGTTTATGCAACGGGTGCAAAGACCTACTTCGGCAAGACGGCGCAACTGGTGCAGGAGGCGCACACCGTCAGCCACTTTCAACGCGCGGTGCTGAAGATCGGCAACTACCTTATCATCCTCGCGGTAGCGCTGGTGGCGATGATCATCGTCGTTGCAGTTGTCCGCGGCGACCCGTTTCTTACTACCATGCAATTCGCTCTGGTGCTCACCGTGGCTGCGATTCCGGTGGCCATGCCCACGGTGCTGTCGGTGACCATGGCGGTCGGCGCGCGCGGCAGCGTCAATTGTGCTGATGACGCCCGGTTTATCGGTTATTATCGACGCGATCAAGGAGAGTCGAAAAATTTTTCAGCGGATGAACAGCTACGCCATCTATCGCATCACGGAGACGATCCGCGTACTGCTGTTCATGACACTGGCGATCCTGGTGTTTCATTTTTACCCGTTGGCTGCAATAAAATGGCATAGAACAAAAAAATGCGGCGGCCAAACCCAAAGAAACATTCTAATAAAAGGCTTGCCTAATACATCTTTTTAATAAATTTGCCAAGAATAATTTCAATTATTTACCATTGTGCCTTGTGTGCAAAGTTTATACTAACCGCCAGTGTTGGAACACGAGCCGTGTCTGCGGTGCTTTCCCGTTCGGGCCCTCGCGGGACAAGGATTAGACAGGATCAGACCGAATGAATAATATCGATCTGAAAACGTTACACTTAATAAGACGCCCTCGTATGAGCGGTGTTGATGAAGCGGGATGCTGTTCACGTTATATTGCCTTTTACTTGACCAGTTGCATGGTCGTGATACCTTTCGCAGAAATAAATCGAACCACGGCGCAGCCGTTGAGGCGTGAAAAATCAACCTTCGCGGAAGCCCCAACCATTATCTGGTCGCGCAGACATCCTTTGAGGTTGAAGATTTGTATTGTTCCCGGTTCGGTAGCGATGATACTCCACCGGTCGGAATAGATCGTCATTGTAAACGGGCAATGAGGGTAATCGGCGGGAACACCCTCCGGCCGCTTCTCATTCTTTACCGTCTTGTACAGCGCGTCCATCTTTTCCGCCCATAATTTGTGCATTTCGACTCCTCCGGTGTTGCTCGGGTGAACGCCGTCGGTGTTGTAAAAGGAGGTATTCGACTGGAACGCCGCGTAAAAATCGGGTCCTTCGATGAGGCCGTTACTTTTTGCCAGATCCGCTATTGCTTTGGGATAATCGGCATTCACCTGCCAGCCGGCCGCCGACTGGTTGGTCGAAAGGATATTCGCGATTATTGGTTCGATGCCGTGCGCCCTGCACGAATCGATGACTTTCTGCATGCTGGTTTTAAAGCTCGTGACATTGCTTTTGGTGCCTCCCCATGCATCGTTGGTGCCCATCTCGATGGCCCAGTAATGGCAGCTTCCAGCGGCCTCGAGGTACATTGAAATATCACGTGCCATATGCGTGCTGCTGATGCAGGGTATCCCTCCCCGTATCATCGCCGGATTAAAATCCTTATGTGCCTGGTTGACCAGTATCGAAAACGTCGTTGCTGAGCTCGCCGATTTATACGCATTTGCGGAAATGCTCGTTCCCGCAAAAAACCAGGTGTCTTCGGCGCCGTTTGACGTGTTGAATACTTCCACCTCATCAATATTGCCGCCACCCGACGAAATGTTCATCTTAACCCATTTCATACCCGTAAATTCAACACTGTGCCCGCGTGCGGAAACCTTATTGCCCGTTACGGTAATTGCGGTAGTCCAGTCGCCGTCAATGCCGCTAGTGGAATTGGCGGATGTCTGAATGGTGTAGTTAACCGGATATGAGAGTGTCTGTTTGCAGTCGATTTTATTCGGATCGGCGATTTTATTCGACCAGGTGTACGCCGGATTGTTCCAGGTGATGAATATCCTGCTCGGCCCAATGCCGACGTCAATCGCAAACCAGGAGTTCGCGCTTACCGTGAATACTCCGGAACCGAATTTGCCGTCAACCAGCTGGGACGCATTGCCGTTTGACGCCTTCACCGTCTTCCCCCGCGAAATGAGCGGGTTCGGGATCATTGCGTTTGCGGCGGTCGTACCGATGACCGTTACCGCAATTACTGCGGTCAGTATTTTCCGGATGATATTCCCGACATAAACTGCATTCATAGCATACCTCCTTTAATTTCGATACTATTCCAATTTACCGGTTCACAATCATTCGGTACATGGTCGCTCCAACGATCATTGAGCGGCGTTGTGCTTCACACTCGGAACACCCGGCTGCTTCAGTCTCCCCGTTACATCAAAGCTGCCTCTCCCCTGCCACCGAATGCTCAGCCCGCTTGCCGACGACTGTTTACTGAAGAGATCAGGAACCATATGGTGAATACTGATTGGCTGATTGATTGACTGGCGATCAATCCGGAGCAGCTCCGGCAACGCGCCGGTCGATCCGCCCGGCAGGTCATCGTCCTTCTTCTCCTTCAGAAAGGTCTGCACGAATGCGCCCTGATAATCTTCCCCGCCGCGGAGAGCGTAATTCTGGTCGACCATGACGGGGTACCAGTTCGCGTCGAAAATCCAGGCGGTCCAGTTGACATTAGGATGCGCATCAAGGTACGCTTTCATCGACTCGCCATACACCAATGTCGTCCCTTTCACCTCGCTTCCAAACGATCCGGCATTCTGGTATCCCCACTCCGACAGGAATATCGGTATTTTTTCACAGGGTTTACCGAACATGTCGTCCCATCCCTGGTGGACCGGGTAAACGTGGATCGCGTAAACAAGGTTTTCGCCTTTGAACGGACTGTTAACGGCGAATTTTGCCTCCTGGGTCCAGCGCGGAGACCCGATGATGATGATATTCTTCGGTGCGGCGGTACGGATAAGATCGACCCATGGTTGAGCCGTAGACTTCCAGGTTGCCCAGGCGCTTTGTCCGGCCGGATAAATCGGTTCGTTGAATACTTCGTAAAGCACATTGGAGTAATCTTTGAACGCCGGCGCAACCGTAGTCCAGAAATCGCGGGTTGATTGGTCGAGCGCTTCATAATCTTTGATGTAGTGCCAGTCGATGATGACATAGACCCCTTTTTTTGTATACACGTCCACGCAGGGTTTGAGATACTGGGTGAGATAGCTGCTGTTCCAGGCTTCGGGCATTACCGGGATGCGGATGACCCGGGTATACATATTCGGCTCGGTAGCCTTCTCTGCAATAAAATCGAAACCTTTGCCGCTTTTCTGATCTTTCGGGGGAAGTACCGCAATGCCCCGCAGTACGACCTTGTTGCCGTCAGGATCTTTGAGCCATGCCCCGTCAACATGAAGCCATGGCGTATTTATTGCGAAAACAAGGGGTTGTGAGATAGGAAGTAAAGCAATAATCACAAAAAAAACAGCACAGTGCATTATAGTGCGTCGGCAGGGAATCAGCATGATAGATCCTTTCGTAGATAAGTCCATATACTTGAGCCGTTTTACAGCTCAAGTATTTAAGATTTCCGGCATTATGAGGTTAGAACCGTTTGAAGAATTCCCACGTCTCAACCGGTATCCAGTTAGTGTTAGATCCAGGATCTGACGAACTGAGCGTATGTCCACCCTGGAAGGAGCCGAATTTCACGGGATATCCATCCTTACACCCCGAAAATTCAGTGGAGACATGTTTATTACCAGTTGCCAAGGGTATAGTCGACGGTAAGGTACACCCATTGTCTTGGATATGGCCCTGGAGGCAATATTTTCCACCACGGCCCCCATTGTCCCATGGACACATACCGTCACTTGTGCCAGTCGTTTGATAATACCCGATGGGCAGGTGGGTGTTGGTAGGAAGCCAAATATTATAATTGGCTGGAGCATAACAGGCTACTGCCCGCAAAACTTTCTGGAATTCCAGCGAAAGCGAGTACGTAAACATTGCGCCGAAACTGAAACCGCAACTGAAAACGCGCGTGGTATCGATGCACAAAGTGTCTTTAAAAAGGTTCAGCATGTCGGAAAAGAATTTATGATCCACATCTCCATTCCATGTACCGTCACTGTTTCCCTGAGGCGCGACAAAAATACAAGGGGTATTGTCAGCGTTTGCTAATGGCTTAAGGTGATAAAAATTTCCAGTCTCATCACTTGTGCCTGCAACTTTTGCGGCACTGCCGCCCATGCAGTGCATGCCGAATATCAAGCGGTAGGGTTTATTTTTATCGTAGTTAGGTGGAATGTCGATAATATATGTTCTGTTCATTCCAGAGCTTGTAATAGTGTATGTCCCCGATTTATTGATGGACCCCAATGTCTTGCCGCAACCCACACTGGGCCCCGGAGGGTTCTTAGCGTTGTTGCTTGAGTCGAGAGAAATGTTCTGCTGTTGATTCTCGTAAGAGGTGATGGTCACCGCCTTTGTCTGGAAACCGGTAGCCGCGGCTTTAAGCGTATCAAGAAGAGCAGTCATTTTAGCGAGTCCGCCTCCATTCGGGAAGGCGTTTGCACCGGATGGATACAGTGAAAATCTGCCGCTGTTCTGCGGTATGTAATGAAATAATACCGCTTTTTTGCCGAAGGACGCTCTAACAACAAGAAGGTTTGTCGCCAGGTAATTTTTCGCAATGTCAAAACAGTAGGTACCCGCCGCGGCGCATTTCAATTCCTTTTTCTTTAAAAGGTTGCCGCTTACATCAAAAAATTCAACCTTCACTGGTGAAGAAGTGATCAAAGAGAACTGTAAAACACCATTATTCATTGAAAGTTCTTCGGTTTGCGGAACAATTGCCGGCAATCTTACCGCAACGGTTCTTGCGAACGAATATTTCCCGTCTGTGCCGGTCGTGTCCTTCATCCCCAGGCCTACAAGGGTGACGATAGCATTAGCTATCGGTTGATCTGTCATAGTTGAAACGACGCCCCCCAGGTTAATAGTTTGAGCATTGACTGTTAATCCGACTAATACTGCAAGACAGCATACTACCCGTTGGTACATAAACATTCTCCTTAAATAATGACCTATTGAATCAGTTACTGATAGAAAATTCCTTTTTTCGAGCAAGGGGGGACTGAACAAGCCTGCCCTCCCTTCACCGCAGGAGCGGGGCTTTCGGAAGCGCGGCCGCGCCATGTACCGGGACCACTGCCCTTCCATCGAGGAAGAACAGGCCGGATACCCCTTCATTAGGCGCCGCGCGCTGTGCCATCAACCGCCAGGACTGGAACACGAGCCGTGTCTGCGGCACGAACCGTGTCTGCGGCGCCTTCCCCTTCAGGCTCTCGCGTGACAAGGTGATTCCGGTCACGGTGCCGGTGAAAATATGCGGGACGAAATTGTAGAAACAACGGTTGAAACAGGTCCAGTCATGGCCTAATCCCTGTTCATACCGGAAGGTATGGGTGATGCCCTTACTGTCGAAGAACGCATGGTACTGGTCGGCTGAACCTTTCGTCAGGTTGTCCGCGGTTCCAACCCCGATAAAGATGTAGCGCACGTTCGCCTTGATGACGGACGGATCCGGAACGTTCTTTTCGGGCGCATTGGGCACCGCGGGAGCGAATGCTCCTATCCAGTTGAAGACGTCGGTATGCGGCAGCCCGTAATTCAGGGCCTGCCCCCCTCCCATTGACAAACCGCCAATGGCGCGATTGAGGGGGTCGGTCAAGGTGGAATAAGTCTTGTCGATATACGGGATCAAATCATTGAACAGCAAATCCCCGAATGGCGCGAAGTTGCCCATACTTCCATTATCGCCCACCGCGTTGTCGGGGAAAACCACTATCATGGGAACGATCTTTTTATCCGCCAGATAGTTATCCAGGATGTTATTCGCCTTCCCCTTGGACCCGTTGATCCAGGTGGTCTGGTCATCGCCGAGGCCATGATGTATGTAAAGAACTGGATATTTCTTATCGGTGGAATATCCCGGCGGGAGCCAGATCGAATACAATTGTTGCCCGTTATTCCGGGTCGGATAGGAAAGGGACTTTTTCACTTCCCCATGCGGCACGCTCTTTACCGCATCCCATCCCGCCAGCGGGACGGGAAGATTCGCGTTGTCCGTAGAATAAGCGAGAACCGGGATCAGGCATAATCCCAGGATAAAGTTTACGATCGAGGATATCTCTTTGCGCATGGCTGCACTCCTTGGTAAAGTATATTAATGACTATCGGACGAATGGAAGCAAGGCACCCTTCCCTCGCCTGTCGGATATAAGGTAGACGCCTTCGTGCATCCGATTTGTTAATTTTCCCGATTTCATTTCCGAACTAATGACCTGTACGCGCTTTCCATCTAACGAATATATCGTCGCATCGCGCAAACCAGGAGTAATGGTTGGCCCTTTCACCGTTAAAGCATTTGCCGGCACCTGCGAATTTACAAAGACTTCTTTTTGCTCTTGCGGCAACACGCCGGTGGCCCCGCATGCTCCGGTCAGCACCGATGTCGGACGCTTACTGGTATTTTTAATGCTGGCCGCGCTGGTAGTCGCTACTTCGAGCCCCCAGCCTTTGAGTGAAGCGAATGTCCCGCTCGACGTCATATCAAGCCATGTCTGAGGATTATTTCCCGGACCCCAGCTCCAGGCTATCCATCCTATTTCCAATACCTGACATTGATCCATAAGCGTTTTGTAGGGAATTGCCCCGTTGGCGGTCTGTTCCCATTCGTTGCCGAATTCTCCGATGATAAACGCCAGATTTGTATTGACCCCTGCCTGAAGCGTGTCCTTTACTTTCTGATCGCTCCATCCCCACATGAGGGGCCAGTAGGCGTGCGCCGAAAAGAGGACGTTGGTGTCCGGGTCTTGAGCCAGCAGGTCGGCGCCGTTTTTGATGATCATGCCTATATTTTTTCCCCAGTCGGTTCCGTCTACCACTACGCACGCGTGAATACCCTGGCCACGCATTTTCTTTATTCCGGAGCCGTAATCATTGATCCACTGGTTTGCCGTTACCGAGTTATCACCGACCTCATTGCCGATATTGAGTAAAAGGTAGTGCTCGTGTTTTTTAAGTACCGTAACGATGTCCGAACGTGTCCAATAGGTAAATAAGCTCGGGAGATTGGCCCATTTTCCGGTGGCTTCGTGCAGTTCGGGCATGGGGAACATCTTGTTCTGGTAGCACGTTGTAATCCAGGAGTCAAGCTGTGTCGGAGAGTCACTGGTCGAGACTACAATTCTGACCACATTCGCGCCTGTTTTCGCTATTTCGGGAAATGTCTTGCCGTCCCGGGCCGACCAGGTAACCATGTCATTTACGCCGCGCAATATCACTTTTTCGTCGCAACGATCGTAAAGATACCTGCCCTTGACGTATAATCCCGTTCCGGGCCTCGCATTGCTTATGCCAATAAACATTAGCAGCGCCACAGCAAACAATGCAACGAAACCGCGTCCCGTAATTTTCAGACTTTGGTTTTGCCTCATGGACCTGTATCTCATAAATCAATCATCCTTTTTTGAGTTTGGAGTGTCAAATTGTCGCTGCCATATGGTAAATACCGCTTAAGTGACTTCCACAAACGATCAACGTCCAATCACTATCTTTTTATCGACCGTTCTCCCTTGTCCGTCGACCTTGACCATATACGTGCCCTTCGAAAGACCGGGGACGCTTACCGAATACCGGTTCCCTCCAATCGGCATCGCCGCCGCCGATGTCATGACTCTTCCCTGTACGTCAAACAGGAAAATTTTATCGACTCCCGCGAAAGGCGTTAAAAAGGTGAAACCCTCCGACGTCTTCCGGACCTCGAAGTCAAGTGTTTTCTTTTCGGCTACCAGGTTATAATTCACCGGTGTGAGTGTGGCGAAATTCGGCAGTTCATCGCGGGTAATGGCTTCCGGCTCGTTATATATTTTCGAGAGTAACGTCTTATCCATCCCCTTTATATGGCTCGTATGCCAGACCATGAACCACGCAAACATTAAATTCTGGGCAAAGTTTGCCGCGGGGTCGGGTGCTACTCCGCACTCGTGCAGCGCTATCGGTATCGTGGTTCCGTGAATCGTCTTACAGCTGTTATACTGAGCAGCATAGGTGCCCCCGCCTGAATACGTATCGCTTCCGACCATATCAAAATAACCCTCACCCGGATTATACGCGGCGTTGGGGCTTCCGTCATATCCCAGGAACCAGAGAAGATTGTGTAATCCTTTGGTTTTTGTAAAATAGTCAAACATGAATTTCCATAATTTGACGAATGAGGCTCCGCCGCTTTTGTCCCACCAGAACCAGCCTCCGCTGCACTCGTGAAAGGGACGCCAAATAACCGGCACATCGGCGTCTTGAAATTTTTTCAAATGGCCGGCGATTCGATCCCAGTCGGACAACATGGCCTTGTTTTCATTCGACCCCGTCACGAAAAGATTGTCGAAATTAGATTGAGTTCCCTTGCTCGCGTCATATCCCTCACCGACCGTTGGAGCTCCCTCGTGCCACATGCACGTGACCAATCCGCCGGCTTTCCAATAATTGATAGCTTTGGTTACTTCACCGTTGTTCTGGCTTTCATTTATAAGGTCAATTCCTATTATTGCCTCGTATTTCCCTGTAGTGGAATAGATGTAAGCGGTTTCATTACCGCCAAAGGGCGCGTCCATCTGGCAGGTAAGCATTTGTTTGCCGTAGATGGAATAAATGTAATCAAGAAGCGTCTTCGTCATGGGAGTAGCGTCGGGATCGACCGGTGTAGCCGAAAAAACGAGATTTATTAAAAATAAAAACGCAATGGCACTGGCGCATGTAAGGCGCGACTTTAAAAAAACTGATGTGAACATACCCATACTCCTATGTTTAAGCCAGTTATGGTTAATTAATCTCGAAATGGCCAAAATAGCCTATATGTTGTCCATTCAAATTGGATACATAGAAAAGACTAATTGTGATTAAATATAATCTATTAATTGCTTATTTGCTTGATGATTTTTTTTATTCCATTTAAATTGGCAACAGTTTAGTTAAAATGATACACATTATGGTTCTCATGGCAGCGAGTAAAAAAAACTATGCGCCGATTGCGAAGCGTCTCGAAATGGTTTCGTGAGCGTGTCGAACGATTGCCGCCCGAAAGGAAACGCTATTTTGCCTGATTTTAAGGCTGCACCAAAAAAAAACAAGGGATTAGGGTAAAAAATCCGTGGGATTCATGCCTTCGATCACAATATCATCAAGCCATAAATCCACGTTCTTTTTCGCGAGAAACGTCATATTGTTTATCAAAGCCGCCCCTGAGCTCCAGGGGGTCGTTATAGTTGTATTCGGGATTGTTGCGGCCTGAATTGATGTGGAATTAATGGTGTATTTTTTCCATGTTGGTGTAAGATCGCAAGGGATTTCGAAGGGGAAAACGTAGGCGTCCGATCCATTGACATACTTGCTGGTAAACTGAAGATAGATGGTTCCGGAACCTTTTGCCATAAAGGTAATTGCGGTCATCTTCCTTAAATCAAACCAATCTTTGCCGATAGTGCCGGTATCCCTGTTTTCGCTTATATCCGAGCCGATTAACGCACACGGTGCGATGAAGAGCGAGTCAACCTGGAAACCAACGTGCAAACTGCCGCCCGAATAAGCGTTCGCCGTCGTATCAATAGCGGCAGTCAAACCGACCTGGGTTGTAGGTACAACCCGGCTTTTTCCGCCATATTCCCCATCGGAAAATGCCCACCACCAGCCGCTGCCCAAAAGAGCGTTGAGGTTATTATAGCCATCCATCCGGTTGAAATCCTCAAAAACAGTCGAGGCAATATTGTTCAAAAAAAGCGTATCTCCCGAATTTTTATCACTGAATAAGAACTCCTTTGCAGGGAGCCCGGTTTCGTGCACGATTCTGAAGAGCTGCTCTCCACGCGGCAGTATTATGGAAAACGAGCCATCATCCGCCACATGTATCTGCTTGTCCATTCCCATGACAAGGAGAAGAGACGTTGAGTCAGGCGTTCCGCTACTGAGGACCTTGCCGGTATATTGCGCAAGAGTATCAAGTACAATTGTGTCCAGGTCTATTGTAGCGCTGTCATTCGGAATAAATAAACGTTTTATTGCGCCAAGGGAATCGTTATTCCGTAATTCCATCAGGTAATACCCCGGGCCTATCTGGTCCAGAATAAATGCCCCGTTACCGTTGGCTGTTGTGTGCTTTTGTTGCGATGGGGGCAGGGAAAAGGGAGTGTAATTTTGTTTCCGTAAAGCAATGGCGGCGTTTTTTCCCGGCATATTGCCCGGCAGCAATGCGGTGCCGATGATCTTCGCTTCTCCGGCGTCCGTTCCCGTACCGTTTTGCGATAATGGCGAAGTTGTGCACGTTATCAGAAAAAACAAAATGGCCGAAATAAACACCCTGAAAAGTATCATAATGCCTTCTTTTTAACCCTGGCGCGAGGGACCACCTGAAACCCGACTCTACAAACCATTGAAGGTTTTGTATCCTCCCGCGAAAGCGCGATCAATCGTTTGCGAAACTCCTGGATCTCGATACGAATTTTTTCAAACGTTTCCCCTGAAATGCTCATGGTAACAGAAGAGATGCTGCGGTCGGAAAGCCGGCAGTTTTCGAATGCGTCAATATCGAGCTCAAGGTTTTTTTTATGAAATTGGCTTAAAATGGTCGAATTAACTCGCGGCGGTGTTGAAACGACAGGCTCTGACGGTTCATACCCTTGGTTGTCTTGACGCAATTTAATGAACCCGTGTTTCAGAAGAAATTGTACCGCGCCTTTAGCTTGTTCGGGTTTTATCGGTGGAACCAGCATTCGGCCCAGTGCCTTGTAATTATTATTGAAATTGACAAGAGCAACCAGATCCCGAATCACCGGATAATACCATTTTTCAAAGTAACGAAGTTTTTTATCTTGAAGAGCATAGGTTTTTTTTGCGGAGCGGATTTTTAATAAGTCTTTGAGAAGCTGGTCCCTTTTGTCGATATTTTTTTCATTGCCGAATTGAACCAGCAAGAGAAAATAATTCGCCTCCATTGGAGATAGCTTCATTGCTTCTGAAAAATTGGCAACATATTTAAGGGTTAACTTCCTTTTATTTTGCAGAACCCTCAAGAGATACGTAGAGCCCGGTATATGTGCGTCCGCTAAAAATTTTCTATGGGAATATGATGAATCTAAAGCTTTAAAATAGCTGAAAGTATCGTTTAAATATTCACGATAGTCAAAATAATCGTAGATTTCAGGTCTTTTGTCCAAGGGATGCTCTCAACCTTTTTTTATAGTATACATCTAGAATATAATTAATTCAACTTTTTTTGGCAACAAAGAAGACGGGGCGTCAGCGCTGCGGAGTGATTAGTTCATTTCTGCTGTCGTCGGAAGAAGACTTAATGAGACGGCAAGATTGTTTCAGGCAGACCAACATT
>JAFGIW010000200.1 GCA_016929415.1 Chitinispirillaceae bacterium | reverse complement strand
GGGAAGATTTGGATCAGCCTTTTATCCTGAAGAAGTACCTGCCGTTGGGCATGACTGAAGAGCCTAAAGACTTGTTCTGTGGTCGGGCTATAGCGCTCAAATAAATAGGACCTCTTCCGCTCACATAAATTACCACTTTCAGTACGCGGTGTGCAATACACCGATACAACATCCATTATTATGTAAGGGCTGAGTTACCGTCAACACTTCAGTGTTGACGTCTGGTTACGGGAGCATTTTCACTGCGGGATACTTATTCGGCTTTAGCTTTTTCAGCGGCGTATTCTATCCGTTTCTTCCGTATGCTGATACATTTGGACATATTGAAGACTGTGCAGTTTTCGGTGATGCGGTCAAGGATCGCGGCGGTGAGGTGGCGGTCATTGATAAACGATCCCCACTCATCGAACCCGAGTTGTGAGGTGATGATGGTACACCGTTTCTTATGGCGCATCTTCATCAGATCGAAGAAGAGACCGGCTTGGATTTTATCAAGAGAGGTATACCCCACTTCGTCGATAAGAAGGCAGTCGATGGAGGCAAGTCGTTTTAGCACCTTTTTATCGCTGCGATCTGCAAGAGAGGCATACAGCAGCCGCAACAGATCTTTGAAGTCAATGAAGCGGCCGTGATATTCGTTATTGATCGCATGAACGAGATAGGCAGTAGCCAGGCCGGTCTTTCCGCACCCGGTAGGCCCGATTAAAAGCAGTACCTGTGATTCGGTAATGTACCGCAGCGAGTCGTAGAGTTCCATTACCGTTTTCTTTTTCAGTCGTCCCTGGCGCTCGAAGGGGAACGTTTCCATGACCAGCACGTCCGGTATGAACGCAGCTTTGAGTCGTGACGTTCTTCGCCGTTCGAGCACATACCGGTACTCATCGGTAATGACAGTCGTGAGCAGGTGCTGACAGGAGGATTTCTTTATGGCGGCATCTTTGAGATACGTATCCCATCGCTCTCGTAAATTGGTCAACCCGAGATACTTCAGGTATGAGTCGATTTCACGGTTCATTACGCTTACCCGTTCGCTTCCGCGAGCTTATCAAAGTTGATGTCGTTTTCTCCGCTGAATTGCCCGTCACGGTATGCCGGACGCTTGCAGTAGTCCGAGGGCGTAGCGGGGGCAACCCGCAACGGTTCGCCGGAATCGGCGATAATGATTTGATGGGCGATCCGTTCTATGGCGGCACGATCGTATACATTGTAATCCAGTGCCCGTTGCACCGTGGCAAGAAACAGTGTCTGCCCCAGCAGTTTATAAAGAGAATAGAGTTTCCGAACAAATGCCGGATACTGTTTAACGCCGTTCTTGTCCCTTTTAACCATGTCAAGATACGCAGGAACCGGTTGCCCAAGTTCCACAAGACGCCCTTCTTCCTGACTGCACCCTAATTTACGGTTTTTAGGAACGTAGCGGGTGACCGGTGAATATCCCAGCGGTACGATGATTTCATTTTTTACTTCGTCCGCGGGGAGATCGTACCGCTGTACCTCTCGTGTGCCGTCCATGATGCGCAGATGCGCGGCATACTCCAGCACCGTTACCGTATGGGAAGCGACCGATTCGGGGACCCGGTAATAGTTGCCGTCAAAACTGCAATAGCCGTACTGGTCGACCAAACGTCTATAGTGCACGTAAGGTGAGCTGATATAATCAGGGAGTTTTATCAGTTTACATTTTTCCGCCTCGAACAGTTCGTGCGGTATCAGTTTCGTCTTTGACAATGGCCGCATCGCATACCGCACCGTCGCCCACTCGATGGCCTGCCGGTTGAGATCTTCAAGCGTGGCGAAAGTGCGGCCGGGAAGAAAGTTCGTTTCTATCGTATGGAAGTTCCGTTCGGTCCCTGCTTTCCTGTTCGCATGTCCGACCGCATGGGCTTTCCACGTAAAACCGTAGTTGTCCGCAAAGGAGGCCATTTCAGGACTCATAAGTGCTGCCGAACCGGTACCGGCGCCTACCGCAAGATTCGTATTGTCGATGATACAGTACCGGGCACAGTACCCCCAGTGCCGCAAAGCCTCGTCGATGAAACACTTCATGGTGAAACGGTTGAAGCGACGGTAGAAACGTACATAACGCATCTTGCTGTACCGCAGGTAAATACCGCTGCTGATGATTTTCTGCTTGACGCCATTGATACGTACCTTATGCTCCGATGTATCGTGCTGCATTTCTTCGCCGGGAATGTCCGGCACACGGCAGGAACGCTCCCGGCGTTCATCGGCATGCATCTTTTTACGTATAAGACGGGTAAGGGTGGAATAGCCGACGTCGATGCCGTACTCCTCTGTCAAAAACTCGTGCATCCGTTGAATATAGCCGTCACAATCGGCATAAAGTTTGTCGACCAGGGCGTCGTCAACAACAATCCGGTCGTCGCGCCGTTTATATTCGCGTACGCCGCCGCCGCTTTGCAGTATCGACCTGACGGTTTTTACGTTCATGCGTAACTGCCGTGCGATTGCTTTACGGCTTACTCCCTGACGGTACAGGGTGTGGACTGCATCCTGACGGTCTTGATCGATCATAAAGCTCCTTTATCGTCGCCGTGTATTCCTGCATCCGCTTGAGTATCGCGCCGCTCCACAGGTTAACATACTGAGTGAACGAACCGGTACCGGTATCAAGAATGCCGCCCTGCGCAATAATCCGCGACATACCGGCGGCACTTGTTTGCAGGTCTTTGATGAAGAGACGCTCTTTATCGTTGAGGGATGCATCGTCGCTGCCGTCGGTATCGCCGGTCAGCAGCCGTAACGCCCGGTGCACGTCTCCTTCGAGCACAAGCCGCTCAATAACCGCTCCGCCGGTAAAAAATGCCCGTGACAGTACAAACAACTCACGGGTACTGAACTGCTTGCCGCTTACCGCACCGACGAACGAGTCGACACGCTCTTTACCGATGTTGTTCACGCGCGTGAACCCCTTTATCCCGTACAGATAGGCACGCGCCGGAAATGCTCCCGAGAGGATCTTTTTCCGCACCAGCGGTGTGAGATCATCAAGGATACCAAGGCGCATGCTTACCCATGACGGCGAGCGGTCAAGCCGCTGCGCGATGTCGTAGATGCTCATCGCGCATCGCCGGTGCAGCTCTTCGATCAGCGACGCCTGTTCCAGTGTGGTAATGCCGCTGCCGTATTCGCTGCGTCTGATGAAAGTAACGATACCTGTGGCAATATCTTCGGCGACGCACTCTGCAGGCGCCATGCCCATACCGAGTTTGCGTGCGCAACTGTACCGCTTGAACCCGTCAAGGAGAAGATATCGTTGAGCGCCTTTATTACCGGTTATATACAGCGGATCCAGTATCCCTTCACGGGCAATCGAATCCAGCAACGACAGTTCTACTGCATTGTTGCGCAGTCTGGTTCTCTCAAGACGAAGGTCGATACTGTTCAACTCGATCGTTTCCATACGCATAATAAATACCCTATGGAACCGCTTCAGCCAATCTCGTCTTGTATCTCACCCCTTTCGCCGTGCTTATATAAGTGTCTGAATCTATTAAAGTTATCACAGCCATCGTGTCTTGTATCCCGTTTTTGAACCATTCCGCCGGGAGCAGCAATCGCACTGATTTCATTGAAGTTGAAGCAGGTATCTCGTCTTGTATCTCGCCAGCCATTTTGCGCCGTTGCCGCTGGTACCCAGGATGTTCTTCGCGCCATCTCTTCGTATTCTCGTAGCGGTTCTTGAAATAATCCCTGTTTTTTGACGCCCATGCCGCTTGTGCAGCCGCTTTACGCAACTTACGGCACTCGGGGCGTGGACAGCTCCTCTGTTTATTGCCGGTTCGACGATCAGGGGTAAAAAATCGGCCACAAAAATCGCAGTGCTTCTGCCGGGTGTGCATGATATGCTCCATTGAGTAAAAGGGCTACCATAGAAACCCGGTAAAATGTTTATCGATTAGATAGGGTAACAGACTTCGTCGTGTATAAATGAAAAACAGTCGTATCGTGTAAAAAGGAAATCTTTACTATTTGGCAGAGAGTTTTATGTATTTTGAAGGGGGTAATTTATATGAGTAAAAAGGGGGTATTTTTAGAGAGCGCTATAGGTTTTAATACTACAATACGTGAGCGTCGTTCCGGTAAAGAACAATGGACGGGGATTCGCCCTGAACCCCGAGGTTTTTAAAGGCATAAGGACGATCTCTGAATAATTGATAAGATCAGTTGTTTTTACCATGATTCGATGTTATACATAAAGATATGGTTATCGAACCGGCGAAATACACACAATCTTGTGGTTACCCGCTAAAACACGTAATAATGCCATAAAAATTGTTCTTTAGAAATATCCCGAAAGATAAAAAATGGCTAAAATAGTATTTTTCTGTCATTGTAAAAGATTAATTCTTGATACAGTTGAGTTTTATAAGCAGGATATCGATGCGCTAAGGGAATTAGGACACCAAGTATTAATCTGCACTAAATACCGCGAGATCCCTTTTAATTTTGACGCTATTTTCATATGGTGGTGGACATATGCCTTATGGCCGGTTCTATTAAGCCGAATACTCAAAAAACCATCCATTATTACCGGGACTTTTAATTTCCGTTTCCCGAAAGAATTTGAAGGACGTGATTATTTCAGAAGACCTTTTTGGCAAAGAATTTTAATAAAAAAGGCAGCCTGTCTTTGTACGTTAAATCTTTTTGTAAATGAACATGAATTTGAAAACTGTTCAAAACATTTTAATATAAGTAACATAAGGTTTTATCCTCATATTATACATAGTGATTATTTAAAAGGCCATTCAGAACAGAGGATAAATGCATTGTTTAATTTATGCTGGAGCGAGAAATCTAACCTTATTCGAAAAGGAATTCCGGAACTTTTATATGCCGTTCGGTTGCTTAAAGATGAAGGTTTTGAAGTTAATCTTAAATTAGCCGGTCTAAAAGGCAATGGCGTTGACTATTTAATAAAAACGATTAAACAGCTAAACATTAGTCAAGAAGTTAAATATTTAGGAACAATAAGTCGTGATGATAAGATAAAATTGCTTCGTTCTTGTGAAACATATGTTCAGCCGTCTCATTATGAAGGTTTTGGGGTTGCCGTTGCGGAAGCAATGGGATGTGGTGCTTGTATTATTACATGTGATGTCGGGGCTGTAAGGGCAGTCGTGGGGGATAGCGGACTTTATGTTTCTCCAGGTTCACCGGAGGAATTGGCAAACGCCATTAAACATGTTTTATCTGATAATAAATTAAGACATGACCTTCAGAAAAACTCATATCAAAGAGCATTAAATTGTTTTACCATTGACAATAAATTTGAAAAACTAAAAAATTATTTGGCGGATGTCGGTGTTTCATAGTTCTGTCGTTGCGGCTTCGACCGATGTTCTATATTTTAAATATTAACACAGGAGAAATTACCAAATAATACATCAGTTGGAATGCCAAATCTATATTAATGTGTTATAGGCGCCACGGATTACGTTGGGAAAGGAGCATTTATTCGGTCGGCGCAGGGGTTATAAAAATATTGGGTTTGGAGCGAGGGGAAAAGCGTAGGCAATGATAGCGATATCGACTACGGATCGTGAAAAACAAAACATTCGTCAATATATTCGGGCGACTGAAAACTCCCTTTGTTATTGCATCAGGCATCGATATATGTTTATTGTCAAGATAGTAATGATTAAAAATAAGGCAGTAAATATTATTAAAATTCATTTTCTACTATAAGGTAAACTTCCATGCTTCAGATCCTTCAATCCTACAAATCCGGCGAGCTCTGGCTTGCCGACGTCCCTGTCCCTGCCTGTAAAAGCGGCGGAATCGTCATGCGGAATGCTGTTTCGTTCGTCAGTGCCGGCACTGAACGGATGCTGGTCGACTTCGCCAGAAAGAACATTATCGGCAAAGCTCTTGCCATGCCCGATCAAGTGAAAAAGGTCATTGGGAAAAGGAAGACCGAAGGAGTGTTCTCCACATTGGAAAAAGTGCAGACGAAACTCGATCAGCCGATTCCCCTGGGGTATTCCTGCGCCGGAGTCGTGGAAAAGCTCGGACGGAACGTTGCCGGAATCGTCAAGGGCGACCGTGTGGCCTGCGGGGGAGCGATGTATGCCAACCATGCGGAATTCAACTATGTGCCGAAAAATCTGATGGTGAAGATTTCCGATGCGCACCGGTGAGCAACACTTATTTTAATCTTATCTGGTGAATATGAGAACCTTTAATTCAAGGCTCCAATCCTGCAATTCCGGCAAGCTCCTGCTCGCCGAAGAAGTGCCAATACCCGGCTTGCAATGAGTGTGTTATAACCATTTTATCTTACTTGTACCAATGTGCTCGAAAAGCATAATTGATTACCGTTAATAGCACAATATAATAACTATTTCAATATTAATATTGATATTTTGTTGTCAAAAAGGTTATTTTTTATCCCGTATGAACTCAAAAGATAAAGTGAAAACAATTGACTTTTTTGCAGCTAATCCGGTTTTCTCGCTTGAGGAGGCAACACTGCAATTAGAGGTGTCACGTGGGCGAACCGGGACTGTTGATCGGCTTAAGTATTACCTGAAAACCGGTCGCTTGATGCTGGTAACGAGGGGTGTGTATGCTGTTGTACCGCACGCGGCATCTGCCGCCGGTTTTATTCCGGATCCGTTCCTTGTTGCTGTTGCCATGCGAAAAGACGCCATTTTTTCACATCACAGCGCACTTGAGCTTTCAGGCGCGGCCCATTCGACATGGAACCGTTTAACGTTATACACTGGAGAACGCCGCCGCCCGCTTGTTCTGAAGAACGGTTCAATCGCGTTTCTTTCCGACCCGGATACATTTACGAGTAAGAGTTGCCGCTATTATGGTACGAAAAAGGTTGAACGTCGCGGCAGATTGTTGACGGTGACCGGCCCGGAACGAACGCTTGTTGAAGGATTCCGGCGGATTGCGTATTCGGGCGGAGTTGAAGAGTTTGTCACTTCGGCAAGTGGTTTTCCGGTCTTGGACCTTGAGATGCTGAATACAATTTTACACCGATATGACAGTAAAAACCTTTGGGCGGCAATTGGTTGGTTTCTCGAACGTTTCCGCAGGGTGTTTCATGTGGAGGATTCCGTCCTCTACGAAATGGAAAAACATCGTCCGCTTTCGCCATGCTATCTTGAACGGGACCGGCGGGGTGGAATTCTGGTATCACGGTGGAATCTGATTCTGCCTGAAGCTGCTGTAAAAAGGAACAATAATGATGAACCTTAGCATGGAATTTTTAGATCGATTAGCCGCGGAAACCGGTTATCTGCCAACTCCCCTTGAAAAGGTTTCCCGGCTGGGAGAGATGGCCGCAGGCATTGCGCGTCATCCGTTTTTAAAGGAGTCGCTTGTACTAAAAGGGGGTACTGCGCTTAACTTGTGCTTTGGCGCGCCACAGCGACTTTCCGTTGATCTTGACTACAATTATATTGGATTTGCCGGGCGGGAGGGGATGCTCAAAAACCGGCCGGAGGTTGAATCAGCGGTAAAGGAGCTGGCAAAACGGTATGGCTACCGTGCTCAGGTTTCCGCTGACACCTTTGCCGGGAGGAAAATATATCTGACCTATCGCTCGGCTTATGGACAGGATGCTCGGATAGAAGTTGATCTGAATTTTCTTTTTCGGATACCCCTGTTCAAAGTTCACGAATTCCCTTTGTGGCAACCCCCCGGACTGGATAGACCTTTAGTCAAGGTCGTCTCCATGGAAGAGTTGCTTGTAGGGAAGTTTCTTGCGCTTCTTGAGCGCGGCGCATCGAGGGATGTCTGGGATGTTTCCAATCTGCCGGAATTTGCGAACGCGGTTATTGAATCGTCTTTTTTCCGAGCGCTCTTTGTTGCATTTTCAATAACGCTTGAACACCCTCTAGCAACCTACGGCCAAAAAAACTTTCGCCGCGGCATGGAAGCTGATGGTATTATGCTTCATCTTATACCGATGCTGATGAAGGGTACAAAAGTCACCGCTGATGAGCTTATTGAAAAAGCATGGAATAGGGTTAAAGGGTTTTTCGTTCACAGGGAGAATGAATCGGCGTTTTTTTCCTGGGTAGCACAAGGCCAACTCCGCCTTGACCTGCTCTTTCCCGACGACCCTGAATACGCTGGTCGAATCGCGTCACATCCTGCACTGCTTTGGAAAATTACAAATATTCGATCTCGTAACAATTTGATAAATAAAAGTAACGTCATCTCCAAGGGATAACATTTTATGCTCCAAATCCTTCAATCCTACAAATCCGGCGAGCTCTGGCTAGCCGAATGTCCGGTTCCTGCCTGTAGAAGCGGCGGAATCATCATGCGGAACAGTGTCTCTTTCGTCAGTGCCGGTACCGAACGAATGCTGGTCGATTTTGCCCGGAAGAACCTGATCGGCAAAGCGCTCGCCATGCCCGACCAGGTGAAAAAGGTCATCCGGAAGATGAAGACCGAGGGGATCCTTTCCACCTTGGAGAAGGTGCAGACGAAGCTCGACCAGCCGATTCCCTTAGGTTATTCCTGCGCAGGAGTCGTTGAAGAGATCGGTCGAGATGTTTCAGGAATCGTCAGGGGCGACCGGGTTGCCTGCGGGGGAGCGATGTATGCCAACCATGCGGAATTCAACTTCGTACCGAAAAATTTGACGGTCAAGATTCCCGATGCTGTCTCTTTCGAAGATGCTTCGTGCGCTACGGTGGGAAGCATCGCGCTTCAGGGGGTTCGTCAATGCGAGTTACAGCTCGGGGAGACGGTGTGCGTCATCGGCCTTGGCCTACTCGGCATACTTGCAGTGCAGCTTTTAAAGGCATCAGGCACCCGGGTGATCGGTTTCGATCCAAATCCCGACAGATGCAAAACCGCGGCATATATGGGTGCCAATCTGGCAGTTCACGAGATGCTTGAGGCCGCGGCATTGGATTTCAGCAAAGGACGCGGCGTCGATTCAGTCCTGATTACCGCCGCAACGAAGTCGAATGAACCAGTGACTGTTGCCGGTGAGATTTGCAGACCCCGTGGAAAGGTGGTCGTTACCGGAATGGTCGGAATGGACATACCCCGGGATATGTATTATAAGAAAGAACTCGATTTTAAATTAAGCCTCTCTTATGGCCCCGGACGATACGATCCCGAATATGAAGAAGCCGGCCACGACTATCCTCTCGGTTATGTTCGCTGGACCGAGCAGCGCAATATTGAAGCTTTTCTTGATTGTATTGCGGCCGGAGCGGTAACACCGTCGAAAATCATCACTCACCGGTTTTCCATTGATAATGCGCTCGATGCATACGATTTGTTGCTTGGTAAAAAGAGCGAACCGTATCTTGGCGTCGTCATTACCTACCAGGGAACCGAATCGCAACTCCCGCCAATGAACCGAACAGTAACTTTACCGGTGAAGAGCGGCCCCATCGCATCGGGGCAAATCGGAATCGGTTTTATCGGAGCGGGTAATTTTACCAAGGGGGTACTCTTCCCTCAATTGAGCAAAATTGAAGGAATTCGATTAAAGGGACTGTGTACCGCAACCGGTATGAACGCATCCGAAACCGGGAAAAAGGAGGGTTTCACCTATGCGACCACGGATTACCGGCAATTGCTGGACGATAAGGACATTTCGGTCATTTTCATTACGACGCGACACAACACCCATGCCCGGTTTATTGTCGATGCATTCAATGCGGGGAAACATGTTTTCGTCGAAAAACCGCTGGCGATTAACCGGGAGCATCTTGATGATATAAAAAAGTCGCTTACCGGAACCGACCGGCTGCTCATGGTCGGTTTCAACCGGCGGTTTTCACCCCATACGGGGATGATCGCGGATTATTTCAACAAACGGACGACCCCCTTGATGATTTCATATCGAATCAATGCCGGATTCATCCCCGGGAATGTCTGGATACAGGATCCGCAAACCGGCGGCGGCAGAATCATCGGCGAGGCGTGTCACTTCATCGACTTCGTCTCGTTCGTCGTCGGGGCAATGCCAGCATCAGTCACGGCATCGTCGATCAGTACGGGCAATGCCAGCATAATCGATGAGGATACGTGTGCCATTACGATCGGATTTCACGATGGTTCTCTGGTAAATATAAATTACATCGCCACCGGAACATCCGAATTGGCGAAAGAGCGGTGTGAAGTGTTCGGAAATGAGTCGGTGGCGATTCTCGACGATTTCAGGCAAACTGCCTGTTTCGGAAAATTCGGGAAACGAAGACTCAAGGGAAAACAGGATAAGGGATTTTCGGGTGAGCTGGATGCTTTCTTTAAAGCAGTCAGAAACGGCGGACCGTTTCCAATTCCACAGGAATCGCTCCTCGCAACAACGGAACTCACCTTCCTGATACGCGAGTCGATTCGGGACAAATCAATCAAATATCTGCAGTAACACATGCGGCTGCAATTACTTTTTTTCACGGTCATACATCTGCGGCCCAAGCAGATTTTCGCGAGGATCGCATTCAGGCTGTTTCGACCCGCCCCGAATCGTAAGGCGCTGCCGCTTCGCACTCCGGAAAACAAAATCCGCTTCCCATCCTTAAAGCGTCCGTCGATGATATCCCCGGCGACGTTTACTTTTCTTAACCATACTGCAGAAATAAAGGATTCCCGATGCTGGAACGACGGATCTTTCGACAAGCTCTGGTTATATAATCTCCACTACTTCGACGATTGCAGCGCGGAAAGATTCGAGGAGCGAGCGGCGTGGCATGAAGCTTTGATCGCCGGATGGATCGACGAAAATCCTGTCGGCAAGGGAGCCGGATGGGAGCCGTACCCGACCTCGCTTCGTATAGTCAACTGGACAAAAAGGCATTTGAACGGGAATCCGCTGCCGCCGAAAGCGCTCAACAGCCTTGCCGTCCAGGCGCGGTTTCTGAGACGGCGCGTCGAGTACCATCTGATGGCCAACCACCTTGTTGCAAACGCAAAAGCTCTCGTATTCGCCGGGCTTTTTTATCGGGGGAAAGAAGCGGAGGAATGGTTGAAAAAGGGACTGTCCATTTTGAAAAAAGAACTTCCCGAACAAATCCTCGCCGATGGAGGACATTTCGAACGCTCCCCGATGTATCACGGCATAATACTCGAGGACATGCTTGATCTTATCACAATGGCGCAGGGCTATGGCCAATCAGGCATTCCGAAGCATTTGATCGATGAATGGAAAACGACTCTCAATAAAATGCTCCTGTGGTTCCGGGCAATGTGTCACGGAGACGGTAAAATTGCTCTTTTCAACGATGCCGCATTCAATATCGCGCCGGAAACTGACCGGCTCCTGGAATATGCGCGTCGCCTGGCGATCGATCCGGGAGTGCAACAGCCGGATGAAGTGATCAATCTTTCATCCACCGGCTATATCCGGGTGAAAAAGGGCAATAACCTTCTGATTATCGATGCCGGCGATGTCGGACCGGATTATCAACCCGGCCATGCCCATGCGGACACGCTATCCTTTGAATTATCGCGGGGAACGGATCGGATTATCGTCGACAGCGGGACCTCATGTTACGGGACATCACCCGAACGACAACGGCAACGGGGGACCGCGGCGCACAACACTGTCTTAATTGATTCTCAAAACTCCTCCGAAGTATGGGGAGGATTCCGGGTTGCCCGTCGGGCAAGGATAGTCGAGCGAACCGTTTCATCATCGGGTCGGCAGACAGTCGTTACGGCGGTTCATAACGGTTTCCAAAGACTTCACGGTGTCGATATTCATCGAAGGACCTGGACCGTCGATGAAGAAAAAATTATAATTGAGGATTACATTTCCGGATCGGGCAGGCATCATATCGACGCCTTTATTCATTTTCATCCTGATATGACCCCCGGTAAAAACGCAAACGGAACCGTTACTGTTTTAAAGGAAGGGATGCGGACGATAAAAATTACCTGCAGCCCCGGTCTTGACATACAGATCAAGAATGGCACTTATCATCCGGAATTCGGGATGACTATCGCGGCACAACAACTCGTTTGTTCGGCTGATGTAAACCTGCCGTTTCGTTTCTTCACCACGATAGAAACATAACGATGCGTATTCTTTTTCTCTCCCATTATTTCCCTCCTGAAGTCAACGCTCCCGCAACCCGCACATATGAACATTGCAAGCGATGGGTTGCAGAAGGAAACGAGGTTACCGTCGTTACCTGCTTTCCCAATTGCCCCGAAGGCGTGATTTATCAGGGATATAAAAATTCTTTTCGATCCATAGATCGGATCGATGGAATCACCCTGTTGCGCATATGGACGTATATTGCACCCAATAAAGGTTTTCTTAAAAGGATCTGCAACTACTTGAGCTATATGATCTGTTCGTTTTTTCATTGCATTACCATGAGAAATGTCGACTTGATCATCGCCACTTCGCCTCAGTTTTTCTGCGGCTGGGCCGGAGTGCTGCTGCACTGGTTCAGAAAGTGGCCTTTCATCCTTGAGATTCGGGACATCTGGCCAGAGTCGATCGTCACCGTCGGGGCGATGAAGAAATCGAAATTCATAAGGTTCCTCGAGATACTCGAATTGAAAATGTATCGGTCTGCCGATCATATCGTGACGGTCGGTGAAGGGTATCGCCGCCGCATTACCGGCAAGGGAATTGCCGGGGACAAAATTTCGGTGGTCATCAACGGCGTTGACCTTGACCGATTCAAACCGCTTCGCGAAGCGCCGCTCACCCGGGAAAAATATACCGGGGAAGGAAGATTCGTCTGTTCCTACATCGGCACCGTCGGAATGGCGCACGGGCTTGAAGTCGTCCTGGAAGCTGCAAAAATTTGTAAAAATACCGGACGAGACAGTGATCTCTTTTGGATTGTGGGCGACGGGGCGCAACGGACCGATCTCGAGGCCGACGCCCGTGAAAACGGCCTGGATAATATTATATTTACCGGGCGGCTTCCAAAAGAGGAAATGCCGGAAATCATAACGGCAAGCGACTGCTGCCTGGTGCATTTGAAAAAAAGCGAGTTGTTCGGCACCGTGATACCTTCAAAAATATTCGAGCTTATGGCAATGAATATACCCATCATCATGGCGGTCGGAGGCGAAGCTCAGGATATTGTCATTCAGGGAAATGCCGGCGTCGTTATGGAGCCCGACGATCCTTTGTCGCTGCTGCAGTGCATCGACATGATCAGGAAAAAAGGAGGGGGTTCATTTTCCGGGAGGGAGTATGTCGCTCATAATTATAACCGCAACACACTTGCTTTAAAGATGCTCTCCATAATTACCAATTATGCAAATAAAAATCGCTGATTCGGTTCTTCTTCTGCTTTTCCTCTCAATGAGTTCCTTCACCGAAGGAACAACCTCGTTGTTTTCTCCATTTAACAGGTATGAACTCTCCTATGACGCGCTTCTCAATGTTCGTGGTTCTTTCGATGACACCCTGCCCCCCCCCATGGTTTTCTCGTGCGCCAATTGTATCGAGGTCAAATCATCCCCTTCAACTTTCGGCAGGCGAACAAAGACTCGGTTTG
>JAFGIW010000199.1 GCA_016929415.1 Chitinispirillaceae bacterium | reverse complement strand
TTTGACCCGTCTTTAACAGGTTTTGACCCGTCTTTAACAGGTTTTTAGCTGTCTTTAACAGGTTTTTAGCTGTCTTTAACAGGTTTTTTAGTGTCTTTAACAGGTTTTTACCCCTTTTTAACAGGTTTCCCGGTCTCCTGTTGGATTTTTCTGTTTGCCGGCCCCATCATGAGTCGCAACAATGCGACTGGCGCGCTACGAGTCGCAAAAACGCGACTACACAATTACTCTGAGTTGCCTTAATTCCTCATTTTTGGCCTTTTTACCATTGGCATGGTTTGTGCATTACAACTTTGTATTCGATTTGACTACCGCGGTGTTATATCGAATGAAACAAACAACATTTTTTTCAAACATTCATTCAAGGAGGTTTTTATGTCTAGTAGTCGTGAGGATTTTGATTCGTTGAAGCCGACGCTTTCCGCAATGGATGCCGGTGTCGTTCAGTCTCCCAACATGCCGATTCATATTATGACGCAGGAGGCTGAGGATCTTTCACACTGTGCTTCGCAGGACAGTGAGGCTCTTGGGGCGGCCGGGCTCGATCTTCAGATGATCGAGGCGCTGCAGCCTGCTTCCGGAGCGCTTCGTTATGCCGAAGGCGAGTGGAACAAGGTGCGTTCTTCGCGTGCCGATTCGCAGAAGCGCTGGAACGATGAGTCTCCGGCTGCTTTCGGGCTGCGCGACAGGATTGTTCACGCTTACCTCTTTGCCTATCGCAACCGCCCCGATGTTCTTTCCAGGGTGCGCGCCATGGCCGAGGGAAGCACCAGCTCCGACATGATCCAGGATCTGGTGAACTACAGCGCCCTCGGTAAAGAGCATTCGGAAGAACTGGATAAAATAGGTTTCGACAAGACGCTGCTCGAAACAGCCGCCGCCACGGCGGATCGCATGGCCGACCTTCTCGGCGAGGCCAATGCCGATTCGGCGCTCGAAAACAGCGCGCGCGATATGCGTGACCGCGCGTTCACCCGTCTCAAGCAACTCATGACTGAGATACGGGATTACGGCAAGTACGTGTTCTATCGAAACGACGATCGCTGCCACTGTTACGCGTGCAATTACTTCCGCCGCGCCAATCAGGCGGCGTCGCGTTCCAAAAAGGAGCAGAACGCCGAAGTTCCGGTGTCCGGGTAACGGCCGCAAAGGCAACCGGGTGATGCGGGGGCGCGTGGTTTTGCGCCCCCGCGTTATTTCTTACTGCACTATCCCAAAGTCTGCTTACGCCTCAGGAGCAACGCTGCATAGGAAAAGGCCCTTTCTTCTTCAGGTGAATTCACTCGAAAAAAAGTTTACACTCTGTGACGGCCGTCACATTTCAATCGAGAATTATTTATTATCTTATTGGAATTGACACCATCGCACTGTTCCTGTTCGCTGATGTGGAGACTGCCCCATGCCCGTTCCAGCGCATCTCATTGTTTTCGGACCCGGCAAAAAACCACTTGCAGGACCAATACCGCTGCAGGATGTAGAGATCAACGGCCTCAGCGGCAGCGAAATCCATGAGTTCATCCACCGGGTGTATACAATCAAAAAGGATTATCGTTACCAGTTGCTCTATGGTGTAGACTTTATCAGAAAGCACGAGCCGCTCTGCATTACCAAACCTATCGATAAGCTTTCGGCGCCGCTCATGGGATACCTGCTCAAAGGCGCCTTCCTGCCGCAGATCGAGATACGGTGGTACGAATACGATAATCCCGCTTGGCGGGGCCGCAAAGAAACTGAATACTTCCGCATGACCCTCGAACATGTGCGGCTCAACTCCATACGTACCATGCTCCCTGATGCCAAGGATCCCGCAAAGGAACGCTACGGCCATCTGGAAGCCGTCACCTTCTGCTATCAGAAGATCACCTGGCTTTATAAAAAAGGCTACATCCTCCATACCGACATCTGGAATGGTGGATTCTTTGGCGAGGAGGATGAAAAGGATTTCTCCGCGAAGCGGGATGAGGAGCGGGAGGCAGCCGGTTCGGTCATCGAAAACCTGATCTCGCTCTTCAAGGTGACTTTCACCGAAGGCATCTTCATCAAACCGGAAAAGGGATTCGCCTTTGACGCAAAAACGAAAGTTCGCTTTTCCTCCGCAGTCAACCGCAGGCCCGACATGAAGGAGGGAAAGGTCTTCGCCAAGCTTTATACGGTGTACAACGACCGGACCGAAGACATGCATCAGATCCAGGAGGGACGGCTGCGGGAGGACGGGTCGTGGGAAACGGAGTTCACCCTTCGGAAGCCGCAATCATGGGAAAAGGACAAAAACCGCCGGCCCGATGCGCAGGTTGAATACTATTCGGAGATCGAGAACAAATACGCAGACGGGAATTTCAGGAGCGAATCGATCAGGCTGCCGGAAACGGAAGAGGAGATCGTCGTTCCGTGGTTTATCGACGTGCATGCGCATGTGCAGAGCACCGATTGCGCTCCCAAGCCGTTGGTAAGAGGACATCTTAAGGGATTGTCTATCGGCGGAATCGCCGGTCTTGCGGGAAAAATGCTTCCCGGTTTCGCCGGAACCCCCGGAGTGATCTTCTCAAAAAGCACCGAAGAGAACGCTTCAAAACTAATGAAGAAATCGGAAGCGGTGCTTAATGAAAAGAACTTAAAACTCATGGGCGATGTGAAGAACCGGCACAGAGTCGTCATCAACATGCCGATGGATATGGATTTCGGACATTATAAGGGGTATGAGGGGAAGAAGATCTACGAACATGACGAAGAGGGGTATTGGGAATTGAGAGTTGGGAAGGAAAGGAAGAAGATTACTAAGCGCGTATATGACAAGTGGGTGGATTATGTAAAACAAATCAAGGAAATACAAAACGCATTCTTGAAAGGTAATGGTGAATTCATTTCATTTTTTCATTATGATCCGAGAAGGTGGGGATTTGAGAAATACGATTATGACAATTTAATTGGAAAATGGGATGATCCATTTTGCTGTATTTTACAAACATTAACCGATGACCAGGTTGCTTCATCTCCTTTGAAATTTAAGCTAGACAGGATCTGGTTAAACCCTATTAATATTTCCGCCATCGGCTTCAAAATGTACACCGCTCTCGGTTATCGTCCCGACGATTTCTCCCGGTTGCCTCATCTTTTACAGTTCTACAAAAAATGTTCCGAACCGGATCTTGACATTCCGATCATCTGCCACGGCTCCCGGGGCGGTATGCATGCTTGTGACTGGCGGTATTATTATCAGCAACATATCGGCAACGATAAATTCGACGACGACGAAGCCAGAGAGTGGTATACGCGGGAGTTCATCAGCCCTCATGCATGGGAAAAGGTGCTGCAGAAATTTCCGAACCTTAAACTCTGCCTCGCCCATTTCGGCGGAGAGGAGTGCTGGGGCAAACAGCGGGCCTCACAAAAAGTAGATTGGTTTGAAAAGCTGGTCGAGCTGATGCGGAGTAAAAAATATCCGAATGTGTATGTGGATATTTCCTATTTTCTGTTTGACGATAAGATCATCGACCAGTTCGCCGATGCGGTCAAAGACGAGACAATACGGAAAAAGATCCTCTTCGGCACCGACTGGTACCTCATGGAACAGGAGTGGACGAAAATAGGACTGTTTGCAACCTACAAGCACTATTTCGAACGGGTGTATAAAGGACTGCAAAACGATACATTGAAAAAGATCGATAAGACTTTAGCGGCACAGATCACGGTGCTCAATCCGCTGAAGTTCCTCGGATTGAAAAAACTTACGCCGAAGATCGAACTGTTGCGCGAAACAATGGGCAAGAGCGAATCGAGCCTTTCAACCTGGATCAACGATATCCCCGATTCGGCGGATGATTTCCCGAGGATGATGAAATGATAAAAAAAACATTACCATATATTCTTACCGTCTGTTTTTTCATTCCAATCCATGGAGCGAAACGTATGAATGGCAACAACTACCCTACCCCATATTATGAATTCTTTTTTTCCAAGCCGGTAATCTTCATGTTCCCCATGATGCGTTTGAATACGATCGGAGTATATTACGGGTTCGAAGAACATGAGAAGATAACGTTTGTTACACTATCCGGCGATAAAATGGACAGGGATAATTTCAAGGGGGAGGGTTTCGACGGATATATGACGGCAGTTTACCCGCAGGTTGATCCGGATCAATTAACAATAGCGCAAAAATCGTCGGTTGGTGTGCTTGATTTTAATTTAGGAAAACAGATTATTGATTATAGACCAAAAATGCCAAATTATAATATTCGAAATGAATACGAAGCAGGTAAAATAATAAATCCTTCAAATCAAATCGTCCTCTCCCTCTTTCACCCCCATATCACTCCGGAAAACAAATCGTTTTTCAGTTACTCCCTCGTTCTTGAAGACCTGAAGAACGGCAAGGTTCTCAAGCGTCTCTGTGTCAAAGAGGAGTCGCTTGAAACCATCTTTCTCGGAAAAAAATACAGCTATTTTCTTGAATCTACCAGCGACGGTAAAACGATCTTCGACAACTGGCGTGCGGTCGACGACAATCTCGAATTCATCGAGCATCCGCTTATGCCCATTCTTACCGACCAGTGGAAGGTGTTCCGTTCCGATGCGGTTCTCATTTCCGAATCGCAGGAGTGTGCGGTTGCGTACGGGGCATTGCGGAGCGACAAAAAGGGAACGCAGTTCTTCCAGATCACTCCCTGGGCGGAAAACCGGCCTCCGGTTCCCGTCATTCTTCCCGGCAACCGGAAGCCGTCACCCTACATTCTTCGGAAGACTTTTCTGCTCTCCCCTTCCGGGAAATGGTTGTTTTTCGTAGCGGCGCCTGAACGCGGCGATGATTCGTACTACCTGATGTATATTGACAAGACCCTTCCCAACTACTACCTTCCGCCGATTGAGATCAACGTCGGGGGCGAAGATTTCTCCGTCACCTGGATGCAGGACCCGGAAGGATTCGTGGTGCATGACGGGAAGAGGCTGCGATACTGGGATCTGTCCCGGTTCGATCCGTCGCAATTATTGGAAAAAGGTAAATGACGGGTAATGACAAATTTATTGGATGATGGGTAATTATAATGGCGATCGGGTTGACTGCTCTTGTCAGAGTAACATACCGCCCCGACGGGGCTCGAAGGTATACGAGCTCGCTTTTACTACAGGCATGTCGGCCCATACGGGCCTGTGGAGAAATGAATAATCTCATTGCGGTAATTCTCCGGAGCGCCGCCCGCCTTCGCCGAAGCGGCTTCCCGTCCTCCGCCCGCCTTCGCCGTAGCCGGCTTCCCGTCCTCCGTAGCAGTTACTACTGCGGAGGGCAGGACGGCAAAGGCAGGTAGGACCGGCATGCGGCATAAGATCGCGCGATGTAAAACGCATTACCCGGAAACGAATATTGCCATATTTCAATACCCGTTTCAATCATTGAACCGAAGCCGAAGCGTACCATTATGACCCGTTTCTTCCTCTTCGCAGGCCTTCTTGCCGCGCTTCATATTTCCTGCGCGCTGCCCGGCGATCCCGCAAAAGATCCGGGCAATGCCCTTACGGAATTCACTCTGATAAACGACAGCGCTCCGGTCGAACCGGTCGAGGTTACTGCAGGGGATTCGATCGGCGTCACCTGTCAACTCCATCTCGAACAATTTATCGATTCAATAGTGATCCTGATAGTCGCCTCGGGCGACGGGGTCGATACTCACGATCGGTGAAGAAAATGTGATTCTGTATTCGCGATGGACCCGAAACAAATATACGGTTACCTATGACGGGAACGGAAACGATGCGGGCAGTGCGCCGACCGAGACCGGATACAATTACGGCGACACGGTCACCATAGCCGGGAAGGACGATCTGGTGAGAACCGGCTATACCTTTACAGGGTGGAATACAGCGAAGAACGGCGGCGGAACTGCGTATGCAGTGAATGCGACATTTGTGCTGGGAGCGGAGGATGTGACACTGTATGCGCAGTGGAAGAATCCGGGGGGAATGGTTTTAATCATGGCGAAGGGCAAGAGTTTCATGATGGGTAGTGAAAATGGAAACGATGATGAGAGACCGGATCATACGATTGAATTCAGCCACGATTTTTGGATGGATACGGTGGAGGTGACACAAGGTGGTTATTGTAAGGTGATGAGTACGGCATATTCCAATTTTTTCTGCCCTGATTGGTTTGATGCCGATTATTAAAGCATAAGCCCACGCATTGATCCGACAGGTCCGACCAACGGCTCTTCTAGAGTACTTCGTGGCGGTTGTTTTCAAAATAATGCGGCCTACATTCGGTCTGCGTCTCGTACTTCAAACCCGAACCTTTATGGCTTTTTTGTGGGGTTTCGTGTCTGTCTTCCCGTTCAATAGCAGTAAATAATTGAGCAAAACAAGTGGACGTCATTAAAAAACCACGCCAAACAAACCCCACAATAAATATTCCTAAAAGAAGCACTTCTGATCTAATTCATTTATATTATTACTCTGAATAAAGATTCGTCATAAATCGGTCTTTGAATAATAATCGATACCAAAAACTCAGGATAGTCAGAATATCCCTGTTTTGATAAAATCCAAGGGGGTTCAAATAATAGTCAGTTTAATTTCATAACTGGTTGATTACAATTGTCTTTTCACTTCTTTTATCATAATTTTCCCAACAACTTTACAGGAGCAACCTATGTGTGTAACATCAAAGAATGTCGGCGCCCTGCTTCTTTTTGTCGGTTCATTCTGCTTCATCGAGTCTGCGATAGTAAAACCGAATCCCATCATTTCACGGGGAACGGGGGTAACGGTTAAAGCTTCGTCGGGTGAAGTGGCATGCATTAATGACAACAATTTCGGTGCATATGCAACTGCCAGGTGGACGATTTCCGATAACTCCTGGGTGGCGATCAAGGTGGCTGCCGGTACGTACTCAAAGGTTTTCATTGTCTGGAACTGCCCCGATACTTCATGGACGGATTCGATCGCTCTTGCAAAGGATTCGTGCAAAAATATCGTTTCATACCCCGGGGATTATGACATTTTAACATCTTCCAATTCCACCAATGGTACTGATGGAGACTGGACCCCTGCGGTTTCAGTAAAAGGCAACAATGTTGCATCGCGGGGGCATTTTGTCGATTTTGCCGGAGCCGCCTGGATCAAGATGAATATTATTAAGGGTAAAGGGAAATTCGATGAAATAGAAGTTTTCGATGCTTCCAACGGTGCTGAAGACACGTGGTTCTTCCTGGGAACTAAATTTACGGCATTGATGTTTAAAGGAAAGAAGGATTCCGGTTATAAAGACAGGGATACCAACGTAGCCGATTCGAGTTTCGTTTCCATGATAACCAGGAGAAATCCGACTCATACTCCTGCAATAATCCGTGGAGGTAATTTCTGCCGCGTAACTACGGGAGACGTCGTCAGGGATATTTCAAAGTATCTGGCAGTCGCGGGGAACGTCCATTTCTGGGCGATTGAGTTAGGAACATTTGATGCATGGGGCGGAAAAGCTGACAGCGCTGCTGCATTTAAAACTAATCTCCAGATCATTATCGATTCCTGTAAGGCACATGGAATTCAACCAATAATTCCCAGGATACCGTCAACGAAATCAAATGCGGGGTGGCAGGTTCACGCGGATTTTCTTAAGGCGGTCGATGATCTGGTAAAAACCAACCAACTGATACCCGGGCCGGACCTTTACGCTTATTTTAAAACACAATTTGGGGCCATGGACCTTGACAGCAAGGGTGTTCTCCCTAATGATTTCGGCAATTTCGAAGCCCAACGCGAATGGGTTCTCAGAATGGATTCCCTTGTCTACAAGAAAACGGTTGAAGTCGCTTCCCTGCGGCCGGCAATCACCCCGGTTACCCGGTTCACCCTCCATTCCCGCAACGGCCGTCTCGTTCTCGATGCCGATTGTCCCGGAACGGCGTGCCTTTTCAGCATCGAAGGCCGGATAGTCAACGACATAATTCTCGCCAAAGCGGGCCGATACACGCTCGCCAGCGCTCCCGGCTATTATCTCGTCAAGATCAATTCGATTAATGGAACTACCGAGACGTTGCGGGCGGTGAATTACTGATGCATAAGGGATTGCGGGAGAAATGAGAATCACTTCTCTTCTTTACTTCCGACCCTACCCCCATGCCCCATCTCCTCCCGGCGAGGGGGGAAATGTAAAATTCACCTTCCCCTCTCTCTGACAGGAGAGGGGACCAAGGGGTGAGGTCGCCGCCGAACGAAAAACGACTGATTCATTTACATCCATTCAGTTTATCAGGGGGTGAGGTTACCACGCAGGAATAAACGAATCCACCCATTTTCACCCTTTTCATTTCTCAAGGCCTTCTGTCTCCTGTCTCCTGACTTCTGTCTCCTGTCTCCTGACTTCTGTCTCCTGTCTCCTGACTTCTGTCTCCCGTCTCCTGTCTCCCCTCATGCAGCGAGGAGACGAACGCTTCGGATTTATCGAATTCGAGCAGGAATTCCGTCTGCAGGCGGGGAAGGTCGGCCTCTTCGAGGGGAATGCTCTCGCTCCTGAAGATTTCCCACAGGCGTTCGTCGGGCGCGGGGGGCAGCAGCCTGCCCGAGTGGCCGAAACCGCAGAGGTGGCAGAGAAGGTCGGCGAGGTTGACAATGGCTATATAGCAGTTTTCCTTCCCCGGGGCCCAGGGTTCGTGATGGTGGAGCAGCGAGCGTGATATGATGCGGGGGAGGTTCCATTTTTCCGCGAGCCACGATCCGATCTGCGTGTGGTGTGTGCCGATGACGCCGGTTTCAGCCTCCTCGAAGGTCGCCCCTTTTTTCTGCGCCTCGATGATGGCGAGGAATTCCCCCTGGAAATACTGGTTCAGTATCACCTTGCCGATGTCGTGCAGCAGGCCGGAGACGAACGCCTCGCCCGTAAAGCGCGACCGGTACGACCGCGCCAGCATGCGCGAAGCGATGCCGCAGGCGATCGAATGCTCCCAGAAGCGGGTGAGGTCGAACGATTCGTTCCGTTTGCTTAATTTGAACACATCGAACACCGAAAGCGAAAGCCCCATGTCTTTGACCGTGTTGAACCCGAGGACCACGATCGCCATATTGACCGTCGATATCTCGCGGGAAAAACCGTAGTAGGCGGAATTGGCGAGCTTGAGGATGCGCGCGGTGAGCGCCTGGTCGGTGGCGATGAGCCGGGCGAGGGACGAGGCGGAGGTTCGTGGATTATCTACCAGTTCGATCATCTTCGCGACCACGGTGGGCAGGGTCGGCAGGCCGATGATGCTTTCGGTGATGCGTTTGATCCGGTCGGGATCGACGCTCTGTGGATGTGTTGTCATTGAAGCTGTCATACTTTCCCGAATCTACCTATGCCTGAATATCGATCAGCGGAGAACCGCCCTGCTGCATCGGCGGCGGCTCCTCATCCTGCGCCGCCTTCCGCCGCTGTTTTTTCCTGCGTTCATTCCGGTCGTTTCGTTTGTCTTCAGGATCGATCCTCTTCTTTTCCACGGTATCGGGTTCCACCGGCATGGCAAGCCGCCGGGTCGCCTCCTCATGCGCACGCTGTGCGTTCTGCTCCTGATGGACAGCCGGCGTGCGGTGGGCGTCGTTCTGATGGCGGTCGATCTGCGCAAGCTGCGTCACCGAAAGTTGCACGTTTATTTCGCTCATCATTCCTCCCGCGCAAGCGCATCTCAGGCATTGATGCGCTGCAGCAGTTTTGCCCGCAGTTTCAGTATCGCCTTCGAGTGGATCTGGCTCACCCGCGATTCGGTAATATCGAGCACGACGCCGATTTCCTTGAGTGTCAATTCCTCATAGTGGTACAGCGCGACAACCAGCTTCTCCTTCTCCGGAAGGTTCGCGATCGTCTCCTTGAGGATATCCTTCACTTCGTTGAATCCGAGTTCCTTGAGCGGATTATCGCTCCCGGGGTCCTCGATCGAATCGATTATTTTCAGTTCCTTCGCATCAACACCCCGTTCGGGCATCGCCTCTTCGAGCGAGATGATCGTCGTGGGGGTCACCTCATAGAGCAGCACTTCAAATTCCGCCAGCGAAATCCCCAGTTCCTTGCATATTTCATCATCGTAGGGGATCCGGCCGAGCCGGTTTTCCAGCCTGGCGTAGACACGCTGCAGTTCTCGCGATTTCTGGCGTACCGAACGCGGCACCCAGTCGAGCGCACGCAGTTCGTCGAGGATCGCCCCGCGGATTTTGTGGCCGGCGAATGTCTCGAACTTGAATCCCCGCTCGGGCTCAAACGACTCGACCGCCTTGATCAGGCCGAGCACTCCCGAGCTGACGAGATCATTGCGGTCGACGGAGGCCGGCAGATTGACCGCCAGGCGGTTCACGATGAATTTGACAAGGTGCGCATACTCGACCAGCAGCTTGTCCTTGGCTATTTTGGAGCCGCTCTCCTTGAATTCCCGCCACAGATGTTCCAGACCCGCCATGCTCCGTTAGCTCCCTGCCGTTTCACCACGGCGACACCCGCCGGCGCCGTTATTTCTTTCTCTTTTTCCGCTCGCCGCGCGCCGGCGGCCGGTTTTTTTCAAAAGGCATTTCCTCGCCGCCGGGGGCCATCTGCTCGTTCATCATCTGTAAACGCTGGAGGATGCCCCCCTCCACCAGGCTTTCGGCGCCGCCGTCGCCGAGATCGGCGCAAACGCCCTTCAGAAGAATATCGCAGACAACGGTGCCGATGAACCAGCCGATCGAACCCGTCAGAAGCGCGCAAGCGAGCGCGGTAATACTGTTGCGCAACGACAGCATATCCGGACGGAGCATCATGCTTATCAGCACCGCGAAAAATACGGTTGCCCCGAACAGTCTGCCGCCGCGTTTAATCCAGTAGATCATAGTCCGTCACCGTCCCTGCACCTCGTCACCCCGTCCCCTGCCCCACAGCCGCTCAAAAAATCCGTTTTTCGTCCGAACAGGGATATGGCCGATGCGCCGCGCCATACCCTGTATGCGTCGCGCGAAAGGACTGTCCCCTTTTTCAAGCAGCATAAGCCGTTGTTTACGGACATACTGCGCCACCTCGCGGCAGTAAGGCAATGTACCGAAATGCTCGACCGGATGCTTTAAAAATTTTAACACTAAAGCGTTCAATCTGTCAAATGTTTCGGTGCCTTCACGCTCGGACGAAGCCATATTGACAATAACGCCGATACGTTGTGAACGGCGCTCATTGAGCACTTTCACCATCGCGTAGGCATCGGCAAACGAGGTGGGTTCGGGCGTCATGACCACGAGCGTCAGATCTGCGGTCGAGCCGAAAAGCGTCACTATCGATCCGATCCCCGCGCCGGTATCGACCAGAAGCACATCATACCGGTTTTCAATCCGGGAGAATTCCCGGCGGAGCATCGCAAGACGGCCCGGGTCGAGGTTCGCCATCCGTTCGATCCCCGATGCGCCCGGAACAAGGTCGAATCCGCCCGGAGCCGCGGTGATGATGGAATCAAGCGGGCACGCCCCGTCGATGACATGGGCGAGCGTGCCGGCGGGCGCTATTCCAAGGAGAATATGGACATTCGCAAGTCCGAGGTCCGCATCCAGCAGCAGCGTCCGCCGTTTCGCCGCAGCAAACGCCGCCGCGAGAAAAAGCGCCACGTTGCTCTTCCCCACCCCGCCTTTGCCGCTTGTAATTGCAATGCTTTTCGGCGGGTGATCGCGCTGCGGTTTCCGTGCATCATCGTCCCCGGGCGCCCGGGTGAGTTCATGGCGCCGCGCCAATTCACGCAATCGCTGCGCCTGATCGTTCACAGTGCGCACCCCTCCAGGAGCCGCTGTATGAACCGGGAGGCCTGCGCCACTTCAATATCGTCGGGAACGCTCTGGCCGTTAGTAAAATAGGAGACCGGAAGATCGCACCGGTGGACCGTATTGAAAATGTTGCCGATCCTCCCCGTCTCGTCAAGTTTGGTGAAAAGCAGGCGGTTGATCCCCGCGCCGCGGTATCGTTCGATGCAGTCGACGAGGTCCGAATCCTTTGTGGTCGCGCTGAGCACCAGATGCACTTCATCGGCGTGAAGGGCGGTCAGCAATTCCTGCAGATCGTTCATGTGCTCCGTGTTGCGCTGGCTCCTTCCCGCGGTGTCTACCAGAACGATATCATCCGATGCGCACTCCGCAATGGCGCTGCGCGCCTCCTCCGGCGTGAACACCACCTGCAGCCCCACCTTGATGATATCGGTGAACATGCGGATCTGTTCGATCGCCGCGATACGGTAGGTGTCGGCGGTAAGGATGGAAACGCGCTTCTTTTTTACAATACGGCAATGTGCCGCGAGTTTCGCCAGCGTCGTCGTTTTTCCACTGCCGGTGGGCCCGATAAACGCGACGACCATCGGGCCGTCCTTTTTGAGTTTGAGCGGCCCGGAAACCGGGAAGGTGGAGGCGATCTCCGCGGTGAATTGTTTTTCCGCCTGGCTGTCGGAGAGCATGATATCGGTGGAACCGACCCTTTTCAGCAGTTCATCGGCAACGGCGGGCTTCACCTCGGAATCGACGAGTCTTTTGTAAAGTACCGCCCATCCGCCGGTGAACCCTCCCGCCGCGGCGGTGCCGCCGCTTTCGAGGATGCCCTTGACCATTGCACGCAGGTTCCTGATGTCCTCCTTGAGTTCGAGCAGCTCCAGCCGGTCGCGGCGGTCGTCGCCGCGGCGCTGGTCGTTCGTCCTGCGGCCGTCTTCCTTTTCGCCGGCGCGGGGCAATGCCAGCGGTCCGGCCCGGCCGGGGTCGATAACCGTTCCCGCGGGACGGGGGCGTTCGTAGACGCCGGTCGATTTCATGGTGATCGGCGACAGCGCAGGCTGCGCGGCGGCGGTTTCATCGATGGCGGCGGTGACTTCCACTTCATCGTGCGATCCGAGTGAGAAGACTTTTTTCGGCAGTTTCCGCGTTTTGAGGATGATCGCCTCCTCGCCGAGGTCGCTCTTGATCTGCAGGAGCGCCTCGCGCATGCTCCCTGCTGTAAATTTCTTGATTCTCATAGGATGTATCGCCTTCTAATTTCAAGTCAACCGATCGAGACCATTCCGAGAGACCTGATCTCGACGCCGGCAACTATTTCATTGTACGACAGGACCACCAGGTCCCTGTGGCTGCTTTCCATCAGGCGTTTGAACTGGCTGCGGATGGTCGGCGCGCAGATGACGACCGGCAGTTCCCCGGTCGTTTTGACCTGATCGATGACCGCCGCGGTCTTTTCGATGATTTTCCCGACATCGGCGGGCGGGAGCGCGAAACGGAATGCGCCCTCGACCTCCTGCAGCGCGCCTTCGAGCCGCGCTTCGAGGTTGGGATCGAGCGAAATGACCGGGATGATGCCGTCGACGTTTTTGTATACTTCACAAATGCGTGAAGCGAGAGCGTTGCGGACATATTCGGTGAGCACCTCGCCGTTCTTGTTGCGGCCCGCGACATTCGCCAGGGTTTCGAGAATGAGGACGAGATCGCGTATCGACACCCGCTCACGGAGGAGGTTCTGAAGCACCTTGTGGACATCGCCCACCGACAGCAGCGCCGGAACCAGCTCGTCTACCACGGTGGCGTTCTTTTCCTTTATCGTATCGAGAAGACTGCGCACATCCTGGCGTGTCAGAATCTCGTCCGCATGACGCTTGATCACCTCGGTCAGGTGCGTGGCCAGCACTGCGGGAAGCTCCACAACCGTATACCCTGCAAGTTCCGCGTCATCCTTCTGGCTTTCGGTGATCCAGAGCGCGGGCAGATTGAACGCGGGTTCGACGGTCGCGATGCCGCGCACCTTTTTGGTGGCGCTGCCCGGATCCATGGCAAGGTAGGCGCCGCTCATCAGTTCCCCGCTTCCGGCGAGGATGGTGCGGATCTTGATACGGTACTCGTTGGGTTTGAGCTGGATGTTGTCGCGGATGCGGATCGGAGGAATGATGATGCCCAGCTCGGTCGCCAGCTGACGCCTGATCATGGTGATGCGGTCGAGCAGATCGCCGCCCTGCTTTGCATCCACCAGCGGAATGAGCCCGTACCCGATTTCAAGCTCCATCGGATCGACATGCAGGTAATCTTCGATGCGATCTTCTTTCTGCTTCGGCGCCGCGCCGGCGACCTCCTTCGTGCGCATCTCTTCCCTCCTGCGTTGCGTGCCCAGCAAGGCGGCGGCCATGCACGAAAAACCGAGAACGATAAAGGGTATCTTCGGGAAACCGGGAATCAGTGCGAAAAACAGCATCAATCCGCCTGCCACGCCGAGCACGCGCGGTCGCGAGAAAAGCTGTGACGTGATCTCCTGACCGAGATCGGTCTGCGATGCGGCACGGCTCACCAGAATGCCGGCGCCCGTTGAAATCATGAGTGCGGGGATCTGCGACACCAGCCCGTCGCCGATGGTCAGTTTGGTGTAGGTCGCCAGTGCCGATGCAAAGGACATTTTCATCTGGGCGACCCCGATGATAAAACCGCCGATGATATTTATGAGGACGATTAAAATGCCCGCGATGGCGTCACCACGAACGAATTTGGAGGCGCCGTCCATCGCTCCGTAAAAATCGGCCTCGCGGGTGATCTGCATGCGACGGAACCGGGCCTGTTCCTCGTTGATGAGGCCCGCATTGAGATCGGCATCGATCGCCATCTGTTTTCCCGGCATTGCATCGAGGGTAAAGCGGGCGGCTACTTCGGCGATGCGGCCCGCGCCTTTGGTGATCACGACAAACTGGATGATGACGATGATCAGGAAAATAATCGCTCCCACCACCATGTTTCCCCGCGTCACGAACGTGCCGAACACCGCCACCACCCTTCCGGCATCGGCCTGACTGAGGATAAGGCGGGTGGTGGCGACGTTGAGCGAAAGCCGGAAAAGCGTTACGGTCAGTAAAAGAGAGGGAAAGACCGAAAACTCGAGCGCCTCCCTGGTATACATCGATACCAGCAGGATGATAAGGGCGAGGCAGAGGCTCAACGTAAGCAGCAGGTCCATGAGCATCGTCGGAAGCGGCAGGATCATCACGATCAGGGTGCCGACCACTCCCAGAATGACAATCAGATCCCGTTGACGGGCAAGCGTCCGCACCACCGGCGTATTCATGGCATAGGCGAGCGACGACGTCAGATTCGGCGTATTCATGGCGTGGCCACTGTGTCAACCTGAACGAGGATCTTTCTTGTCACGCCCGCTTCGCTTTCGTCACGGACTGTAATTGACAGCGTATCGACATAGGACGAATCCCCGCAAAAATAATCGGCGGCAAGTCCGCTCCGTGCGAACAACCGGGTTGTGTCGGCTGCTCTCCATGTACCGGTCAGATTTTCACCCTCCGGGTCGTGTGCGACCACCCGGTAATTGACCGTATCCCCCGCGAGTGCCGTATCGCGGCAGGAACCGTTGTTCATTTCCAAAAGGACATCGTCGCGCAGTATGGAATCAACGATGGGCGCCCTGTTTTCAGGCATAAGGACGATCTTCCTAACCACTTGAACATCACCATCTTGCAACGTCAGTATAATGGTATCGTTCAGCGATGAATCGGGCAAGACATATCTGGCGCGATTCTGAATCCGTATGCTGAACCGGTCCTGATTGCCGGACGTCCAGGCGAAGGTCATTGAATCGGCGGTATCGCGATCACGTGCATAGGCTAGAAAAAACAGCGTGTCGCGCGGCGTCACCGTCAATGAGAAAAACGAATCGTTCCCCTTGAAAACGGTATCATCAACGATGATGCTGTCGAATACCGGAATGACGTCGTCGACGATTATCCGGAGCATCCGGCTTACGGTCAGCATGCCGTCGGAAACCGTCACCCTGACCGTATCGGTATCGTTCGCGGCGGGAGCGCCGTAACGGGCCGTCGAATCCGTCTTTTCCGTCAAACGTGACGAAGGGGAACCGCTCCACGTCACCGTAAGCGCCCTTCCTTCGGGATCCTCTGCGTTGAGTTTCAGCAGATACACGGCGCCGCCGGGCGCGGCGACCGTCGCCGCGGTATCGGTAAAGACGACGCCGCGGTTGTCGAACAGGATGCTTCTCACCAGCGGCGGCTGGTTGATCGTGCCTTTCGACAATTCGACGGCGCGGACCGTGCTGTCACCCCGGTTATCGAACACCGTCACCGTGATGGTATCAACGACCACCGAGGAGTCTTGTAATGTGTCAAGGCAGTCCTCCGTCGGACACACATAGACCGCCCGCATGCTGTTGGCCGAATCCACGGTCGGATCGTTTTCCTTTGCGCTCCAAACCGCACTGCGGACCGATCCCGAGGAGTCGTGGGTGAACAGGCGCATCCGCAGGGTGTCGAACGCGGGAAATCCGACGCGGTAGATGCCGTGAACCATCGAGGAAGCCTTGAGCATGGTTGTCCGTATCTGGATGCTGTCGATAAACGGCGGAATGTTGGGGGTGATATGGCTGATGATGAGCATGCGCGGCACCTGCCCGCGCATCTGGTCGTAGGCGACGA